>CAJOGQ010000107.1 GCA_905234125.1 uncultured Bacteroidaceae bacterium | reverse complement strand
ATATTCCTCAACCCTCTTACGGACAGTGGCTTCCGTCTTATAGACAGCCATCTTCTTTGGATCCAACTTGAAAGCAAATGACTTTCCTGTCTTCTTTCCGTTCACTGTTTCAAACTTGATTGCTGTAATCTGAATTTCCATATCCTCCTTTGTTTAGTGATTAACGTCTATACTATATTACCAAATCTCGCAAAAAAGTAACCAATCATTTCCAGCCATACTTTCTTAATACCTGTTTGAACACGGGTTCATCAGAGATTGAGGCAAACAAGAGCATACATGTTCGTAGTTTCATCACGCCCAGATTGCTGAAGATCTCAAATATCGGCTTGTCTATTTCCAATAGGACTTGTGCCGCCTTAATGAGCCTTTCTCTTAAGATCGCTCGAAGTATGCTTTCGCTTCTTCACGTCCATCTAGGCCATAGAAATCGGTCAACTGGCTTGTCCCTTTTCGACATACCTGATCCAGCATTCGAATCCAAGTTTACCCTCTTGGATTTCTTTCAAAGCCAGTTCATACAAGGTGCCATCACCTCTTTGACCATCTTGTGCTGTTAGGAACCTTTGTAAATCTCCCATTGGCTTTAGTCTTTCAATCCCAGTTTCTTCATCTTGTCATCATTGAGATTCAAGGGCTTTATCCACATATAATCGGGATACTGGCCCAGCACGAAGAGGGTTACAGGACATAACCAGATATAAGCTCCAAAGGAGTTGGCGGCTACGAGTTCCACCTGATAGTGGGCACCTCCTGTAATGCTGGAGTCTTCTTTGGCAATCCGGAACCAGCCTTTAGGCATCCTGTCAGAAGCGATGTTTACACATACCTTGATTTGGGTATGCGTCCCGTCGTAAGAAAGAAGCTCACACAGATCATCGGCTCCTTCCACCATCATCAGGTTGTGATGGTCGAAAGGCCATTCTGGGTAATCCACGTACCAGCAACCATCATCTTCTTTGGTGAAGGAGATGGTGTACTCATTTTTACGACCAAAATACGTCTTCGACATCATCGATGCCGCTTTCATTAAATCTGCTACTGTGTACTCCATTAATTAGTGTTTAATTGATTTGATTGCTTTATCCGGTACAAAATTAGTAAATAATAGATGCTTTTGCAAGGAATACCAGGGTTGTTGTATGAAAACACCTGCTAATTGTACGAAATGTTAAAATTCCAGGCGGAAGCCTTTTTCTTTCATCTCGTTGTAGCTCTCCGGGTTGAACTTATAGAGGAATGCCACTTTCTTGTTGGGCATTGGGAGCGTTTCGTCAAGCTGGGTCAGTATGCCCAGTTTCTGCATCTTGTTGCAGAAGTTGCGCCTGTCGAACTTCACACTGAGGATAGCCTCATAGAGGTGCTGCAACTGGGTCATAGTGAACTTCTCGGGCAACAACTCGAAGCCGATTGGCTCGAAGTGAATCTGGCGACGCAGTTCATTGGTGGCCTCCCGCAGAATCAAGTCGTGGTCGAATGCCAGCGAGGGCACCTTGTCGAGCGGGAACCACTGGGCTTTGGCTGCATCGTCGCCAGCCTTTACCTCACTGAGACGCACCAAGGCGAAGTAAGCGATGGTGATGACTCGCTCACGAGGGTCACGATCCACACCAGAGAATGCATGGAACTGATGGATGTAGGCATCCTTCAGTCCAGTCTCTTCGTATAGTTCGCGCTTCGCGCCTTGCAGGGCAGTCTCGTCCATCTTAAGGAACCCACCGGGGAATGCCCAACGTCCCTTGAATGGTTCAATTCCACGCTCTATCAACAGGACATTGAGTTTTGTCCTGTCGAATCCGAAAATCACGCAATCCGTTGTTACACATGGATGCGGATATTTGTAATGATACTTTTGTTCTTCCATATCTTGATATATTATATGTTATGCAGCAACGGGCAGATCTTTAAAATCCGCCCTATCTCGCATCTCCATTATTTTCATCAAAACTTTCTTTTTCTTACTCTTCACACTATTACCATTCTTATATCCAATCCTCTTCGCAATTTCCTCCATTCTACATCCATCCACATAATAACTCTCCAATATCATCCTATCCACTTCCTTCAACTTACTCCAGATTCTATCCAGCTTATCATATCTCTCATCCTCATTCCCTCTCTCATCCATCACATCAAAGATCTCCTCAATGCCTCTTCCATCATCCTCCCTCACTTCATATCCTCTTTCCATTATCCTATCCAAACTCTCAATCTCCTCATTCACCTTTCTCAAATAATGCATCCCGATA
>CAJOGQ010000106.1 GCA_905234125.1 uncultured Bacteroidaceae bacterium | reverse complement strand
CGATTACGAACTTCAAAGGTTATTAGATAAACTCAAATAACGATTCGTAACCCATTCACTTTATGTCAAACTTTCAAAAAACAGTAAGGATTATGGAGAGCCCAACATTACCTACCAACTAGCTGGCGCCGCTGAGCAACGCCAACCACGACGGCACGACACAGCAGATTGACGATGCCGTCGAAATTAGTTCAAAGACCTATAGACACCAAGCCTCTTCGCGTCGTGATGATGAGACGGGGTTGTTCCACAGAACACCGAGATAATTCCTATAGAATCCAATGGAAATACACATAGAAGGCAATCTCCAACACAATCGTTATGATTGACAGAAGGGAAAGGGAGCCGATGATGTAGAACAAACGCTGTGACAGCCATACACCTTCGTTGTTCCTCACAATGTCAGTAAGTCTGTGACTCTGCTTCTGCCATAGAACTTCCTGCTGTTTGTATTGGTCGGCAAGCATCTGTTTCTCCTGTTCCATCCATTGGTTATGGAGTTCTTGCATCTTCTGCCAGTCAGTATCACATACTGTTACGGTCACCTTCAACTTGGTGGGCGCATCTTCTATAATTTGGTCGATGTGCTTTTTAATCGTGTCAACCTGGTCACTGATGGTGTTGACAGCGTTACCCAGTTTTACCTCAGCACGTTGATACTCATGGATGGCAGATTCAAGTTGAAGAGTCGAATTGACCCAATTGTCTGTGGCTTTGTCAATGTTCTCACTCAATTTCCTGAGTTCAGGAACACGACTGATGATGTCTTGTTCGGCATCCTTCTCCTGTATTTCCTCCTGAACTTCGTTGAACATTACATCGAAGTCAGGCTTATTCTCATTATTCTTACTCTTTTTAATCATAAATGTATAATATTATTTTATCGGTGGAAACTGCGTTTAACTGATTTTAGCTTGCACATGGAATGTGCCATCTGAAGGCATCGGCGAGCATAGGTGCGTTCGTCCTCGTCATCCCTTTTGCCCCAATCAGATTCAGGGGTGGATCCGCCACCACCTCCGCAAGATTCGGACATGGACGTAGCGGCATCGATGTATCCTGCAAAGAGAAGCATGGCAGTATGTGCTACGTTCTCAATCGTGGCAGTATCATTTCCCTCTGGAATCTGAGCCTCATTGAGGAATATATCCTTGACCGAGTTGGGAATCTCAACAGCCTTGCTGCCAATAGGTGTGTCGATGTTGAATCTGGTGAAGGATGGCACAGGCTTTGCCTGAACTCTTGACTGCACCTTGGGCTGGGTAGATGCCGTTGTTTGGACAGTCAGACGGACTGGACGACTGCTTGGAGTAACAGTCGGGGCAGAAGGTTTCACCTTAACCTGAACAAGTTTCGGATGGAGTTTCTTCCATGTGGATTCAAGCTGTGATGCCATGAACTTACGTCCTATCTCTGAAGCCTTAAACACTGAGGCATTCTTGCCAATAGTGTAGCCAACAAGATTCTTGCTTCTGTCATAGCGAGGTGTGACCTCATAGCCCTTCATACGAAGCATCTTGAAATAGAAATCAATGTCAAACTCCTGCATCTTCTGAAGGGTGTATTCGCAAAACTCCTCAATCTCTTCCTTTCGCATTTCACGTATCTCCTTTGGCTGCTTCCAACCATGACGCATGTTGATAATTTCCGCAGCCATCATTGCCCTCTTATGAATATCATGGACATCGTTGGTATTGCCTTCAAGGTCAACACGGCAACAATCCATGTGGAGGTGCAGCGTCCCAGACTTGGAATCAGAGTGAAGTCCACCCACATTCATTGAGTTGCGGAAATTGGTCTTCACTTCCTTCTTCATGCCCTTGGGGATGAGTCCGAGGGAGTCCATTGTCTCCAGACTTTCATCTTGAAGGTTCGCCCAGTCATTCATGGTGAAGTTGGTAGCCTCTTCCTTGGAGGGGGAGATTACAAACTGAACCATGAGACGTTCCAGACTTCTCCCTACGGTTCTGTCCTGCTGATGGAGCTGGCAGTGATGCTTCATCATATACCAGATTGCTGTCGGGTCAATACCT
>CAJOGQ010000105.1 GCA_905234125.1 uncultured Bacteroidaceae bacterium | reverse complement strand
GATGAAGGTGGGCTGGATGAAGGTGCCCTCGCAGAACTCGCCGAAGAGCTCGTCGATGAGCTTGCCCTTGCCCATGGTCTCGTCAACCTCCATGCCCTTTGACTTGCAGAAGTCGCGAATCTCATCTTCGCTCTTACCCTCGCAGTCAAATCCCGTCTTCTCCTTGATGGAATCGAGAATGGGCAGGCGGCGGAAGGGGGCGCGGAAAGAGATCACCTTTCCATCAATCTCCACCTCAGGCTTGCCGTTGACGGCTGTGCAGATTTCCTCCAGCATCTTCTCCGTGAAGGTCATACCCCACAGCAGGTCTTTGTAGCTCACATAGAGCTCCATGCAGGTGAACTCAGGGTTGTGGGTCTTGTCCATACCCTCGTTACGGAAGTTCTTGCCCATCTCATAGACACCCTCGAAGCCACCCACGATGAGGCGCTTCAGGTAGAGCTCCGTAGCTATACGCATATACATGTCCTGATTCAGGGCATTGAAGTGAGTGATGAACGGACGGGCCGATGCACCACCGGCGATGTTCTGTAGGATGGGGGTGTCCACCTCAGTATAGCCGGCATCATCGAGGATGCGGCGCATGGTGCGGATGATGGTGGCACGCTTCAGGAAGGTCTCTTTCACGCCTGCGTTCACCACCAGATCCACATAGCGCTGACGATAGCGCAACTCGGGATCGTCGAATGCATCATATACCTTGCCGTCGGCATCGGTCTTCACCACCGGTAGTGGCTTCAGACTCTTGCTCAATACGGTCAGCTCCATCACGTGAACGCTGATTTCGCCCGTCTTGGTGCGGAACACATAGCCCTTCACGCCAATGAAGTCGCCCAGATCAAGGAGCTTCTTGAACACGACATTATAGAGGTCTTTATTCTCGTCGGGACAGATGGAGTCACGCTGCACGTAAACCTGGATGCGGCCCTTGGAGTCCTGCAGCTTGGCAAAAGCGGCCTTACCCATGATGCTTTTGCTCATGATTCGGCCGGCGATGCTCACCATACGGCTGTTTTCCGCTGTGGCCGTCTCGCGTACATCGTTGCCTTCCTCATCTTTTCCAATGACGGGCAGATCCTCGAAGTTGTCAATGATATCGGTGCTCCATGCATTTACGGGATATTCGGCTGCAGGGTAGGGGTTAATGCCTATTCTCCGCAGCTCGTCGAGCGACTGACGACGAAGAATTTCTTGTTCACTCAGTTCAAGTTCCAGTACATTCATATTTCTTTCAATTTCTGTTTTTATTCCATTTAGTCTGCAAAGTTACGAAAAGTCGGGCACAAAACCAAATTTATTTCGGTTTTTCCGAGACAAAGGCCTTTTTTTTCGGCTCTTTTTTAGAAAATGCGGAAATCCTCGATATGGTTGATTTCCGGAGTACCACCACTGGGCGTGCCGACAATCGTGATGACATCAAAACGGAAGGGATTGTCAATGTGATGGTATTTGACGTAATGATTGATGGCCAGACGAAGATTCTTCAGCTTTTTGTAATCTACGGCTGAGAGTGGGTCGGCATAATCGCAGTTGCGTCTTGTCTTCACTTCCACAAAGACCAGACAGTCACCATCTTGGGCAATGATATCGATGTCACGATGTTTGGAGCGCCAGTCAAGTTGAAGAATCACGAAACCTTTCTCACGCAGGAAAGATGCAGCCAGCTCCTCGCCCCATACGCCTATTTGCAGATGTTCAGGTCCGTTGTCAACAAGATTCTTTCTGCTGATACCTTTATGAAGGAGCATGTCGCAGTTTTTCATCGCATCACGAATCCAGCCCTTGTCATCATCCATCACCTTTGACAAGCGTTGCAGAGCCAAATAGATTTTGTGGGCTTCCTCCATGCGATCCTCGTTAGCCCTTTCTCGTAGCATGTCAACAGCCGTCCAGAACATCGCGGAACAAGCATATAGCCCTTTGTCTTCAGCATACAATGCCCGTGCAGCCTCGTAGGCTTCCTCCCATCGCCCTTGTTTGCGAAGTTCAAAAATCTCCTTGGCAGTCATTGTCGTTTCAACTCTTGTGGTATTGTGGAATCGTTACTAATAAAAAAGAGAGGTCAAATGTCCTCTCTTTCGTGATCCGCTTGGGGTTCGAACCCAAGACCCCAACATTAAAAGTGTTGTGCTCTACCGACT
>CAJOGQ010000104.1 GCA_905234125.1 uncultured Bacteroidaceae bacterium | reverse complement strand
AGTATGAGAACATGTACTTCTACAAGAAGGGGGTTGACTACACCAATGCCAACATGACCGATGATGAGAGGATGAAGATGGAACTCGATGCCGTGACGAAGAAGAACCACGAGAAGATTGACGGAGAGCTGTTGAAGATGATAAAGGAGATTCCTGCTGAAAAGTTCGTGTCATGCGGTGAAACCCTGCGCCATGTGAAGCGGAGAATCATCCTCGAATCGTGCAATTTTGACTACAAGCGGAAACTGATTGAAGGTCGTAGAGAAGAAGAGGTTGACAAAATGCTCGACAATGAGGAGAAGTTTTGGGAGATACTTGCAAACGCCATCAAGGAATTTGTTGGAAGGTACTCCTACCTGTACAGTTCCGGCGGGTATCTGAGAGAAAAGATAGCGAGAGCCCTCATTCCCGACGAGTACGGGAAATTGATTGCAGAGTACAAAGAAAAACTTGAGAAGGAGAAAGAGAAGGTGAAGATGAAGTATCAACAATAACCCTTAACCGGCAAGGGTGGCTCACGTCACCCTGCCATCATGTAACGTAAGCCTGTATGATTACACTGAACACTTGGGCTGCTGACTGCCTCCACCTGATGCGGAGACGCTTCAAGATTCCCAAAAACAATCCGCTGCAATGCTACAGCCTCGCCATCATGCGTGAGTGGATTAAGATAGACAAGAGCGTCAAGGCCATCAATGACGCGGAGACGAGGCTTGACCAGCACAGCGAGAAGTCGATGCTGTGTGAACGTCTTGCCGACCTCATCGTCTATTGCGTCGCCACCATGAAGCAGGTGTCCGACAGCGAAGATGTGGAGATCTTGATTAAAAAGAGACTCGGAAAGTAAAGCACTGCCAAAGGTGCTGATGATTATAGTGTTGTTGAATTAAAATTTTGTAGTATGAAGACTGAGATTCGGATGATTCCCGTGAAGCTGTTGGAGCTGAATCGGGGTCAAGTGGAGGGCTTGCCTAAGAACCCTCGCTTTGTTAGGGACTATCGTTTTGAGGCGATGGTTCAGAGCATGAAGGACTGCCCGGAGATGCTCGAATTGCGTGAACTGATCGTGTTCCCGAATGGTGACAAGTTCGTCACCGTTTGCGGAAACCTGCGCCTGAGAGGTGGCAGGGAGTTGGGATTGAAGGAGATGCCCTGCAAGGTGCTTCCTGTGGACACGCCAGTGGTCAAGCTGTGCGAGTATGCGGCGAAGGACAACATTTCGTATGGAGAGGATGACATGGACATTATCGACAACGAGTGGGACAGGGAGATGCTCGAAGGGTGGGGCTTTGAGTTCCCAAAGGAGAAGGAAAAAGACCCCTTCAAGGAGCGCTTTGAGGCCATCAGGGACGATGATGCCGTCTATCCCCTCATCCCCAAGTACGACGAACGGCACGAGCTATTCATCATCCAGAGCGGCAGCGAGGTTGACAGCAACTGGCTTCGTGAGCGTCTGGGGATGCAGAAGATGAAGTCGTACAAGACGGGGAAGCTGATGAAGAGTAACGTGATCGACATAAAGGATGTGCGCCATGCCCTTGAAAATAGTCATCCCAAGTCATAAGCGCTGGGACAGGGTGTTCGCGAAGAACTTAGTAACGAACCCCATCATCTGCGTGGCAGAGAGTCAGAGGGAGCAGTACGAGCGTTACAATCCCGAATGTGAGATAGTCACCCATCCCGATGACGTGATAGGACTGATACCCAAACGAAACTGGATGGCAAAGCACTTTGGGGAGCTTTTCATGCTGGATGACGATGTGCATGCCTGCAAGTACTTGGCGGCAGTGCCAGGAGAGAAGACGGTCATCAAGGACAAGGAGAGGGTAACGGCCCTCATCAACGAATTGCACGAGCTTGCCTGCATGCTCGATGTTCATGTGTTCGGGTTCACCTCACGGATCAGCCCGATGATGTACGAGGAAGACGCATGGCTGAGCCTGACGAAGATGATAACTGGATGCTCGTATGGTGTCCGGTACAACAAGAACGTGTGGTGGAACGAGGAATTGAGGTTGAAAGAAGATTTCTGGATTTCCTGCTACATGAAGTACAAGGAGCGAAGGATCCTGACCGACCTCCGGTACTCGTTCAGCCAGAAGGACACATTCGTGAACGCTGGCGGGCTGTCGGCCTTCAGGAATCAGGAAGAGGAACGGCGTTGCATCATGCTCATCCGAAAGAACTTCGGGGAGAGCATCCGTCTGAAGGGTGTGACCAACAACGG
>CAJOGQ010000103.1 GCA_905234125.1 uncultured Bacteroidaceae bacterium | reverse complement strand
ACGCACTTCGTTGTTGGGAATGGCGAGAATGTAGGAGTTGGATCTCCGGTCATAATCCTTGATGGTGAGATAGCCGCTTTGGTAAAGCAGCGGGAGAGCGGTGGTCATGGCCTCTGTAGGTCTGTCAAAGGAAGATGCTGACGCTTCAATGTGATCCATGGTCGTGATGTCGGTGCGGAAATGCTGCATCTGACGAATGAGGAAGGTTGGAGTGCCACTGTCGAACCAGTAGTTGGCGATATCCCTTTGATTGAAACATTTCAACAGACTGAAGGGATTATAGACATCGGGGGACATCTTGGCAAACGTTTCAACTTGGCATGCATCTCTTCGGGGGTGCACTCGTACTCCCTGGCCAGCATGGCGATGTCGGGAGCCATCTGGGTGGCGAGTTCCTCCTCCGTGATGCCGCAGATAGCGGCGTACTTGGAGTCCATCGAGATGTTGGTAAGGTTGTTGATAGTGGAAAAGATGCTCAGCTGCGAAAACTTGGTGATGCCGGTGATGAAGCAGAAGCGGATCATCCCCTCGCACATTTTCAGTCGTTGGTAAAACTCCTGCATCACTTCGCGGGCCGCCTCTAACCGTTCTGGGTCGTGAAGCACATCCAACAGAGGAGCGTCGTATTCGTCAATGACGACCACTGCCTGGCGGCCGGATTTCTGAAAGGATCGCTGGATCAATCCAGCCAGCCTCATGCCTGGGGAGACCTCTGTCTCGTCACTGCCGTAGTCCTTTTCCAGGATGGCAAGCTGTCTCACCAACTCCGCCTTGACCTGTTCGACGGGCAGATGCTTGGCACCGCTCAAATCGAAATGGAGCACGGGATATGAAACCCACTCCGTTTCCAGATCCATGATTTTCAACCCCTCGAAAAGTTCTTTCTGCCCTTTGAAGTATGCGTCCAAGGTAGTGGTCAGCAGTGATTTGCCGAACCTGCGCGGACGACTGAGGAAGACAAAGGGACTCTCCTTGGTCATCTTCCAAATCAAGTCTGTTTTGTCAATATAAAGATAGCCTTCTTCGCGGAGGCGGGAGAAGGTCTGTATGCCAACGGGATATTTGCGAGTGGATACCATCATTATGGGTTTTAATGGCGCAAAGATACAAAAAATCCGTGTTGGGCGCAACTTCAAATGTGTAATTGTCGTCTTTTTTTACAACAAATACGAGAGAACAGCATCCCAATTTGGGAACCTCTCTGAACCGAAATGAATCCACTCTCCCTTGAACTCACTAGTTCCATTTTTGCCTCGGTCGTCAATCAGATAGTCACCCTCGAGAAGGTCTTTACGGTGGGTGATGATCATTCGCTTATGAAACACGTCATCAAGGTATTTCGTTACCCACTCCACCTTATCCGACCATGCTGAAGGATTCTTCCAGGGAGCAGTAGAGAGGATGAACACATCATACACCTCTGCCAGTTTGTGTACAGCCTCAATGGCACCAGGCATCGGCTCCATCTTTCCGAACAAACCAGGGATCTAGTCCAAACGGTCTTTGTCTTCAGGCCCCTTTGCCCTGTACAGATTCTTCGTTTCTTCATCTATCTTGTCAAGTCCTGATTGAAAATCAACCAGCACATTGTCCATGTCAAAAAATAGTCGTTTCTTTATAGTGAATAGATTATATTTCTAACAACTAATTCTCCCAATTGTCACGTAAATCCGAGTAATCATCGTAATAAAATTCCACGGCATCTATTATTTCTTCTTCCAAATCTGGATGACATTCGATAATGTTGCATAGATGAACAGATGATTCAACCAACCGAACTGATACTTGAAATTGTACTTCATACTTTGATGTATAGGAACGTAATACATCATATTGATTGTTTGGCCCTACCTTTCCGACATATGCCCCGGATGGAAATACTTTGCATAATTCGAAAGGATCTTCCAACATATTATATATGCCCAACTCATTTGCATCACCCTTTCCCACCTCATGAATATGAGGATCAAATTCCTTGAAATCGTATTCTTTGCCTCCATTGCTGGCCACATATTCCCACTCATTTATTGTAGGAAGTCTGAATGTGTGATCGGTTAGGCGATTTAGCGTATTTAGAAACTCTTTTAACCAATCAATGTCTTGTTGACATCCTCTAATAATACCTCCTCTATAGGGATCCTTCCAAAACACATGTCTCTTAGTAAGGAAAGGTAAATTTGCACCACATGGGGATGAACCGACCTTCTCTAGCGGAATCGCCATAATTGCAGCATATTCTTCCTGAGTGAGCAGGTAACGGCTGATGCTAAAGGGATAGTCATATCCTGTTATAGGAACCATCCATTCTGACAACGAATCTTTAAACTTATTTCGGATAGCTTTGTGAGCGTCTGGAATGGATAGAGTTAATAAAGGATGTGCTTCTCCCTCATAGTTTTCACAAATGCCATTAGATAATAATCGTTCTGCGCGTACCCAATCTTTGACTTCAATAATTGTTCCTTCATCAAGGTTCACATCCTTATTGAAAGCGTCGAAAAATCTTCTTAAGACTCTTAATTTCATAAACTAATTATTTTCGTTTTGAAATGTTTGAGTTGTAATAGTCTGGATTCTCTGTCACCTCTTCAATGACTTTGAGGAACGGCGGGAAGGAGATGGCTTCGTT
>CAJOGQ010000102.1 GCA_905234125.1 uncultured Bacteroidaceae bacterium | reverse complement strand
TACGGTCAATGTTCTTTGTCTCTTTAAATTCCTGAAAGGTCTCAATCATTGAGGGGCCCTTCGTAGTTTTTGTTGCCATAACTTATATTTACTATTTTACTATTTACTTTTTACTATTTGAAGTTCAACAGGTACTTGCAGTACTTGATGTCGTCCATGGCAAAGGTCTTCTCGACATCCACCAGTACGGGGCGCTTCTTGCCCTCGACGTGCTGCTTCTCCTGGACCTTCACGACAAACGTGCGGTCGTCAGCGACAGACACCAGCGTGCCCTGCACCTTCTGACCGTTCTTCTGTAATACCTCTACCTCCTTACCAATGTGGTTGCGGTATTGCTGCATCACCTTGAAAGGCTGACCAATACCCGCAGAACCTACCTCCAATTCATAGTCGCCCAGCTCCTCGCCCAACTGCTCCTGCAGGAAACGGCTCAGCGCTGCGCAGTCCTCAATCCATACGCCGTCGGCGTGGTCAATCTCGATGACGATGCGGTCGCCATCCATCATAATGTCAACCAGGAAGTAGTCGCCCCGCTGGAGCCACTCTTCTACCCATGTTTTGATTGTTTCCTTTGTAATCATTCTTTGGCTGTTTATAAAAGAAATGAGGAGCTTTTGAGAAGCCCCTCATTCCACTGAACGCTGCAAAGGTACGATAATTCCTTGAATTATGCAAATATTTCCACAAAAATCCATACTTTTTCTTTCCAAGAGCACAAAAAAAGTCAATAGAAGGAAAAAATCTGATGGGATTCTTCCTTTATTTCCTTTTTTCTTTGTAATTTTGCACACGCATTTTAATCTGTGCTCATGGGCTCTAATAGTTCAATGGATAGAACAACTCTCTCCTAAAGAGTAGATCCGAGTTCGATTCTCGGTTGGAGTACGAATAAATCATATGGAAATAATCAAAAATCAACATTTCGAAGGAGAACGTCCACTTTTCGAGCAGCACCACCTGAAACTGGAACAAGTGACCATCGGCGAGGGCGAGAGTGCCATCAAGCATTGTTCGGACATTGAGTCAGAGGACTGCCGTTTCTGGGGCAAGTATCCTTTCTGGCACGTGGAGCGGTTTTCCATCAACCGTTGCCAGTTTGATGCGGGTGCACGCTCAGCCTTGTGGTACAGCAATCATCTCATCATGCGCAACACCCGCATCGACGCTCCGAAAATGTTCCGCGAAATGCATCACCTGCATTTGGAAGACGTTGTCATCAATGATGCCGACGAGACCTTCTGGCGCTGTAGTTTCGTCGAAGGCACGAACATCGAGCTGCACGGTGGTACCTATCCCTTTATGTTCTGCGACTACATCCGCATCAACGGCCTGAAGAGCGACTCAAAGTATGTGTTCCAGTATTGCAAGAACGTCGAGCTGCACGATGCTGACATTGTGAGCAAGGACGCCTTCTGGGAGTGTGAGAACGTGAACATCTACGACTCGCGTCTTGATGGCGAGTATCTGGCTTGGCACTCGAAGAACGTGCGACTGGTAAACTGCCATCTTTCTGGCGAACAGCTCCTCTGCTATGCCGACAGTCTCCTTTTAGAGAACTGCACATTTGATGCCGCCTGCGACCGTCTGTTTGAATACAGCACCGTAAAGGCCGACATTCGCGGCCATGTCGAGAACATCAAGAACCCCACCTCCGGCCTCATCGTGGCCGATTCCATTGGATCGGTAACCATCGACGAGAACGTCAGGCAACCCGCCAACTGCAAGATTGAGGTGAGGAACTCGACAATCTAAGGAGCCAACTTCCGATGATGCAAATGTCCAAATGTCCAAAAGTCTGATTTCTCCACTTCCGCAGTTAACACAGGGGAAGTGCGTGTCTTTGCATAAGAAAAGCCCCTTGGATGTCATCACGACAGCCAAGGGGCGTACCACTTATAAATGAAAAGGTATTCAATGCGGTTGCTACAGGTCGCTATACTCCTGAGCGGCATCGAAGCAGGGGCAGGCCTTGCCTCGGTCGAAGTCGCGATGACCGCAGATGCGGGCCTTGGGGTATCGCTGCTTGAGGTCGTAGAGCAGTAGGCGCAGGGCGCTCTTCTGCTGGGGCGTGCGGGTGTCGGCGGTCTCTCCATGGAGGTTGCGGCCTCCTGCATAGCACACATGGATGCCCTGTGCGTTAGCTCCACATCTCGGGCATGCTGCGCCCTTCATGAAGAGCGGGCGGCCGTGCTCCACGGTGCCGTCGAGGCGCACCAGATAGTGGTAGCCTATCATGACGAAGCCGCGCTGACGGTGCCAATGGTCCACCTCTTCTGCCGTTACTTCCCTGCCTTCGCAGGTGTCGGTGCAATGCACCATGATATATTTGATTTCTCTCATA
>CAJOGQ010000101.1 GCA_905234125.1 uncultured Bacteroidaceae bacterium | reverse complement strand
ATGAGGGCGACAGCATCCAGTATATGGAGATGAACAACGTGTACGTGTATCCACAGCTGACATTCAAGAACAAGAAACAGGCCGAGTCGTATATGCGTCTGGTGAAAAACGTGAAGAAGGTGCTGCCCCTCGCCAAGGAGGCACGCCAGATACTCATCGAGACCACGGAATATTTGGAGACGCTGCCCAACGACAAGGCGAAGGAGGAGCATATCAAGCGCGTGGAGGACGACATCTTCCGCACCTATAAGCCGAAAATGAAGAAACTCACGTACTCGCAGGGCAAACTGCTCATCAAGCTCATCGACCGTGAGTGCCACTCCACAGGCTATGATATGATCAAGGCCTTTATGGGACCGCTGCGAGCAGGCTTCTGGCAGGTGTTCGCCTGGGGCTTCGGTGCCTCGCTGAAGAAGGAGTACGACGCCAAAGGCGTTGACCGCCTCACCGAGCGCGTGGTGCTGATGGTCGAAGCCGGACAAATTTGAAAATTCTTTTTTCCTTCGCAAGCCTTGCGGAGATTTGGAGATGTGAGAAAAGTTTGCTAACTTTGCACACGAAATGCGAAGTCAGTGCAAACTAAGTAATAATATGTAGTTATGGGTGAGGAAATAATCGAGTTTGACGGCATCAGGGATACGATGCAGGGCATCATCAAGGTGATTGGCGTAGGTGGTGGCGGCTGCAATGCCGTGCGCAATATGTATAATGAGGGCATTGGGGGTGTGACATACGCCGTCTGCAATACGGACAGCCAGTCGCTTTCCAGGTCGCCAGTGCCTGTGAAGATCATGCTGGGCGAGTCAGGTCTTGGTGCTGGTGCCAATCCTGAACTGGGCAAGAAAGAGGCAGAGGCTAATATCAACGATATTGTGAAGTTGCTTTCCGACGGCACGAAGATGGTCTTTGTGACAGCAGGTATGGGTGGTGGCACGGGTACTGGAGCAGCCCCTGTGATTGCTGGCGTGGCGAAGGACATGGGACTGCTGACGGTGGGCGTGGTGACGATCCCGTTCTATTTCGAGAAGAAGCGTAAGATCATCAAGGCACTGAAGGGCGTGGATGAACTGCGGAAGAATGTGGACGCACTGTTGATTGTGAACAACGAACGGCTCTGTGATGTGTATGCTGATTCCGACCTGTCTGTGAAGGAGGCGTTTGCGAGGGCCGACAATATCCTGATGGATGCCGTGAAAGGTATCTCAGAACTGATTACGATGCCCAGCGACGGAGGTATCAAGAGTGACTTCCGTGATGTGGAGACTACGATGAAGAACGGTGGTGGTGCCATCATGGCGATGGGGCGTGCCAATGGTGAACATCGTGTGGAAAGGGCCATCATCGACGCACTCGACTCCCCATTGCTCTACGGCAACGACATCGGCAAGGCGAAACGGATTCTGTTTAATATCTATGCCAGTGACGAGCATCCGATCTTCGTGCGTGAGTTGCAAGAGATAGATGATTTCTTCGACCAACTGGATCCGAATATTGATGTGATCTGGGGTACGTCGACAGATGATACGCTTGGTGAGGATGCCAAGGTGACGATCCTGGCGACAGGTTTGGAGGATGACCTGAAGAATGAGGTGATGGCAGATGTGCATACGTCGGATAATGACATCTATGAGGATCTGATTCCCAAACTTTATAAACCCAAGAAGAAGCCAACGGTGGGTCAGGTCATCGTTCAAGACCAGGAACTGCCATTCGAGGTGGATTCTGCTCCTGCTCCAGAACCAGCCATTCCAGAAGAGGATTACAAATCCCCAAGCTCCGAAGTGGCGGATACAACAGAGGAGCCGGAAGAACCTGAGGAACCCACGATGCTAAGCAAGTGGAAGAAGTGGTTTGATGGTCTGATGAAGGATGTGACGGAATGAATGAGAGGATGCTTTCTCCTGAAGAGATGGCCCAGGAAATAAAGCGTCTGGCCATGCAGTTGCAACAGGCAGGAAGGAAGGATCTGCTGTTGCATGCCATTGGCGTGCCTCTGTTGGAGGAACTCAGGATTGAAGCAGCCAAGGGGAGGCTGAGTCGGCTGGTCATCACGGAGGATTATCGTTTCATCTTGGAGGACTATCATAAGGAGGTGGAACTGCAGCCTGTGCACAAAGCCGTCTATCTGCTGTTCCTGGCGCATCCAGAGGGTATCGAGTTCAAGCGCCTGGCTGATTATCGTGAGGAATTGACACGATATTACATGGCAACGGCAAAGATCATGGACAAGGAGAAGGTGATGGAGAGCGTGGATCATCTGATCAATCCGCTCGACAATGCCATCAATGAGAAGTGTTCGCGCATCAAGAAGGTGTTCCTTGAACTGATGGATGAGTACACAGCCAGTTATTACATC
>CAJOGQ010000100.1 GCA_905234125.1 uncultured Bacteroidaceae bacterium | reverse complement strand
ACCACGTCGGTGGCGAAAGCCTCGCAGGTGGGAGCGCCGCACACGCCGCAGTCGATCTGTGGCAGGTGCACCTTCATTTTCTCGATTTTCTCCATTTTCTCCAGTGCCTTTGCGATATTTTCATCGAGCACCATCATCGAGCGGGGCTCCACCTCGTCCACCAACGAATGCTCAATCAAATAGTCGCGATATTACTCCATTTCGCGGTCGCGGGCCATCTCGCCGTTGCGTTCGCGCTCCGCGGCCTTGCGGGCACGGGCATACATGCGCTCGCCGCAGAGGAAACGGTTGTCCACCGAAAGCAGTGCGCCGGCGCAGCTTTGGTCGCAAGCCCTTAGTTCGAGGAACTCCACGCCCTCCACTTCGTCATTCTCCAGTTTGTCCAGAAAGTCCATCACATTCTCGATGCCGTCGATGGAATAGGAGCGCTTGGCAGTGCAGATGCGACGCTCACCGTTGGTCAACGTAGAGAGCACCGCGTCGGCCGAAAGGCGCTGACGTGTCAGAGGCTTGTATTGGTGATTCTTCCCCATGTCCTTGATGTGCTTGTAGACACGGTTATAAAGCAGGTTCATATTGATGACACCATCGATGAGGCTCTTCTCCTCACCCACGGGAGCCTTCACTGCCGACACCTTGGCGGCGCAGGGAGTGATGTAGAAGAGACCTATCTCCTCGCGCGGGATACCACGACTCTGCAGTTCTTCTAGGGCATACATGGCGCTAATGTCCAGTGGCACTTTGATGGGCAGGATATTCTCGGTAAGCGAAGGATATTTGATTTGTATCAATCGCACAATGGCTGGGCAGAACGAGGAGATGAACGGTCGCACGTCAGGGTGCTCGCGGGCATATTTTTCTTTGGCATCCTTATAAATCATAGCGGCGCTCTCCACCTCCATCACATGTGCAAATCCCAGTTCCTGCAACGACGCATAGACACGCGAGACGCTGATGTCATCGGGAAACTGACCCATAAAGACTGCGGGTAGGAGTGCAACAGAGTGGCTGTAGCGATGGATAGCCTCGAAATCGTCGTCCTTGATGCTGATAGCCTGCGAGGGGCATACCTCGTAGCACTTGCCACAGTCGATGCAGCGGTGCTCCTGGATTTCGGCCTTGCCACCGAAGATGCGGATGGCTTCTGTCGGGCATATCTTCATGCACCGTGAGCATCCGATGCATCGTCCCTCCTCAATCTGTAAAGCGTGGTAAAACATCTCTTGGTTGTTTGGTTGTTTGATTGCGTGAATGCCAGCATTGACGCATTCAAGCATTGAAATTGACTTCCATCTCGACGGTGGTGCCCACTCCGACCTCGGAGGTAACGTTGAGTTTGTCGACATTCTTTTGCATGTTGGGCAATCCCATACCGGCGCCGAAACCCATGTCGCGCACCTCGGGACGAGCCGTACTATGGCCCTCCTCCATGGCCCATGCGATGTCGGGGATGCCAGGTCCCTTGTCAGCCACCACCATCTTGATTTTGTCGGCATCGATGTCGACGAGCACCTTGCCGCCATAGGCATGGGCAATGGCGTTGACCTCAGCCTCATAAAGGGCTACTACCACACGCTTCACCACCTGGGGATTGACATTCAGCTGCTTCAAAGTCTTCTTGACCGAACTCGAAGCCTTACCTGCATTGACAAAATCGCCTTCTATAACTGTATATTCCTGATGCATATTATTCTTTATTTTAAGGTTCTTGGTGCACCAACGGCCATTCGTTAAAACAGTGGTTTCATTCCTGCCTCGTAGAGGATGCCGCAGGTTTTAAACATGGAGTAGGGTGTGCAGATGAGTACCATGTCGTTCTCATCGGCCAGCTCTACCATGTCCTCCGTAGGCCGTTTGCCACGGACAAAAATCACCACCTCGAGATTTGCCATGTCGCAGGTGCGGATGGTCTGGACATTACACAGACCGGTAATTAGCACCGGTGTGTCCTTCAACGTCAGCACATCACTCATCAAGTCGGAAGCGAAACAATACTCCTCTTCCCTATCCAGTTTGTCGGAGCCAAGGCCAACCGAGGCGCCAAGTTTGTCTACTATTTCCTGTAAAGTCATAATAATTACTGATTATGTAAAGTTTGTGGGTGCAAATTTACGAATTATTTTTCATTCCGCAAAATTTTATTTAAAATCCGTACGTTTTTCAACGCCCTCCATCTCGTGTCAAAGGGAGACAAAAGGTATCAAGACCAACATTTCCAATATACTTCTCATATAGCCCTTAAACGTATATATAATAATGAAGGAAATAACTGTTGGAGAAGAGTTTGGGTCGATACAATATTTTGAAAAAAAAAACGTTATAGGGATGAATGGAAAAAATAGAACACCTGAAAAAAGGCGACCGCGTG
>CAJOGQ010000099.1 GCA_905234125.1 uncultured Bacteroidaceae bacterium | reverse complement strand
AGACATCAAGTTGCGTGAGCGTGACCCTTATTTTATGGAACGCGTGAAGATTTTTGAAGAGAAGGTTGGGGAGCAGTTGGCAGGGCTCACCATTCAGAAGGGTGGCCCCATTATCATGGTGCAGGTGGAGAACGAGTATGGCTCATACGGAGAGGACAAGCCTTATGTAGGTGAGATTCGTGATTGTTTGCGCAGCATCTATGGTAAGGACTTGGCACTCTTCCAGTGCGACTGGTCGTCCAATTTTGAGAAGAATGGTCTCGACGACCTTACATGGACGATGAACTTTGGTACAGGTGCGAACATCGACCAGCAATTCCGCCGTCTGGGTCAGTTGCGCCCCAACGCTCCCAAGATGTGTTCGGAGTTCTGGAGTGGATGGTTTGATAAGTGGGGGGCTCGTCATGAAACGCGTCCTGCGAAGGATATGGTGGACGGTATGGACGAAATGCTCTCGAAGGGCATCAGTTTCTCGCTCTACATGACACACGGAGGTACTTCGTTTGGCCATTGGGCTGGTGCGAACTCTCCTGGTTTCGCTCCTGATGTGACCAGCTATGACTACGATGCGCCTATTAACGAGTACGGTCACGCTACGCCTAAGTTCTGGGAATTGCGCAAGATGATGGAGAAATATCATGATGGTAAGGCTTTGCCTACTGTGCCGAAGGATGTAGCGCCAATCATCACGGTGCCTAAGTTTGAGTTGAAAGAGTTCTCTTCTATATTCAATGGCACAGATTCAAAATTCAAGTTGCCCATTCGCAAGGAGGGTGGCTTGATGACCTTTGAAGAGATGGATATGGGTTGGGGCTCGATGCTCTACACAACCACAATGCCAGAGATTCCCGCACAGAGCGTTATCACTGCTGATTTCCACGACTTTGCGCAAGTGTTCATCAATGGCAAATACATCGGAAAGATTGACCGTGTGAAGAACGAGAAGAGCCTCACACTGCCTCCTGTAAAGAAGGGTGATGAATTGGAAATCCTTGTTGAAGCGATGGGACGCATCAACTTTGGTCGCGCCATTAAAGACTTCAAGGGCATTGTGGGCGAAGTAGCCATCACAGCAGAAGTGGAAGGCATCGAAACCACATGGAAACCACAAAATTGGGTTAAATTCGGATTGCCTGACTCTTATGAGAAAGCTGCAGATGCTTTTGTCCACAACAATGATTACACAAAAGCTGAAAATGAAGGCCAGCGATTGGGCAAGAAGCCACAATGGAACGTTGATGGACTTGATTTGGTGAGCAAGCGTGGCTACTATCGTGGCTACTTCAACCTCACCAAAGTGGGCGACACTTTCCTGAATTTCGAGACATGGGGCAAGGGACAAGTATGGGTGAATGGTCACGCTATGGGACGCATCTGGAGCATCGGTCCCCAACAGACGCTCTATGTGCCTGGCTGCTGGCTGAAGAAAGGGAAGAACGAAATCATCGTGCTTGATGTGGTAGGTCCCAAGGAAGCTGTGGTTTGGGGACAGGCTGAGCCTGAACTCAACAAGCTTCAGTTGGAGAAGTCGAACAAACACAATAACATTGGTGACAAGCCCGACCTCAACAGTGCCACACCTGCTGCCACAGGAACTTTCAATGCTGGCAATGGTTGGCAGACCGTCAAGTTCAACGCTCCACAAAAGGGACGTTATCTCGCCATCGAATGCACGTCAACCCAAGACGGAAAGGCGCAAGTAGCCATCGCAGAGCTCTATCTGCAAGGAACCGATGGCAAGCGCATCTCACGCGAACCTTGGACCACCAAGTACGCCAACAGCGAAGAGGAGAACGGCAACCATACTGGCGACAAAGTGTATGACCTGCAAGAGAGCACCTACTGGCAGACGGAGAAGAGTGCTACCCTGCCCCACCTCCTCGTCATAGACCTTGGCAGCGAGCAGACCATCTCAGCACTCGAATATCTGCCACGTGCAGAACAAGGAGCCCCTGGCAGTGTGAAGAACTACAAGATTTACCTCTACTGATCAAACTACACATATTTATATATAAGAAAAACGCCTCGGCTGGAACTCCAACCAAGGCGTTTCTTTTTGTTCTCTAATGAATCAAGTATTAGTTGTTCTCAGGACGAAGCTGACGAACGACTTCTGCAGTGCGCCACATCTCAGAATCGTGGAGAGCAGCGAGCTCCTTCTCGAGACCTACGCGATAATCTGGCTTAGAGTTAGCGTCGATAGAAATCTGAGCCTCATGACCTGATTTCACAGAAGCATAGAGCTTCTCAACAACTGGCTTGATAGCATCGTGGAAAGGACCCATCCAGTCGAGGGCACCACGCTGTGCAGTGGTTGAGCAGTTAGCGTACATCCAGTCCATACCCTTCTGAGCGAAGAGAGGCATGAGTGACTGAGTGAGCTCTTCAACTGTCTCGTTGAATGCCTCAGATGGA
>CAJOGQ010000098.1 GCA_905234125.1 uncultured Bacteroidaceae bacterium | reverse complement strand
ACCATACGCTTCAATCCAAATTAATATTTGATTCTAAAATAATCGAGTACAGCCTTATACTGGTCTTGTGCAGAAAGGCAGGTGTCCATCAGGTAGCCATCGGTATGGCCCCACTCCCGCAAACCTCGGTAATAGAACATTTTCAGTTCGTCTGTGATGATGAAAGGAACGATGCCACTGCGCAAGCACTCCTTGAACATGACAAGACGTCCTACACGACCATTACCATCCTGGAAAGGGTGTATCTTTTCAAAACGAACATGAAAGTCGAGGATGTGCTCCAGCGTATGGGACTCCTTGGCGTTGTAATCCTCTATCAATCGTTGCATGCTGTCATGCACTCGTTCTGGTTCACAGGTCTCCTCACCACCCACCTCGTTAGGCAGACGCTTGTAGTCGCCAACGGCAAACCAATCCTTCCGACTGTCGGATGTGCCTGATTTCAAGATGCCATGCAGCGTCTTCACCAATTCTTCCGAAAGCGGCTCTTCTGCCTTGTCTATCATCAAGTCGATACAGCGAAAGTGATTCACTGTCTCTACAATATCATTCACGTTCAACGTCTCGTCAGCAGTCACACCAATGGTGTTCGTCTCAAAGATGTAACGTGTCTGGTCGTGCGTCAAGCGACTTCCCTCAATATGGTTCGAGTTATAGGTCAGGTCTATCTGCGTTTTGTGATAGATACCACCTTTCAATCTCATCTCTTTCTGCTCACGAAGTGCTGAAAGCAATGCGGTTATGTTCTTCTCTTTCATGCTCCTAATTCCTTGATAATCGTTTCAATCTTCCTGTTCAACTCCTCTCCTTCTGCAATCAGTTCCACCAACTTGGCATTGACCGCCTTGATGTCTATCACCTCACGGGTGTCTTCCTGTTCCACATAGGAGGAAACGCTGAGGTTGGCATCATTCGCCAAAATATCGCTGTTGGACACCAAGCAGGAGAAGTATTGCTCTTCCTTGCGCTCGGCGAACACACGGAAGATGTGGTCTTGGTTCTCCGTGGTGAGACGGTTCTTGTTGCCCGACTTCACAAACTCGCGCGAGGCATCGATGAAGAGCACCTTATTGTCGGGACGCATGCCCTTGCGCAACACGATGATGCAGGTGGCAATGCCCACTCCGAAGAAAAGGTTGGCAGGCAACTGAATGATGGTGTCGATGCGGTTGTTCTCTATGAGCCACTGACGGATGGACTTCTCCTTGCCTCCACGATAGAGCACACCAGGGAACTCGACGATGGCAGCCGTTCCGCTCTCGCTGAGCGATGCCAGCATGTGGAGCGTGAAAGCGAGGTCGGCAGTCTTGTCGGGTGCCAACACTCCAGGACCCGAAAAGCGGTCATCGTTAATCAGAAGCGGATTCTTCGAGCCTTCCCATTCGATGCTGTAAGGGGGATTGCTGACGATGGCGTCGAAGGGTTCCAACTGACGATGCAGGGGATGAACCAACGTGTCGCCCAACTGGATGTCGAACTTGTCGTAGTTGATGTTGTGCAGGAACATGTTGATGCGGCACAGGTTGTAGGTGGTGGGGTTGATTTCCTGTCCGTAGTACATCAGGTTGGGGTTGTCCCGTCCGATGGTCTTGGAGAACTTGAGCAACAACGAGCCACTGCCACATGCAGGGTCATAGACCGAACGAATCTCATGACCATCGGCAGCAGCCAGACGCGCCAAGAGTTCACTCACTTCCTGAGGGGTGAAGAACTCGCCGCCCGACTTGCCTGCACCACTGGCATACATGGTCATCAAGAACTCATAGGCATCGCCGAAGGCATCGATCTTGTTGTCCAGAAAGTCCTCGCCCAAATTCATGTCACGAATCTTCAGGAGCACCTTCGCCATGTTCCTGTTGCGCGTCTTCACATCGCCGCCCAGAAACATGCTATCTACGTTGAAGTCGCTGAAGAGCCCCTTCATGTCATCTTCCGACGCCGTGCCGATGGCAGACCCCTCGATAGCCTTGAACACCTTTGCCAGCGTCATGTTCAGGTTCTCGTCCTCTTCGCAGTGCTTGCACACATTCTGGAAGAGTTGGGAGGGAAGGATGAAGAAACCCTTCTCCGCCACCATCATGTCGCGCGCCTCTTCTGCTTCCTCGTCGCTCATGGCAGCATAGTCAAAGCCTTCCACGCCTGCCTCTGCCTGCAACTTGTTGATGTAGTCAGTCAGATTCTCCGAAATGAAACGATAGAACAGAGTGCCCAGCACGTATGCCTTAAATTCCCAGCCACCAGCCTGACCTCTCAAGTCGTCCGCCATCGCCCAAATGGTGCGATGCAATTCCTCACGTTGTTGTATGTTTCCCATAATTTTTCTATCAACTGGTTTTATATGCAAATTTACAAAAAATTCCGCGAACTACACCAAGATTCTCATTATTTTTCAAAAAGGAATGTGCCGTAAATGGCACATTCCTTTTGTCGATATGA
>CAJOGQ010000097.1 GCA_905234125.1 uncultured Bacteroidaceae bacterium | reverse complement strand
GTGAGCCACCCTTGCCGGTTAGGGGTTATTGTTGATACTTCATCTTCACCTTTTCAATCGCCTTCTCCAGTTTTTCTTCATACTTCTTCACAAGTTCATCATACGCCTCAGGCATCAACTCGCAGACCACATTCTTTCTCAGAGCGACACCCATACTGTCATAGGAATAGATGCTGTACTTCTTGATGAACTCCTTCGCCGCTTCTCTCATCACCTCAGAAAATCTCTTATGGTCGTTCAGCATCGCATCCATCTTCTCTTCATCTGAAACACCTGCCTTGTTCTTGAAGATGTATGGGCAAGCAACGAAGACTATCAGCTTCACGATTCGGTTCAACAACTCTGGGTGCCCCTCAAAGTCCTCGTTCGTCAGTTCCTTGCACATCTTCATGAACTCACCGTCAAGCTTCTCTGCGTTCTTGCTCGTGGCATAGTCAATGTCAATCGCCAGCAGCTCATCTTCCGTCTTCTCTGCCGTGTCTCCGTTGACACCGCTTTTGTAGAGGTACGCGATGGTGATTCGATGCCAGTCATCATAGAGCCTTACCGTCTTGAACACCTTGCCCTCCGACAGCATCTTCTGCAGACGTTCATCTTCCTCCTTGTAGTAGCAGGAACCACTGAAATCCCGTGAGGACATGATCTTCACATTAGGTAGCGCATCCTTCAAGTACTCGTTGGCGTCCTCATACTTCTCCTTCTCTTCATCGCTTTTCCATGACGGGCACTCAGACTCGATGACGATGATTTTGTCGGGCGTGTACTCCTCTCCGTTCTTCAAAACATCTTGTCATACATCTGCATGAGTTTCCACTTCCTGAACACCAGTTCCTTCTTCTTGAAGCAACTCTCCTTGGTGCATTCACCATTTCCCTTCATCTCGTAGAACAGGCACCCGTAGCTCGCAGTGTTGAACTCACAACCCTTGCACTTGGGCACTTCCTTTTTATCGTTCCATGATTCCTCCTCACCCTCATTCGTCCACTCGGCGTTTGCGAGAAGACGGAAAGACCTTGTCACAAACTCCTTGATGTCAGAATAAGGATAGCAGTCCGTGTCATCATCATCGAAGCACCCGTCAATCTCATACTCATAGAAACTCCGCTGGATGTCCTCGTCGCACTTGGCAAGGTAGATGGCACCAATAAGAGGAATGTGCCCCTTCGTCAGTTCCTTCTGCAACTCCTTGATGAGGCCACAGAGCTTTGTTCTGTCCTGAATGTAACGCTCACTCTTGCCGAACCTCGCAGCCAGTTCCTTCACCGACTGTCCTTTTCTCATCAGCTCAGAGAATGCCACAGCCTCGTCGATGGGGTCAACATCCTTTCTCTGGAGGTTCTCCGTGATCATCGCATCGAAGGCTTCAGCATCGCTCATGTCCCGGACAATGGCGGGAACTTCTTCCCATCCAAGTTTGACGACGGCTCTGAACCGTCTCGCTCCGCATACAACCTCATACTTGAACTCATGCGCCGTGCCATCCTTGTCAAGTTTCTCAAAGGTGTCAAAGCCTTCGGCGTGGGGAGTCCTCACCGTGATGGGCTGCAACAATCCTTGTTCGGCGATGTTCTGGGCAAGTTCGCTGATGGCGTCCTTGTCGAACGTCTTTCTTGGGTTCATCGCTGACTCGCAGATGTCAGCCACCCTCAGTTTCATGATTTCCATTTTCATGTCCTTTCTTTTTTTGGTTTAACAATCTAATTGGTGACTTTGCCACCTTTCATCGGTAAAGTTCGTCATAATTGTCGAGATAGACAAACAGAAACTTCACCATTTTGACACCTTAACTTTTGTTGACTTACACGGCGTATCGGTCGCCGAGGTCAACACCAAGCCTTTTCGCCATCAACTCCATCTCCTTCACCTCCGCAAACGGATTATCATGCAGAGCCTTGTGACAGTCGCTGCACAACAGCCTCATGTTGCGGATATCATCCTCATACTCGGGGTACATGTGCCAGGGCAATACATGATGAAGCTGTAGCCTGCTGTACTTCAACTGACGACCGCAGCACTGGCATACCCCACCCAATTCATCAAACAGCCTCCGCTTGTAGGAGTACTTGATGCTGTTCTTGTACTCGTCATAGCTCTTCTCGTCACGCTTTTGCTTCGGTCGCAT
Source organism: uncultured Bacteroidaceae bacterium (assembly GCA_905234125.1). Taxonomy (GTDB): domain Bacteria; phylum Bacteroidota; class Bacteroidia; order Bacteroidales; family Bacteroidaceae; genus Minthosoma. The sequence goes on along the minus strand of CAJOGQ010000097.1, from coordinate 1,112 downwards.
CCGAATCTTTGTCACATAGAAGTAGATGCCGAAGACTCGGAAACGGCAGAGGATGTCATGCCGCTTTCCCAGCTGGCGGTTCACGAGCCACCCTGCCTGGTTCTTCGTGGCCCCGAACCCTATGCTCAATTTCTCACCCATTGTTCAATCTCTTTTTGGTTTCACAACTATGGCACACCGAGCGTCTTCCTGAAGCCCTCCGTGTTGTACGCAGCCTCCAGACGCTCTATTGCCTCCTTATCTCCGTACAGGGCACGCCATCCGAGCGTCCACATGTACGTCTCTCTTTTCATGGCGATGTTCTTCCGCTGGCGTCTATCCTCTTCATCCCTTCTTGCCGCCTCCTCCTTGTAGATGCGGTCAAGTTCCTCACCCTGCACCTGCTTGAACTTCTTGAGGTCAGAGAGAACCTTGTGCGAGTTCACACCTCCGTAGAACTCTCCGTTCAGTCCAATCTTGTAGCGATAAAAGAAATACATCACCTCCGTCAGCTTGTACTGCTTGGCTTCATCGAGAAGCATCCATGCCAGTGAGTCGCACTGCTGGGGTGTCTGCTGACGCTGGCCAACGAAATCGTTCAGGTCATAGATGAGTCCTGACAGCCACACCACACAAGGCTTCTCCCCGTAGGCTTCACATACTTCCCCAAGTGTAGGTGCGGTACCGACGAAGCATCGGTCAAGCGCACCACGGCAGAACCTCACCATCTCATCCGCATTGAACTTGGAGAGCAAGCTCACGGGGTTGGGATACTCAGCCAATATCGCCGTACTTCTTGGAGAGATATTCGAGCCGCTCCTTATTACGGAGGTCGGCTTCTCGTTGCTCTCGACTCCTCGGTTGTTGTACATTTCCATCTTGATTCATGTTTGTGGCGGGGCTACCGCCGTTGTTACTATAGCTACCCTCCAGCACCTTTGGGAAGTTGTTGGGACGCATGACCCAATCGAAGTCTGCGATGAACCCTCTGCTCCCGCCTCCGTTGAGGAAGGTTGACTCCACTGCCTTGCTGATAGCCTGATAGACTTTATTGATGCCGTATTCGCTCACCCTCGCATTCACCACCGCCTTTCTCCTGTCAGTCATCTTCGCTATGGTGGGCATGGCGACAT
>CAJOGQ010000096.1:1273-4119 GCA_905234125.1 uncultured Bacteroidaceae bacterium | reverse complement strand
TCTATTATGCCCCAAATTCTGCGTAAACAATGCGTAAACATTTTGTTTCAGTTAGGGGTGTTTTTTGATATTCATAGAAAATCGCATTTTCGTAAAACGTTGATATTCAGTACACTTTCAAAACAACGATATATCATAGAATATCACTTTAAGATACTCATAATCTGGAGGTCCTTGGTTCAAGCCCAAGCTGGTCCACACAAAAAATTAAGCACTTACGAGACTCTCGCAAGTGCTTTTGGCATCGAAGATGGCATGTATTTCGTGTTCTGGGAATGAATACGTTTGTCGTTCTATTGTAGATGTAACCACAAAGATAGTTTTTGTAACGCAGGGGGATGTGCATCTCGCCCAAATGTGCTACCTTTGCCACAAAATCTATAAAAGGTAGAAACATGAAAACGATTTGGAAATCATTGGCTGTGGCAACAATGATGTTGTCAGGCTTTTCAGCAATCTGTGTGGCACAGACCAAGGCCACGTTGCGTCTCGATCCGACGACAAAACATCAGCATATTACAGGCTTTGGTGGATTTGTGTGCAGTCCGCAGTTTCAGTACAACCACATGTCCAACGCTGAGATTGAGAAAGTGTGGGGAAAGAACAGCACAGTGGGGTGCAACATCATGCGCCTCTATCTCCCCATTGGGCGTAACTCCTGGCAACAGTCGCTCGCTACGGCCAAGAAAGCCAAACAGATGGGACTTATCGTTTTTGCCTCGCCTTGGGGACAGCCAGCCGAGTGGAAAACCAATGGTACCAGCAATGCCAAGAACGATGATGGCACAATAGGCAAATTGAAGCGTGAGAATTGGGCTGACTATGCGAAATATTTGGAGGATTATGTGCAGTACCTACGTAAGAACGGGGTGGAACTCGATGCCATCAGCATCCAGAACGAGCCTGACTGGCCTGCCTCTTACGCTGGCTGTCTGTGGTCAGCTGACGAGATGGCTGAATTCGTGAAAACCTATGGAAAGACCATCAGTTGCAAGGTGATTGCTCCTGAAACCATTGGCGTGAGCGACTCATACGTCAATGCCCTCAACAAGACAGGCATCCTCGATGGCTTCGACATCTATGGTGGTCATCAGTATGGTGGCATTCAGTCAGCCTATAAGAACCTCGCCAAGAAGAATAAGGAACTCTGGATGACAGAATTCCTCATCAACTGGAATGAGAACAAGTCGGAAAGCGAGAGTCGTAATTTTGATTTCTCGCAAGACTTCTTTGACTTCTTCAATAGCATCAACACCTGCATGTTGGGCGACTTCAACGCATGGATTCACTATGCCTCCAAACGCTATTACGGTATGTTAGGCGATGGACAGCGTGGCACGAGCAACGGCGTGGTGACCAAACGTGGCTATATCATGGCCCACTTCGCCCGATTCGTTACAGGCATGACCCGCATCGAAGCCTCTTGGACGGGTGGCAGCATGGGAAGTTCAGCCTATCTTTCCCAGACTGGCGATACGGTGGTAGCAGTGATGGCCAACACAGGCGATGACAATGTGACCCTGACGGTCGATTTGCCATTCTATACGGAAAAAGGCGAATTTTACACCACTGACAAGTCGAAGAACATGGTGAAGACGGCTGTGGCTCTGAATCAGGAGACTTGCCGCCCCGTGGTGGAAGTGGTTTCCAAGAGCGTATGCACAGTGTTGTTTGTACGTTCTCGCGATCGTCAACCCTCCAACATGAAGGGTTCTGTGATTTGCTTCGACCGCATTGACGACATGAAGCCCACCAAGACGACCTTCGGTTCAAACTACAAACTATCGGGAACGACCAAGACCTTCGATGCTTCCAATCCACTCATCTCCAGTCGAACCAATATGAATTATGGATATGTGGCTTTGGACAACCGCTACCAACAGTTGGTGATGCACATCAAGAAGGTGACGTCCACCAACTCACTCACCATGGGAGCCCCCACCCTCATCTATGTGAACAGTGAGGGAACGGCGCAAAAGCACGAGTATGAGCGTATAGATCTGAACCGAGGACAAGATTTTGATGTTGTGCTCGACCTCTCGTCTGCCACATTGGCTGATGGTTGCATCGGAATCATCGCCTTCACCTGCGACAATGCAGTGTCGAAATTAACCATCAACTTCGGAGATGTTTATTTCACCAATGGAACCTCATACGCAGCCACACTGAGTGGTTCATACGTGGATGATGACAGCAATGTGTTGGAATATACGAGCGATGCAGGTTGTGCCAGTCTTGATTTGACGGGTGTGACAAACTTGCCCGCTGAACTTCCTTGGTTAGAGGGCACGAATCGCATTGTATATGTGACAGAAGGGAATGCGCTGACCATGGCGAATGTAGTGAAAGGAACGGTGTGTCAGAACCTGAATCTATCGACAGATGGCGGAGAGTTCCGTCCTGTCAAAGCCTTCACGGCAGAATCTGCCTCGTTGACAGTGAATGTGGAAGGCGCCCAGCTGCTTATGTTGCCCTTTGAAGCCAGCATACCAGAGAGTGTGAAAGTATACATCCTTGCCGAAGACATGTCCTTGCAGGAGATAACCTCCATCCCTGCGCATCAACCTGTTTTAGTGGAGGCAAATGGTACCGTCACTTTCACGGGCAGTGGAGAAGTGACGTATGCCACAAGTCCGATGACAGCCTTCCTGCGTGGCACTTATGTGCAGTTGCCCATCTATGCAGGTGACTACCTCCTTGGAAAGCAGGGTAACGAATGGGGATTGGTGCGTCAGACTTCAGCATCGACCATGCCTGCCTTCGGTGTGTATGCACAACCCTCTTCAACAGCTTCATTTATTCCCATCGATCTCTCTGCCGACGCCATTGAGGATGTGAAGGTGGCA
>CAJOGQ010000096.1:0-1145 GCA_905234125.1 uncultured Bacteroidaceae bacterium | reverse complement strand
GAGCCGAGACTGCATTCCTGCAATCCCGGCTCTCTTGTTATCGTTAAACTCTAAACTCTCAACTTTCAATAACCAATAACTCAACTTTCGCAAGTTGAGACCAATAACCATTAAAGAACCCCAATAGGGGTTGGATGCATACTACCTAACAATGATTTTACACCTCAATCATTTATGAAACAGGAACCTGTCCCCATATTTCAGTCGTGATATTCACGGTTTCAGCAAATTGATTGGAGCAACATACACTCCATCGTCTCGTTTGTAGGCTCCACCTACAGCTGTCAATACCAGCAGGAATGACGGAGCTTTCTCATCACTCTTTTCTGTGATCTTATTTCGGAGAGTCTTCAAGGATGCAGCCCCTTCGTTTATCAGATCGTCACCACCAAGCTTAATCTCTATGCCACCCCATCTGCCATCTTCCAGATGTACCACGGCATCACACTCCAATCCTGCATTATCGCGATAGTGTTTCACAGTTCCACCCAGACAGTCTGCATAAACTCTCAAATCTCTTACGGCGAAGTCTTCATAGAATAGTCCAAAGCTGTTCAAGTCCTTCATCAAGTCTCCCGGACTCACACCCAGACTACGGCAGGCTATCGACGTATCAACGAAGTGTCTGGTCGGTGTGCTTCTAATCGATGTCTTTGATCTGATGTTTGGATTCCATGCATCCACAAAAATTCCCAAGATTTTCAATGAAAAATTCCCAAGATTTTCAATCAAGACTCCTTTTTGTGAATAAAACAGGCTTAAATTAGATATTCTATAGAGATTTCAATTCTATTTTGTACTGGTTTCTCTGGAGTTTTGGGGACAAGTTGTTGGATTGTTGCCGTTTAAGGTTTTTGATATGCGGCAATACCTAATCGTATCCCTCAATAACCAATAACCTATAACCAATAACCATTAAAAGAACCATAAATTGGCATCGTCAAGGTTGCAATTGAAGCAACATTGAACGCATATATTCCCTATAAAATGATAATTTATGAGTGAAAAATTGCATGATTGTAATAAAAACCGTACTTTTGTGGTCGAAAATATGTGGACAACCATAAAAAAAGTACTCTAAAATGATTATTCCTCGTGATAAATACCTTCAGCAATTGATTGCAGCGAAAGGTAATGGAATGGTG
>CAJOGQ010000095.1 GCA_905234125.1 uncultured Bacteroidaceae bacterium | reverse complement strand
CCGTAAGCCGCGATGCTGCAAGCCGGATGACCGCTTGGTGTGCCGTCTGGAGCATGGCTGGGTGAAGGAATCGGCTGAGCGCATCAAGGTGTATGAGAGCGTGCCCAAGAACCTTGGGGCTGTGGGTGTGGGACATGTCCTGCAACGCGAGGCCAAGACGGCTACGGATGCTCTCATCGATTGCGAGCTGGACGGAATTATGTTCAGCGGTATTTAATCTCTCTACTCTGGAAGGAAACTGAATCACTATGTTTTGTTATCAAAAGAATTTCTTTAGTCCCACGTTGCCTGTTGACGAAGCGCAGTTCGCTGCGCTCGTCAAGGCAAGCAAGTGGAAGGATGACATCGACAAGTACCGTGAGACGGGTGACGCTTCGCTGAAAAGGAAACTGCCCGCCTTCATCTTCCAGGCCACGTTTGACGAGACCCCCTCGAAGGCTGGCAAGGTGGGACGATGGCGCAAGCAGTCGGCCACGAGGTTGACGGGACTTGTGGTGATGGACATCGACCACGTGGCGAACCCACGTGAGAAGTTTGAGGAGTGGAAGAAGCTCGACTTCAAGAAGTTGTGCATTCTGCTCGTGTATGTGACGCCCAGCGGGAAGGGTCTGAAGGTGGTCTTCAAGGCCGACCCCTCGAAGGGCAATCTGATTGACAACCAGCACGCGATGGCCGAGGTGCTGGGTGTGGAAGTGGACGAATCGTGCAAGGATGCCTCGCGCATGTCGTTCATCTGCAAGGAGGAGGACGTGCTTTATCTCGACAAGGAGCTGTTCACGTATGAGAACAAGGCGTTTGGCGAGAAGTATGATGCGCTCTACCGCGATGGCGATTCAAGGGGACAGGTGAAGACTGAAAGCAACCCCTCGACCCCTGCTCCCTGCACAGCGCCCCTGAAACCGTCCTTCAAGGGCATTCCCTACGCCACCATCATCGACAAGTGGTGGGAGATGAACGGAGGTGTGCCCCAGGAGGGTGAGCGCAACGTGAAGCTGTATCAGCTGGCCGTGAACCTGCGTGCCGTGTGCGACAACAACCGCGAGGTGCTCATGCAGGTGATGCCCCGTCTGGGACTCGACGAGCAGGAGGTCAGGAGCATCGTGGAGTCGGCCTGCAAGGAGACTCCCAAGGGCATCTCGAAGGCGATGAGGGAGATAGTGGAAAGTGAACAGTTAAAAGTGGAAAGTGAAAAATCTGGTTCACCAAACTGTCAACTCTCAACTATCAACTCTCAACTTGAAAAGTGGGGCGAGGAGATTGAGGCGCTGTTTCCCATGTTCCCCATTCTGAAGGACATCTGCAAGGGACTGAAAAGGAACCAATACCCAGCGGCTGTGTTCGTGGGTGGAGGACTGCTGATGACCCTGATGACGAGATGCACCTACCGCTTCTACCATCGACCAGAAGAACTTCGCCGTCTGAACAACTCGACGCTGATCATCGGCGACCCTGCATCGGGAAAGAGTTTCGCGACGCGATTGTACAAGTTGCTGACTGGCCCCATCGTCCTGTCTGACATGGAGGGGAAGAAGGCCATCAACGCCTATCGCGAGGAGATGCGCACGAAGGGAGCCAACAAGGAGAAGCCCAAGAAGCCGAAGGTGGTGGTGAGGATTCACCCAGCACGAACCTCGAACGCCCAGTTCATTCAGGACATGGTGAACGCCGTGGAGGTGGTGGACGGCGAAGAGATGCACCTGCACATGCTGACCTTCGACACGGAGCTGGACAACACCGTCTCTGTGCAGAAAGGTGGCTCGTGGATTGACAAGCAGTCGTTGGAACTGAAGGCTTTCCACAACGAGGAGGACGGTCAGGCGTACTCGAACAACGACTCCATCTTTCAGGAGTTCAACGTCTTCTGGAACTTCATCTACACGGGCACGCCCATCGCCCTGAAGAAGAAGGTGAACGAGCAGAATTTTGGTTCTGGACTGGCTACCCGACTCACCTGCATCCCTCTGCCATCGACCAATTTCAGGATGATGGATCGTGAGATGGATGTGGACTTCGAGAGCGACGAACGGCTGAAAGCATGTGCCGAAAAGCTCGACAGGATGAAGGGTGAACTGCCTCTGCAAAGGATTGTGGATGCCCTCTACGACTGGACAGCTCGACGCATGGAGGACGCTGAGGAGAACTATTCGAAGGCTGACGAGATGCTCCTGAAACGCTGTGCCTATCATGGTCTGAATTTCTCTGCGCCTTTCATCGTGCTGAGGCATTGGGAGAGTCTGCATGAGGATGGTCAGTATTGGTGCGGGACGTTCGAGACGGATGAAGTCGATTGGAAACTGGCTGAGTTGTTGGTCAACATTCAGTTTGCCTGTCAGCGCCACTTCTTCGGCTCACTTGCTGAGAAGTATTTCGACAATCAGGAGCATGAGGCATCAGTCAATGTGAAGCGCAAGCAGAAGACCTTTAGTGCCTTTGAGCGTCTGCCAGAGGAGTTCACCAACGAGGACGTGATGCGCTGCTTCAACCTGAACAGCGATGGTGCAGCACGAGTGAGAATCAAGCGCCTGATGGACGACCATCTGATAGAGAAGGCTGACACATTCAAAGAGAATGGTGTCGCCAAGGCGAAATACAGAAAGACTGGTGTCCTGATGCTTTGACGCCGTTACAAAGTTACAAAGTTACATTAGGAAAATTCATTTTTCAATAACCCATAAATTCAATTATCACGAAGAAGTAAAATTATGATTAAGCAAGGATTTATTAAAGAAGTCGGTGAGCCCAGAACGTTCACGGACAAGGAAGGAAAGCTGAGAAGTGCTTATCCAGTAGTGTGCGACTTCCCCTACATGACGCAGAGCGGCAAGGAAGTCATTGACGAAATCGTGGCTGAA
>CAJOGQ010000094.1 GCA_905234125.1 uncultured Bacteroidaceae bacterium | reverse complement strand
ATGGAAGTCCAGTCCTGCCTCGTTGAGCAGCTTCATCACCTCTGCCATCTCCTCCTTGCTGTAGGTGGTACCACCTCTCTTGTTGGTATCCACGTATGGCGTCACCTGGGCAGCCGTCTCGATTCTCAAGGTACCATCCATGAATACCTTAAAGGTATGCACATTCAGATGCTCGCTGTCGAACTTCTCGCGGAAGCGCTTCACCGATTCCACCACTTCCTTCGTCTTCTGGGGGTTCGTGAGCGCGATGCTTCCGTCGATATATACTGGCAGTTTGCCCTGTTTGTCCAGCTCGTACAAGCGTTCATAGATGCGCTCGTGGAGCGCCTCGCCCTCAGGAAAACCTGCGTCGAAGACAACGGTCACACCAGCCTTCACAGAATAGTCTATCCAACGCAAAAGTTCTGAATCAATCTGCTCATCTGTTACTTCTAAGTCATCAAAAAGCATGTGCCAACCCGACGACTCGAATGCATTTCCTGTCACATGGCCGTCTTTACGTACATAATAACTGAGTTCGGGCACACGATCAGGTGTCTCGTCGGTAATGCCGTGCCTGTCAAGTACCTTGGAATTCACCCAGACGCTGTGGCCTTCACCCTCCAGAATCAGGACTTCGGCATCCGGACAGATGGCATCCAAGTCTTCCTTGACGATGTCATCCCCATTCAGATATTTGCGCTCCAAAATAAATCTGTGACGTTTCAAGCCAGGATGGCTCTTGATGCTTGCCGCCATAAAGTCCAGCGCCTCCTTTTTGCTGGAACACACGATGTATTCCCCCGGATCCATATAGGCGAATCCGATGCTTGTTGTCACATGCACATGGCTGTCGATGATGCCAGGCATGATAAACTTGCCGCCGAGGTCGGTCACCTCTCCCTCGTATGCTGAGAGTCCGGCTTCATCGCCTACATAGATAAACTTTCCGTCCTTCACAACCAGGGCGGTCGCATGAAGATTGTCCTTGTCTGCAGTGAAAATCTTCGCATTCTTGATAATCCGATCTGCTTTCATGATTACAATATTTAATAGTTAGCAATATTTAAAAGTTAGTTACACATTTTCCCTAATCAGATTGTACATGACTAAATGGTGGGATTCGTTTGCAAAGATACAAATAAATCTTGAAATGAATGCTTGTGTCGCAAAAAAATGAGGGTTTCGGCGAAAAAAGTGGGGATGTTCTTCAAAAATCGGTGCAGATACGCTAACTTTGCATCGTTTTGTAGCAAAATTTATGGAGTATTACGGAGGGCAACTTTCACAATCCGCAAAAAGCAACAAACAAATGCTGAGAGGTAACGTGAGTACGTCAAACGAAATAAAGGACTATCAATTAACAGACACACTATTATGATCCCCAAGATTCACAAATTAGTAAAAGGGAAGAAACCATCAATGATAACAATGAGGCTTATCCTTGATGAGAGAGGAATGAGACGTTCCTTTTACAGGTATCCCTCTTCCATAACAATCGGCACGCGTGGACTCACCCAGGAGCAGATTTCTCTCTTCAAAGAACTGGAGGCAAAAAAGGCTATTCCTCCAATCACATGGATAGTATCAAGTCCCGAAGTTTTTGATGATGTGATGAGGGTCGCGTTGTGGCACCTACACTCCGAGAAGGCGGAGGAAATGGGCTGCAAGATGCGATATGGCTATGACTATGCTTGGATAAAAATAGCCCTGGATCGTGGCAAAATACCAACCCGTTACACCTTCTATAGTGACATGTCCACACCTAAGTTCGTTGATTATATCAAGTCTTTGGGATTTACCGACATTGCTGGCTCAAAGACTCTGAATAAGTTGATAGCTCAGGCAACATGGATTTCGAAAAGCAACATGCTCACATTTCCGGGATATTATATCCCTATCAAGGAATTGAATCGTCGGAACCTGATTATCCAGAAGTTCCTCGAAATCATGAATGAGATTTGAAAAACATTTTTTATGCGCCACTTTATGCGCCATCTCATTTCCGAATAAAATAATCCCGTAATTTTGCAGCACGATTCCGTATTGGATGACTGTTCTGACTCATAAAGGTCTCTAATTGAGGTCATATTCACCTCTAATTGAAGTCATAAAGAACTCTAATTGATGTCATGATGAGCTCTAATTGATGTCATGAAGAACTCTAATTGAAGTCATAAAGAGCACCTATTGAGCGCAGTCGCCAAGGGCAGAATCAATTTATGAATTTAATACTGCAAAATTATGACAGCAATTAAATTGAACATTTCCGGGACTTCAACTTCCCATGTGAAGAACCCGAAGACCGTTGCCCAGACAGTGCAACGTGTGTTTGTGAAGGCAGTAGGCATGCTCTACGCCAAGATGAAGTCCATCTGCTGCCACTCCTTCGAGGGTGTCAGCAATGGCTTCCAGTGTATGAACAAGTTCAAGAAGGTGAACCTCAAGTACCTTCGCGAACGTGCGGCAACGCTTCAGGATTCTGGCCAGAGCCTCGGCCAGTTCTACCAGTTCATGCCGCTGCAAAGCGACAAGTGGTCGCCCTACGCCGCCATCATCTCGCAGGGAAGCCTGCACGAGGTGTCGGTGGGCATCGATGCTGAGGGTGGACATAAGGCGTATGTCAATTCACCCAGCCGCACGTATGCTGACTTCATCAGCACATGGGGCTTGCAGCGCGGCGACCAGGTGACGTTTGTGACGGTGCAGAAGCGTGAGGGAAAGTATGAGGTGGGCAATGCCCGTATCGTGCTCAACCCACGTAATGCCGACGGTTCGGGTGCCCCGATGACTACAGAGATTGTGAACAGCGAAGGCCAGTTCCCCTGCTCGCACTGGAAGAACCACCTGAACTTCTCCACGTTTGAGTTCGAC
>CAJOGQ010000093.1 GCA_905234125.1 uncultured Bacteroidaceae bacterium | reverse complement strand
ACATTGTTCAACGACGGTAACGTCAGGGTGGAGAAATGCGGCATCGGCAAGGTGAATGCAGCTTTGGGTGCCCAGCGCATGATCAACGAGTTCCATCCTGACTGCATCATCTCTAGCGGTTGTGCAGGCGGTAATGGCGACGACATCAACATTCAGGATGTGATTGTGAGTGCCGAACTGTGCTATCACGACGTGTATTGCGGCAAAGCCATCGACGACACGACCGTCTATGGTCAGGTGCAGGGCTTGCCCGTCCGGTTCAAGGCCGACCCTTGGCTACTGGACAAAGCTCTGCAAATGAGAAATGAGATATTCGAAATGAGAAATGGAAATGAAAAAATGAAGAATGAGCGCGAAGCCAATTCCTCATTCCTCATTCCTCATTTCTCATTACATACAGGTCTCATCGTAACAGGCGACTGGTTTGTGGATACGAAGGAAAAGATGCGCGAGATCATCGGCCATTTTCCTGAGGCCAAGGCTGTCGATATGGAGTCGTGTGCCATCGCGCAGACGTGCTATATTAATAAGGTGCCGTTCATCTCGTTCCGCGTCATCAGCGACATTCCCCTGCGCGACACCGATGCCTCCCAGTATCATAACTTCTGGGACACCATCGCCAGTAATTCGTTTCAAACGACCAAAACATTTGTTGAATCTCTCATGGTTAAATAGAGTCGAGGACTGAACTAATCATAATTCTCAATTCTCAATTCAGAAGATGGAAGTAATACAGAGTTTTACAATTGATCATACCCGACTGAAGCCGGGCATCTACGTCTCACGCGAAGACAAAGGATTTACTACTTTCGACCTGCGCATCACAGAGCCCAACAAGGAGCCTGCCGTCGCTCCGTCAGCCATGCACAGCTTGGAGCACCTGATGGCCACTTGGTTCCGCAATAGTGAGGCGAAAGACGATGTGGTATACGTAGGCCCCATGGGCTGTCTCACGGGCATGTATATCATCATGACGGGGGCTTATACCGTCGAGGACATGCGTCGCCTCACCATCGAGTGCCTCCGCTGGATTCTCACGCAGAATGAGGTGCCTGCCACACGTCCTGAGGCCTGTGGAAACTACCTGCTCCACGACCTGCCCATGTGCCATTGGGAGAGCCGCCGCTATCTTGACCGTCTGGAACACGATTTCCACTCGGAATATACCAAGCTGCAGATTGTGCTCGACGATGGAAAGGTTTTTGCCGATGCATAAATAATTCCAAGAAACAAAAAAACCCTCGCCACATCTCGACGAGGGATTCTTCTTTTTGTATATGTGCGCATTGCTTAGTTTCTGCTGGCTTTCTTGCGCTGGTCGTGGTCAAGGATGACCTTGCGCATGCGCATCGACTTCGGAGTGACCTCCACCAGTTCGTCTTCCTTGATATATTCCAGACACTCTTCCAGCGACATCACCGTCTTCGGAATGATACGGGCTTTCTCGTCAGTACCTGAGGCACGCACGTTGGTGAGCTGCTTAGCCTTGCAGACGTTGATCACAAGGTCGTTGTCATGAACATGCTCGCCCACGACTTCACCCATATACACCTCTTCACCTGGGTCGATGAAGAACTTGCCGCGATCCTGCAGTTTGTCGATGGCATAGGCGTATGAGGTGCCCGTCTCCAAGGCAATCATCGAACCGTTCTGCCTGCGCTCAATCTCTCCCTTATAGGGCTGATACTCCTTGAAGCGGTGAGCCATGATAGCCTCGCCCTGAGAAGCAGTCAGCACGTTGGTACGCAGACCGATGATGCCGCGTGAAGGAATCATAAACTCAATATTGGTGCGCTCGCCCTGACTCTCCATTGAGGTCATCTCACCCTTGCGGCGCGTCACCATGTCAATCATCTTCGAAGCAAACTCCTCAGGCACGTTGATGGTGAGTTCCTCTATAGGTTCACATTTCACGCCATCAATTTCCTTATAGATGACCTGCGGCTGTCCCACCTGTAGCTCGTAGCCCTCACGACGCATGGTCTCGATGAGCACCGAGAGGTGCAGCACGCCGCGTCCGCTGACGATCCAGCGGTCGGTAGAGTCTTCGAAGGGCTCCACGCGCAGGGCCAGGTTCTTCTCCAGTTCCTTCTCCAAGCGGTCATTGATGTGGCGAGAGGTCACAAACTTTCCCTCCTTGCCGAAGAAGGGCGAATCGTTGATGGTGAAGAGCATCGACATTGTGGGTTCGTCAATGGCGATAGGCTTCAGCGGTTCAGGATTCTCCAAGTCGCAGATAGTATCACCAATCTCGAATTTCTCCAGACCGATGACGGCGCAGATGTCGCCACACTCCACTACATCGGTACGGGTGTGTCCCATGCCGTCGAAGGTGTGCAACTCCTTGATCTTTGTCTTCTCCTGGCGACCGTCGCGATGACAGAGCGTCACCTGCATGCCGTCCTTCAACGTACCACGATGCACGCGACCCACAGCGATACGACCCGTATAGCTGCTATAGTCAAGCGAGGTGATGAGCATCTGAGGCGTGCCCTCCAGCTGTGCGGGAGCGGGAATCACCTCGATAATCTTGTCGAGCAGATAAGTGATATCGCCCGTGGGTGTTTTGTAGTCCTCACCCATCCAGCCGTTCTTGGCAGAGCCATAGACCACAGGGAAGTCGAGCTGGTCTTCAGTAGCACCCAAAGAGAACATCAGGTCGAACACCATCTCATACACCTCTTCAGGACGGCAGTTGGGCTTGTCCACCTTGTTCACCACAACGATGGGCTTCAGGCCGATCTCCAGCGCCTTCTGTAGCACGAAGCGCGTCTGAGGCATGGGGCCTTCGAAAGCATCGACCAGCAGCAGACAGCCGTCGGCCATGTTGAGCACGCGCTCCACCTCGCCGCCGAAGTCGCTGTGTCCCGGAGTGTCGATAATATTGATTTTTGTTCCTTTCCAATTAATTGATACGTTCTTGGAAAGAATAGTGATGCCTCGTTCGCGTTCGAGGTCGTTAGCGTCAAGTACTTGGCTGGAGAGGTTCTGTCCCTCACGGAAGAGATTACCTGCCAGCATCATTTTGTCCACGAGTGTCGTCTTGCCGTGGTCAACGTGCGCAATAATCGCAATGTTTCTAATATCCTGCATATACTAATACATATTTTCGGGTGCAAAGGTACTACTTTCTTTGTGATTTTCGTGCTGTTTTGATGATTTTTTCAAAAAAACCTATCAATTATTTGGCCATATCAAGGAATTTGTTTACCTTTGCACCCGCAAAACCGAAAGGTGAAGCAATTCGTTCTCATACATGGTGCCCGTAGTTCAGTTGGTTAGAGCGTCAGATTGTGGTTCTGAATGTCGACGGTTCGAGTCCGTCCGGGCACCCTCTAAAAGAAATCCCTGTAAGTCAAGCACTTGCAGGGATTTTCAATTCCAACACCTTCTAATTTTGATGGAACATTGATGGAACATTTTTAAGTTGTTCCATCAATGCAATAGGGCTTGAGTTCACAAAGAGCCATAATAAT
>CAJOGQ010000092.1 GCA_905234125.1 uncultured Bacteroidaceae bacterium | reverse complement strand
CGCGCTTGGGTTTCATGCCCTTGATTTTGGCCTTTGCCTCTGGCGAGGTCACATCCTTCACGGCCTTTGCCTGTCGCTGCTTGCTCTCGCTGATGGCCTGCTGGGTGATGCGCCCCTTCTTGGCCGATGAGAACTGCTTCGTGGATGCCTGCGGTTGGGTTTTCGGCTTGATGTCAGCAGGTTTGACGGGTGTGCTGACGTTGGTCTTTGGATTATACTTTGCTCGCAGACCGCTGAAGCCCAGGTGCAATCCCACCTGTAGGCCAGTCATCAGGATTTGGAACTTCGCCGTGTCCTTCGCCATCACCACCAACGTGTTTGTCAGCCCATCCTTGCCCTCGTTCACATAGATTTCAGCCAGGTTGAAGGCTGTCACGCCAATGGAGAGGGCATCGTAGGCCTTGAAGTATGCCTCCGACGCGCCGTAAGTCCAGAAGCCCACGCCGATGCGGGCAATCAGCAGGGGTACGCCCAGCTTCTCATTGAACTTGTTGGTGGCGTTCACGACGGGCTTGATGCTGGTGTCTATGACCGACTGCATGAACATGAGCATCTCGTCAGAGAGCGTGATGGCGACTGGCTCATTGAACGTGTATTCCTGCCTTTCGGTCAGCATGTGGTTGTACATGACGCCCACAAAGTGCAACTGGTCGCGGTCGAACCCGTAGTTGAGCTCATAGCCCACGAGCATATTGTCGATGTGCTTGACGATGGGCAACAGCCGTCCGGTCAGTCCTTGGCGCTTGATGCGGTCGAGCAGTTTGTTGAGTTTCTCGATGGTCTCGTTGTCTGCCTTGCAAGCCTCCGACCACTCAGCGTCGGTCTGGAAGGTGCGCCAGGGCTGTGAACAAAGCAACACCTGCTTGTCGTAGGCGTATGTCTTTCCCCTCACCTCGGTCTCGATGTGAATGACGGCGTCGATGCGCGAAGGTGGGTCGAGCACACCCACCACACAGCGGAACACACACTCCGTCCCTTTGGGGTTTTGGTTGTCCACCACGTCGCACTGGATGCCGATGCTCTGCACTTGGTTGTCCTCCGCCTCGTCCACAGCCTTGATGGAGAAGCCTTTCGCCGTCGGTATGGGGTTGATGATGATGATCTTGTGCGCATCTTCGTCGTAGTCGTAGAGCAACAGCCGTCCGACGGTCTCGGCAGGCACGTAGGTCTTACCTCCGCGTTTCACGCCGACCAGCAGTTTTTGGTGCTTTGCGGGGTCGTATTCTTCGGTGTAGCATTTCAGGTCGCCCACCTTGAGCACCAATCCCATGTAATACCTCACCAACGGAATCCAGCCTTCTATCTCTCGCCCACCCGGATGATGGGCCACCACCCTCAGCGTGAAGGGGATGTAGTCGCCAGGAGTTCCGTTGTCGGTCTTCTTGTCCCGTTTCAGGTCGGTGATGATGGCCTCGTGAACCTCCTTCTTCTCGTTCCATTCCACCCTGACACTGTAGAAGTCGGTCGGCTTGTCTCCTCCCACGTCCAAAATCTGGGCTTCGACATCCTTGCTCCCCTCCATGCCCACTACCACGAAGGGCAGGCGCACCTCTTTGTCGTAGTGTGCCGGCAGGGTGAGATTGTCCTGACCGAAGAGCACTTTGCCTGCTTTCACTTTGAAGTGGAGGCGGTTGGTGTAGGAACCCTTTTCGTTGCCCATGAAGAAGGTGACGATGCCCTCCTCTGGCGGGTTGCCGTTGTCGGGTGCAGTCACCCAGACCGACTTCCAATCGCCCTGCATGCCTCCGTCGCTCACCTGCATGTAGCCATCGCCCGACTGAATCTGAATCATCTCCGTCAGAACCATATCGGTCACGTCGCCTGTTTTGGTCTTTCGTACAATCTTGGCAAACACCTGCTTGGGGTCTTCGCCTGCGAGGAACGTGTCGCCAAAGTCCTTGTAGATGAGCATCTCACGCTTGTCTGGGTGTTTCGGGTCTTCCTCGCCCTCTTCTTTTCCTTCTTTCCGTTTGCCCTTGGTCAAAGTGTAGCCCAGTAAGGCGATGATGACGCTGGCAGGGATGGTGAACGGCCATGTGTCTTCGAATCCCCATGCCTCGTTGTCCTCTTCATGAATGGTTTCTACCTCCTCTTCCTCTTCTTCTGCCTCAGCCTCCATCTTCCCCTCCACAACCCACGTTCCTTTCACATAATAGACCTCTTCTTTCAGTCCTGGATGGTGGATCATATAATAGAGGGTCGCCATCACACGTTTCGCGCCAGCAGGAACCTTGTGGTTGAGTTTGACTGAAAGCCTCTCCCCCTCCTCGCCATGTACCTCTTCGCTTTTTGTTTCCACGTCTTGGGGCGTTTCGGGTGTGATGACTTCGCCGCCCAGCCTATACGAATCGGTGATGAGGATGTACATGGTCAGCACGTCCGGAATGTCCCATTCAGTTCTCTTCTGATGCATGTCTTCGGGAGTCTTCAGATAGCCATTCATGCTGATGGAGAGCGTCTCTCCCTCCTTGATGGTGCCTTGGAAATTTTGGTATACGTGCTCACGCCGGTAGGTGTAGCTGTCAGGATTCACATCATACATTTTCCCTTCGCCTCCTTCGATATGATATTGCAGTTGATACCAGTCAGAATAGATAGGGACTTCGTCAGCCCACCCGCATAACGACATCATCCCGATGATGAGGCAAAGGCACCATTTCTGCAAGATTGAACGTGGCATAAGCTGAGACTACTTGAAGAGTTTACCAATCTGATGGAAGATGTACGATACGAAAGTGAAGTGGGTGGTGACGACGGGGAGCAAAAACCAGAGATAGGCCAGTTTGTGCTGGGGAATGAAGAAGTCCTTCACCTTCGAAACCCATGAGGTGGTGGAGGCTTTGGCCACAGAAGGGATATCCCAACTTGAAGCCACCCACGAGCCTTTCGTGCCATGTGCTTTGATGTCAAACACATTCCCCTTGGCTTGTGGTGAAGGTTGTGTTATAGCCTGAGGTGCAGGTGGTGGCGTCACAGCCTGTGGTGCAGGCGTTGGCGTCACAACTTCAATTACTTTCTTGCCACATTTCGTGCAGAACTTTTGTCCAGGCATCAGTCGTTGCCCGCAATTTGTACAAAATGCCATAATTATCTGTTGTTTTAATATTTAAGCGTTCAGGTTGACTACTGTTGGAGACGGTGTGGAAGGGACACCCAGTTTGGGACTGCTGACACGTCGGAAGGTCTCTCCGAGATCGGTGGCCAAGTCGTTGAAGGAGTTGTAGCCTTCGGACTTGATGCGCAATTCCAGTTCCATGACGTCGATGGGGTTGTCTGTATCGACGAGCCGGCAATGTTCCACAGCATGGCGCAGTTTGTCGCTGACAAACAGACCTCCGTTCACGTCTGCCCTTGCCTCATCCATCGGAATGACGAAGTTGTCGGCATCCTTGGCGGTCATGTAGTTGCCCTCCAGCAGGTCGTTGATGGCGTCCGACTGCAACTTCACCTTTTCCATGTGGTTGGTCATCGTGTCG
>CAJOGQ010000091.1 GCA_905234125.1 uncultured Bacteroidaceae bacterium | reverse complement strand
TATCCGCCCAGCAATGTGGTTGAGGGCATTGATAATGCTGTTCTCTACCTCAGTCCCTTGCATGGTGGCTTGGAACAACTCTGTTCTGAATGCCAGTCCTCGCTTATTGTTTTTCAGTTGGTTGCAGAAGTCTCCGTAGCCGGCAGCCGAGGCAGATGAGATGACGGCAATGCGTTGTAGCAGACGGGGAAGAGACAACTCCTTGTTCATGGCGATGATTCCTTCTTCCTCCAGCTGCCGCAGTATCTCCTGTCGCCTCCGTGCTATGTCGCCCAACGTGTAAGTCGGGTCGATGTCGGTGATGTTCAGCGAATAGCCATAGAGCTCGTGGAACGTCACTTGCACCTGCACCATCACCTGCATCCCAGCCCTTAGTGTCTGTCCCGTCATGTCCTCAAACATCGGTTTGAGCATCATCCATCGGTTTGCCCATACCTGTGCCCTGGCCTTTGCTACGATGCCATTCCCTCGTGCATCCTTCTGCACCAGTTCCATGTAACAGTGGCGGTTCACCCGCAACTCACTGATTTCGGCACACACCCAGTACTCCTCGTCCAGCGTCAACTCCAGTGTCTGCCGAACCAGCCCATTCAACTCATATAATGTCAGTGCCTCCATCGCATTAGCCCAATTATGAATTATCAATTATGCATTATGAATTAAAGCTTTGGCCTTTTTCCGTTCAGCACATGCTCGAACGTGTTGAAATCTCTGTCAATATGGCTCAACTCATACTGCTCAATCCTCAGCGAGAACCTTGCCGGCAAGTCTTCCAATCCGAAGTATGCCTTGATGAGGCACACCGCATTGAACGCCATGTCGTCCTGCCGCTTGATGAGTGTCATACAACATTTGCGGGCAATCACCTTGTCTTCTATCAGCTTCAGAATCTTGAAGATGAGATAGTAGGAGAGTGGGGAGTTGACCTTCAGTAGGATGGAGAGACGGGTCACCTCGTTCTCGATGTGGAAAGCCTCCAGCAATCCCCATGCCTGTTCCTCCGTCCGCATCAGTGGCATCATCATGTTGCACATCTTCACCAATGCATCGGGTGCCGTTGCCTTCAGGTGTTGGTGCAGTTCCTTCACCGCCTCTGTTCCGAAGTCCAGCGAGCCATCTGATGCCAAATGCCCCACAGCCGTCACCCCACTCAGAAACGCAGCCCTTTTATATATAATAATGTGGAGCAAGGTTTCCCAGAACAGGCCATTCTCCAACGTCGTCAGCACCTCCTCTCGCATCACACGCTCCATCCGTCTGAACTCCATGTTGCTCAGACTCCCCAGCATCCGCTCCAGTCCCCCCCAGTCGCGCGTGCCAACAAACATCAGTGCCTTTTCCTTGTTGCCCATCACCATGATTTTATGCAAATCTACACAAAAAACTTGGTTTATTAACCCGTTGCGGTGGAAAACTTAGTCATCGGGACAAATTTTAGTCATCCCATTGCTCCCTCATGCATCATCCCAACCATCTGTTCACAATCTCATCATACCTCCTTCCACAGCCTCTCAATCGACATGCCCCACACCGGTTCATCGGTGTAGGGCTTTGTCGCTCATCCTGTCTGGGGACTATCGAGTGAGCGAGAATTTCATGCTGACACCGAAGTCGGCAGTGGTGGTGGGGTAGGAGGACTGGGAGACGAGGGGAACGTTGCGTTGCCAGTCGAGGAAACCAGAGAGGGTCAGCAGGCGGCTGAAGGTGTAGTCGGCTGACAGGGCAACCTTGTAGGCGGTGGAACCACCTGTGGCAGTGGTCACCGCTGTCTGGATGTTGCGGTTGAGGGCGTTCTGCATACGATAAGAGAAGTCGGCGCGGATGTTGAGGTCGTGGCTGACTCCACGTGTGCGGCTGGTGGTGCGGCTACTGTTGTTCTTATCGTCATTGTTCTTGTTGTTCTTGCCCTTTGACTTTGATTTCCGCCCCTCATTGCTTTGGATGGACTTGGCACCAAAGAGGTTGAGGTCTTTAATCTTGTAGCCAAATCCCACGACAATATCGTTCGAGAAGTTCTCGGTGAGTGCGACACTGGTCATGGAGAGGTTGAGGGTGCGGGTCTTGCGGTACTCCATCTTGGCCGTCATGCCGCTGTTGAACGCCATATCAACACCCAACAGGGGTGAGAAGGACTCGTTGATGCTGACAGTTGAGACATTGTACATGGAGCTGGGGATAGGATTGCCTGTTGTCACATCCTTGATGAATCCCCATCCGTTCATGTACTCCATGAAGTTAGAGTAGGAGTTGTAGGCACCCACTGCATACACACTCTTGTAGGCATGGTTGATGTTGAAGCTCTTGAAGTGGTCGGCAAACCAAGGTGAGAGTTTCGTGAGTCCACTGTATTTCACGCTCCAGTTGGGCATGAGACGTGAGAGGGTCGGGAAGATGTCGAGAGGTGATGAGATGGCGTTCCCTCCGCAGTAGGCGGCAAGGAAAGCGGGCACCATCACGTCAGCGGAGTATGCCTCCACACCACCGTTCTCTGCATTGTAGGGCTTGCCTGCCCATTCCTCGCCAGCACTCTTGGGGTATGACATCGTGGAATATTTCTTCTCCAGACGCTGTTGGATGACGGGGATGTTGTCGAGGAACTTCTGGAAGTGCTTGGAATGGTAGTTGTTGTTGGAGGAATGGTCGCTTTAATGAGCGTATCCAATTCCGTCATGATTTCTGTTTCTAATAGATTTATGTCCATCGCCATAGGAAAAGACGACCTTGAAGAAACCAATAAGACATTTAATGTCAACCTGGTCATCCATATTCTAATTGCCATTTTGACTGTACTGTTGGCTATGCCGCTCGCTCATTGGTATATTTCCAATTATGTCAACTATGCCGGTAACATACGGGATGTCTATCTCGTCTGCGACATCTCCATCATCGCCTCGGCAATATCATTTATCGGAGTTCCATACAATGGTCTGCAATTGGCAGAGGAACGCTTTTTTGTCTATTGTTCCACAGATGTCGGCGCGGCCCTGCTCAAGCTCGTTGTGACATGGCTTTTGATTGACCATTGGGAAAATAAGGTCTTGATTTATGCCCTGACAATGGCAGTCATGACCGCATACCCCACTTTAATTTTTGTTATTTATTGCAGACATCATTTTCCTAATATCGTACGCCTTCGTTTGGTGCGTGACCTTCAAGCATATTGGTATGTACTGAAGTTTTCTTTCGGCGTCGGCATCGGCACCGCCATGGGAATGGTTAAGCATCAAGGCACGCAGCTCATTATCAATGCATTCTTCAACACAACTGTCAATTCTGCAATTGCCGTTGCCAACGTTGTTAATCAGTTCATCCAAATGTTTGCCTTCAATATCAGCAAATCCATTGCGCCTCAAATTTATAAAAGCTATGCCGCAAATGACGAAAATCGGTACACCTATTTAGTTTGTCTTTCCTCGCGTATGACTTTTATGGTTATGCTGATGGTTTCGTTGCCATTTCTCCTGATACCAGAAACATTATTTGGTCTTTGGCTTAAAGAGATTCCTGACGGAACTCTAATTTTTTCCCGTCTAATGATTTTTGACATACTCATTATTTCGCTGAATTCCGGTATCACAGATATTGTATTTGCATCTGGAAAAATATACGTATATCAAATAGTAGTAAGCACTCTTGCTGGCATATCTGTCATAACCGGTTTTTTTGCGGTAAAGAGCGGATGTGGAAGTGACTCTCTTTTCTATTGTTACATGCTCTTCTCTTTTATTACTTTCTTAATTCGCCCAATTATTCTGCTTCAAATTATAAAATTCAAAATATGGGTTTTAATCAAGGAATCATATTTTCCTGTTTTTCTCGTTTCTATGCTAACTGCACCTGTATTTCTATTACATAATATATTGAACGTATGGATATTCCTCGCTGTCGCAATGCTGTGGTATATGATTATAGTATGGATTATGGGACTTCACAAAGATGAACGAACTGCCATTATTTACAAAACAAAGATTCTGTTAACAAGGATTTAGATATTTGATATGAAAATATTCGGTTTTGAACTTGAATTCAACCACGACATGATAAGGCAGAAGATAGAGAACTGCTGCCGCAATCACGATAAGGGATACGTCTGTATCGTGGACGGTCCCAGCCTCGTGCGCTCTCACATCGAACCGGCATTCATGAACGTACTCGAAGGGGCGTACTTCAACTCGTGCGACGGCGGCTCCATTGCCGCTATGGCCAGCCGTCTCCACAAGCTGGAACTGAGA
>CAJOGQ010000090.1 GCA_905234125.1 uncultured Bacteroidaceae bacterium | reverse complement strand
AACCTCTTTCTGTATGTTTTATATTGTGCTCATATTATTCCGTTGACCCCGCCAAACGTACTTGAACCCGGCACCAAAAACACAAAAGGGGTTCTATAAGACATACCCCTTCTGGGTGATTACGCAGATTTGACTGATTAAAAAAATGGGGAATTGTGCCCGAATCAAGAAACAGATGAGAAGGTGTTGATACATATTATTTTTATTGGATGAAATAAAAAATGATTTTTCTCCTTTTTTATTTTGTGGTTTGAGGGATAAGTGCTACCTTTGCCCTCAAAATAACGAACAACATCATGGCCAAAAGAAAAAGTGACATATTGCATGTGCAGGGCATCGATGTGGGCATCTACACCGAGGACTACCGTAACGAGTACATCTCCCTAACAGACATCGCCCGATATCGCAACAGCGATGACCCACGCTTCGCCATACAGAACTGGATGCGCAACCGCAACACCATCGAGTTCCTCGGTCTTTGGGAGAGCCTCCACAACCCTGCCTTTAACCGTGTGCAATTCGACACGTTTAAATCCGAGGCAGGACTCAACCGCTTTGTAATGACACCCTCCAAGTGGATTGACCTTCAGGTGCTGCGTGAGTTTTGCGAGCGTGAGGGTGAGGCGTCCTTTCAAAACAGCCTCCCCAACTTTTAGTGTCTGTGAATTTAGATTCTTCGTAATATAGGCCGGCACACGAACGTTTGTGTCAATCACCGCATACATCATACCCTCTATTTCTAAGAATAAACGTTAAAAACGCTTCTTTCTCGCAAGATTTCGATATTGAAGTCTTGCGAGATTGCTTTCTTTGCTGTTACTTTGCAGCCAGAAACCCCAAAGGGATAAAACGTATGAAAAGAAAAGAGAACACACTCACGAAGGCTGAGTTCCAGCTGATGTCCATCTTGTGGGACATCAATCACTCCGCTTGCGCTTGGGACATCTTGGAGCATTACGAAGAGCCCAAGCCTGCCTACACCACTATTGCCACTTATCTGAAAGTGCTCTACGAGAAGGGCTTTGTGGATTACTTCAAGAACAAGGGCGAAGGGAAGACGCAATGGTATGTGGCGAAGGTCACCCGTGCCGAATATACTCGTATGACGATGAAAGAAGTGAAAAAGAACTTCTTCGACAACAGCATCAAGTCGATGTTCAGTTTCTTCGTCAAGGAGGAAAACCTATCGGCTGATGATGTTCGCGAATTGTTGAAACTCCTCGAAGAAGAAGCATGATCTCCTCATTATTAATATATTCCATCAAGTCGGCGTTTGTGCTCACCCTGCTCTATGTGCCCTACACGCTGATATTGCGGAAGGAAACCTTCTTCCGTCTCAATCGCATCGTGCTGCTCTCCATTCTGGTGCTATCGATGGCGCTGCCTTTGTGCAATGTGTCGCAGTTGGTCGGTAATGGGCAACCTGTCACACAAGTGGTGCATCAGCAGGTGGAGGCAGTGAGTAAGCCAGCAGCGGAGAAGATGGAGGTGACAACTCCTGTGCCGATGGAGATACGTGAACAGGTTGCTCCTGATGCCCCCTACGACAGTTCCTGGTCTTGGTACACCATCCTCAGCGTCCTTTGCTTCGTGGGTATGATGTTGGTGCTGTTGTTCAGGGTAGGGCAGTTCACTCGTATGGGCATGTTGATGCGTCGTGGATGTGTATGGAAAGAGGAAAAGGACGGCATCACCATCTATTGTCATGCTGACGATGTCACCCCATGCAGTTGGATGCGCAGCATTGTCATCAGCAAAAAGGACTACGATGAGCAGCGTCAGGAGATCTTGCTGCACGAACAGGGACACATCCTTCATCATCACTCCTTCGACATCCTCCTGCTCACGTTGGTGCAGATGATTCAGTGGTGGAATCCGTTGGCGTATCTGTTCGGTTTGAGTCTTCGCGATGTGCATGAGTACGAAGCTGACCATCATGTGCTGCAACAAGGCATCAGCCTCTCCCAATACGCCAACCTGCTTATCCGCAAAGCAGTTGGAATCAGTTCTTTGTCCGTTGCCAACAACTTCAATCACAGCCTTGTGAAGCGTCGTGTCACGATGATGCGTCAACGTCCTTCCTGTCTTTGGAAATATGGTAAGGTGCTCTACATCCTTCCCTTGGTGTTGGTTGCCCTCAGTGCCTTTGCCACTCCGAAGGTGATGGAACCAGTCCGGAATCTTGTGGGCAAGCACTTCGATGCCCATCATGATGAGATGACACCTTTGCCTCCCCAATTCAAAGGCAAAATGTGGCGTGGAGCACATTGTTACCACAACTCCAATCTTTACGTAAAGGATGTCCTTTTCTGTGAAGATAAAACCGTGCTTCATATCCTCTCGGATAACCATCATGACAGCATCACCATCAGGGATGATGCCTACATCACGGATGCTGACGGCAACAAGTACAAGTTCTTGAGTGCCATCTATCTCAATGACGTTTTCTACCCCTTCGAGCCTGTGCCCGAAGGAACTAAGGTGCTGAACTTCTACAATGGTCTGAACGATTATGCCACCATCTACGACATTCGTGAGACCTGTCCAAACCAAGAATTGCGCTACGCTAAATGAGAAATGATAAATGATAATAAGATTATGAAGAAAACAGATTTGAAAACGGCGCTCGCCATCCTGTTGATGGCAACAGCCTCTTCGTGTTACAACCTCGCCCCAGAGAACAATGCTGGTGCGCTCACCTCTACTGACATCTACAGCGGCGTGGGGAATGTGCTGAACATTGATAGCTTGGTTGACCATGTAAAAGCCATCAAACAACCCATCCCAGGTTACTATTCGACAAAGGAGGACATAGATATCGATTATCGTTATGATGGAAAGCATCATAAGAGAGTTCGTATCACATGTGACCGCATGAACCCTCGGCCATTTAAGATGACGGGAAATGCCAAGATGGACTCCATCCTGCAAATGCAGGATTCTTGGCATCAGCAGCAGATGGAGCAAAATGATAGAATCTATGAAGCTCTCTCCAACGTCTGCAAGTCATTGGCTTGCTCAGTGAAGCCTTCCAACAGCAGTATGTGGGAAACCCGTCATGATGACTTGGACAGCGTGCAGTATAACATCGCTTTAAGAGAATACTCCCAGGGGGACACCTTGAAAATCTGGAATGGTCGGAAAGGTACAACAAGCTATAGTCAGGCACCTGAAATCGTTGAGTTCTTTTTTAATAGTGACAACGATTCTATCTCGAGAATGCTTGGAAGGGAAGGGTATGGCTCATTCACCTATGAGTTCAGCCCCGACAGTGTTCAGAACGAAACCCATGTGCTGCTTGACAAGAAGGGATTCATCAAACGCCTCAAGCCTGTGTTCAAGCAGAAGGGGATAGAAAGCAGGGACATCTACATCACTCACGATGCGAACTGCTCTATCAAACCCGCCCTTTCCAATATGGTCTGGACCAGAGAATTCATCACAGAAAACCCAGCAGACACCAAAGATATTGTTTCAGAAACCAAGGGCACTATCTATACGATGCACTCCAGGGCGCAGATGGAGAGCGTGATGAACCAACTGAAGGAAGTCATCTGGCAATATATTGATGAGAACCCTTATATGTTCTATACTTTCTCTCCCGACAAATCCCTGCCCGATCCAAATTATTCGTATGGAAGCATCAAGGACCTCTTTATGATGGATCAGTACACCCTTCCACATGAAGCATGCGCCATCTTCTTCCATCAATATCAAGATGACTACAATATCCTCGTGCTTGACACCACAGGCAATCTTTGGCTTCCCATAGAATGGCCTATTATGAAGAGCTGGAAGAACGGAAAGGTTACGCTCAACAAGAACATCAAGATTACGTCCGAGCAAACCAACCGATACTCCGCAAGATTGGCCCAAGAGTCAAACGGCTATCCTGTGTGGGAAGACTCCTCGATAGTGAACAAGAAGAAATGATAGTTTTTCTTTATGATAGTATAATTAATAAAAGATTTAGATGATAACTTGCAAGCATATCACTTTTGGGCAGCGCAGGGCTGGGAAGCTCTGTGCTGCCACAAACTAAAAACCAAAGAATATGAGAAAGATTTTGGCAATGTTGTTTGCCTTTGTCAGTGTGGTGGCTATGGGGCAGGAGGTGAAAGTGGATATGGTGGTGACTGACGTAGTGACTACTGATACTGTCAAGGCTGATACGTATGTAGAGCAGGAGGGCAAGTTTTATTAGAGCATCAAAAACAAGTATAAATAATTCAATTTGTTCACAATTAACAATAGAAACGACATGAGTCTGTAAGAATTTCCTGAAAAAATTTGGAGTGTGTTCACTAATTAGTTACCTTTGCAAAAATTTTGAAGGAGATGG
>CAJOGQ010000089.1 GCA_905234125.1 uncultured Bacteroidaceae bacterium | reverse complement strand
GAAATACCGGACAAGAATGGGAGGAGCCCCTGAGGTAGCCTTGAGGTGCTTCGGAGTTCTTCTTGAGGGAATCTTGAGGGAAAGGAGAGGAGAAGGCGATGGCTTGATGGGAGAAAGATGAGAAGGAGACGACGAATGCGAGGGCTTGATGAGAAATGAACTAAAAATATAGTTAAATAATGTTATTCACTTGGTCATATCAGTAAAAAGCCATACATTTGCGCCGTTGAACTAAATAAATAGTTGAAAGATGGACAAACTGACAGCAAAGGAAGAAGAAGTCATGGAGATGATATGGCAGATAGGGCCATGCGCTCCAAAGGATGTGGTGGCGGAATATAAAGAGCCGAAACCACACATCAACACGATTGCCACGATGTTTCAGTCGCTGGAACGGAAAGGCTACCTCACCCATGAGCCCAAGGGACGGGGTTATATCTATTCTCCAGCCATCGAGCAGAAGGACTATGGGCAGAGCAAGTTCTCGAACTTCGTGCACCGCTACTTCGACAATTCCTACATGAATGTGGTGTCGGCACTGGTACAGGAGGAGAAGATTAGCCGGAGCGAGCTTATGGATTTCTTGGAACAAATGGAGAAGAGAAAGTAAATCGCAAGTAAAACAAGAGTAAAATACAGGAATCAGATGATGGCATCATTCTTTATTTATATGCTGAAATGGGCGCTGAGCCTCACGTTGCTCTATTCGCTCTATGGCCTGTTTCTGCGGAAAGAGACCTTTCATCGTTTCAACCGCATGGTGCTGTTGGGCATCTTGCTGACCAGCATGGTATTGCCTTTCTGCATCATCCACACGGAGAAGGAAACTGTCGTGTCGAAAGGGATGACGGACATCGAAGAAAGCATCTCAAATGAAATCGTCATTCGATATCAACCCGAGGAGGATGCAGAGGGCGTGGAGCCGACCATCCCCATCACTTTCTCCCAAAAGCCGCAGTCGGAAAGGGAGGCGCCTGCTCGTACCCTGCATCTGAGTCTTGTTCGTTGGCTCATCTTGCTCTACATCGTGGGAGTCATCTATTTTTGGATAAGATATTGGGGATCCATCATCGCCATCTATCGAGTGATCAGAAAGAGTCAACGAATCGACAGCGAGGGACTTCCACAGGGTGTTCGTCTGAAGAGCCACCCCTCCATTCGTGCGCCTTTCTGCTGGTTTGGCACCATCGTCATCCGAGACGAAGACCTCCAAGGCAATGCCAACATCAAGGAGGCCATCATTGCCCACGAACTGGCACATGTGCAACTGCGCCACTCGTGGGATAACCTGCTGGCAGACTTCACCGCCAATATGCTTTGGTGGTTGCCCTTCACTTGGATGCTGAGAAGAGACCTGCGTGATGTGCATGAGTATCAAGCCGACCAAGCCGTGATGCAGATGGGGTTCGATGCCCACACCTACCAAATGCTGCTGATAGACAGGGCGACAGAACCCACTCCCTACGAGATAGCCAACAACTTTGAACAGAACCCCATTAAAAGACGATTAGTGATGATGTTCAGGCACCAATCAGGGCGATATGCTTGGCTGAAAGCGCTGTATCTGATACCGCTTGCTGCCATCGCTTTGGCAGCCTTTGCCAAGCCCAACGTGATGGAGACGATTGAGACAAGAGTGTCTGACGAGATGAATTCGTTTCCCACTCCTTTTGCAGCAGCCTCAAGAAACGAGGCTGAAACTCCTTCGTTCGATGAAGATGATTGGACACAAGACCCGCGTGGCATCTACCGAATGACCAAAATCACGGGTCGTGACGGCATCGAGATGGATGCGCCTTTCGATCAGTACAAGATTTGTGAAGAGACGGCCACATTCTCCCTTTTTGTCAATGGCGGCAATCCCAAGAACATTCAATTCCGCCTGAGCATCAACGACGCCAATATCTTCGACTACACAGGGAGAGTTCCCCAAGAAGAGGATGGTCACGGCTCACAGATTTATGACAGCAACGGCAAGGAGTTCAAACTCAGATGGTGGAGCATGTACAAAGACCACGCCTTGTTCCCCGACCATGGTTGGGTGGTGGAGAAATATGAGCGCGACAAGTATTCCAAACCCACTGAAGAGATTCTGAGCATGCTGAGGGAAAAGCCCCAATTCGACAGCCGCAATCCCTATTCTGGCATCTGGCATCTGGTGGGCGAAAAGAACAGCGAGGCTGAGCTGCTGGCTTGGAAGGACTCCGTCGAAACGGGGAAAAAACCAATGGAAGAAATGCTCATTCTGTACACCATGGTGGTGCGCGACAAGCGGATGCTGATGCTCAGTTTTGTGGATGACATCAATGCTGCCAGACGTGGCTATAGTGGCACTGTGCAAGACTTTTCCCACCAAGGAAAAGATGAATTTCACGTCGCCCATCGCATCTACGAATCCCGATGGATAGATGACACCCACTTGTATTATCAGACGGAAAAAGGCAAGTTCCAGCTTTGGGTACGCCAGACCATCCACGAGGAACTCTTCTATGATAACCTTCTCGAGATGCTTCATTCTGTTCAACACCAGCAGCATCCCCTTCCCACCAGCAAGTTTGAGACCCAACAGCCTCATACGGACATCCCTGTTTCCGCCAGCGACAGCATCTATATCGCCCCCAATGTCAGCATCGCCCAAATGGAGGGAGGGGACAATGTCCTCCTGCACTACTTACAATCGCATCTGCACTATCCTGACCCCATCTACAGGAAATACGGATTTGAAGGCCGCTTGCTCGTCACCTTCGTGGTCGAGAAAGATGGAAGCCTGCAACACTTCTCCGTCATCCGTAATGACATCAACACCAAGGAGACGGCTCTCTCGCTCCATGTGACGGAGGAGGAATATGAGGCCTTCATCAACAAGCGCAAGAAAGCTTTCGAGGATGTTGTCATCGAGATTCTTCAGTCCATGCCCCACTGGCAACCCGCCATCCACGAGACCGACGGAAAGCAAGAATATGTGCGCATGAAGATGACGATTCCCATTACCTTCCGACTGTAATAATCTCTCTATATATTTAATAATGTGTAAAACTACCATCTTATGAAACAAATCATCATCACCATGCTGCTACTGCTGGCAATCACAATTGCCAATGCGCAGGACAAGGAGAAGGCTCCCCAGGATGCCGAGAAAGGAGAACAAAAGATTGAGATATTCGACGACTGTTTTCGCGATGAGATTCCTCAATTCAAAGGTGGCAACAAGGCACTTCGGGAGTATATAGAGAAAAATCTGCACTATCCCGAAGTCGCCCAGGAGAATGGGATTGAAGGGCGCGTGCTGATTAATTTTGTCGTGGAGAAAAACGGATGCGTCGATTCCTTCAAGGTCATACAGCCGGTTGACCCCAGGCTTGACGCAGAAGCCCTCCGTGTTGTCAAGGGCATGCAAAAAAAATGGACTGCGGCGCGTGTCAGGGGCGAGCCTATCCGCATACGCTTCACCATGCCCATCACCTTCCAACTGGAATAAAATCTCTCTCTATAAAATAATTCGTAAAAACCACCATCTTATGAAACAAATCATCATCACCATCATCGTATGGATGACCATCGTGCTCAGCGCTGGTGCCACAGGGCAGGAGGGAGAACAACTCTTTTGGAAAGGGACGAATTATCAGATGCTGACGTGTCCCCTCTATGACTGTCATGAATTTGACAATTTGGGCAAGAAATTGGAAGAGGAATGGTCTTCCACCTCCCTATGGCGTGGGTATGTGGGCCATTGGAGCATCGAAGACGGCATGCTTTATCTTTGCAGCATCGAGAAGGCCAGCGGTGGAACCGTCTTTCCAATGGACATTCCAGAACTCCGCAAATACTGCAAGAACGGGAAGTGTGTCGCCACCTGGTTCAGCGACACCCTGAGAGTCGTGTCGGGCAGCCAAATCTTCTACGAGCACATGGGATTCAACCGCTGCTACGAGCATGAGGATTTTATTGCCGTGAAGCAAGGCAAGGTCGTGTCTGTCAAACGGGTAGAGAACAAGTTGATCATCAAAGGGAAGATGGATGACCAGAAGGAGCTCGTGCAGTTCCTCGCCGACCTCGGCAAGCAACTGCATCAGCGCTATCCAGAAGCGAGCGGACGCATCTTCGCCAGAGTCCAATACAGCAACTTCGGCCTTATGATGATGCCCACCGACGTGGACGTGACCTTTCCCCAAAAGCGCGAAGAACCGCCCTACCCCCAAATGGAACGGGAAATCAAGGAGAAACTTGCCAACTATATTCTCGTCCCCTGCTACTACATCAATGGGAAGATAAAATCACCATCATGGACACTCCCCATCCGGTTGGAATAAAAAACTAAAACGTAAAGCATACTGAATTTCAACATGCGATTAATCAAGGCTTTTCTACATACATTTCTCTTTACGGTTTATTATTGGATTGTTTTCACCCTCAAGAAGAGAGTGAGGCAGCGTCAAGAAGCGGGTCGCCCATCGTCAAGAAGCGGCTTGTCCTTCTTCAAGAAGCAGGTTATTCGTCAACAAGAACATAGTGTTCCATTTAGATTTTGAAAGTTTGGAATTTATTTTTCAAAGTTTCAAAATATTTTTTCAAAGTTTAGAAATTTATTTTGAAAGTTTCAAAAATGAAAAAGAAGGAAAGACTATTGGATTGTGTCAAGGTAGCGATTGCCTCAACCTGCGTAGTTGAGACATGCTTTCTCTTGGTCAATATCTTAATGAATACCGTGGGGAAGTATGGCAGCGTCACCTTTGAAGTGACTTTCCATCTGTTTTTTATGTTGGTGGCCTTCTTGACCGCTTTCCTGAGTATGTGGACCTACCAAACCGACAATGGGCCAAGGCGTTTTCTCCATTTGGTGTTGATGTCCCTCCCTGTGTCAATGCTGACTGGATTACTATTGATTGCCCCTCTACAGAAGGGGATGATAGACACATTGAGGGCAATGTTCCAACCATTTTGGTTCATGCTCTGGGCTTGTTCAGCGATGATTCCATGCTTGATTGGCACTATCATCATTCAAAAATGGAGGCCGGAACTGCTAAAATGGAGCCTTATCCTGCTGGTTGTGATGGTCATCGTTGCTTTCTCTTTTTGATGGACACTGCTAAATCGTCATAGTAGGAGATGGTCATGTTGGGCATTATCCATGCGCTACCCAGAGGCTTTGATTCCAGCGCTTTGGAGATAGTTTCGAAGATTTCCTTTTTCACTTCTTCTTTGTTCAGGGGGTCAGAGGAATGGTAATGAAGATGTCCTTGGAGCAGATGGTGGGTCGGGATGAAATGGAAGTCCACTTGGTCAACATACAGGGAGGCACGATTGTAGTGGTAGATGGTTTCGAGTGTGACAAGGGAATCGGCAAGGGTGTAGAACACCATTCGGTCTTTCGCGCTGATAACAGGTTCGTTCAGCCATGCATCAATGTTCGTGATGTTGGTGCTGATGCCTCCTTTGTCTCGTTCCAACACTTGTACGTCAGGCATGCGGAGGTTGTCAAAATGTTCCTTCAAGAAGCGAACGGTCTTTGCAAAACCTGTGTCGCCTACATATTGAGGTTCTGGCAGGTGGAGGTCGAATTCCTGCACCTCAATGCTGTCGCCATGAATGTCCACAAGGATGGGTTTGTCGAAGCCGACACATAATGCTGCGTCATCACTCTGGTTCTGTCCTCGGGCTATGGAACGCATTCTGCCAAGTGGTTTTCCGAACCTATATTGAGGCACCACATCTGTGCCTGTAAAAAGACCAATGTAAGTGTCTTCTGGAGTACTGACCAAAAGGTGTATCTGCCCCTTGTGGATGAACATCGCTTGATAGGTGGTGTCGATGCGGTCTCCTGACAGCAAATGCGTGAAGGGATAGCGGCCATGGGTGATGTCGCTCAGTACCTCTGGTTGGGAGGAAGGGAGGTCTCGGCAGTCAATGATTTTCTGCACTTTTCCTTGTCGTGGGTCAACGATGCGGAGCACCTAGGTAATAGCCATCAGGACGTTTCAAGATGCGTGTGGAGGTCGTCATGGTACGATACAGGTGTTCCTTGCCGTTTTTTCGCTCTATGAAACTGAGATAATCGCCCCATTCCCCTTCGTCGGTGTATTTGACAATGAAGTCGTCATCTTCGTAAACCGTTCCATCCGATGGACATTTCAAGTCTCGGAGGATACAGTTTTCAATATAGCGGGGTGTATCGTAGGATTGGCTTGAGATCATCAGCAAGGAATCATGACGCACCACCATCTCGTCATACATTCCCAAACGGGTCGTTTCTGATTTGGAAACTCGTTGTAAGTTCTTTCCATCAGGAGCAACGCAAAAGATGTGGTCGCAGCCAATCATGAGGTTGGGGTCACTGATGTGTTCTGTCAGATGGCAGTAATAATCCCCATGATACTTGGTGGCTTTGTCGAATGACAGTGTTGACCAAGGATGGATGAACGACTGTGCCTCGATGTTCACCTTCTTTGTCGTCAAGGTGAATGAGGTTTGGGCTTGGCTCGTCACACATACGAGCAGAAGAGCGATGAGAAGTTTTCTATTCATGTTCACACGTTTTTTGTTGCCGCAAAGGTACTCATTATCCCCTTCAACCACCAAGAAAACGAGTTCACAAAAAATACACATTTCCACGCTAAGGCAAAAAACAGTTCACAAAAATTTCACATCTGGCTCATACGTCCTTGTTCCTCAATGGCTTATAAATAATGCTCATGAACGTGAATGGACTTTGTCAAACGAAAGGTCAGACATAAGAAGTTGCGGCATTGGAAGGATGATTCAACCAAAAAGAATGTTAAATATAGGGATAGCCTTGTTTAACCAATAACTTCATCGTAACTTTGCAGCGAAAAAAAAGAAGAGTATGACTTAACTAATCACTATACTACAATGAGAAACAAAATAATGTTGCTTGTCGTTGTCATGTGTATGGCGACAGGTATGAGGGCACAGTTCTACCCTGGCTTTAACCCTGCGGAGCAGGCCAAAAAGGAACGTCAGAAAGTGGCTGCGGAGGCTGAGAAGAATTACCAGAAGGGCAATGAACTCTTGAAGGCACAGAAGTTGGACAAGGCGCTGGCATGCTATGAGAAAGCGGCCTCGGCTGGTCATGCGGGTGCGCAGTACAACATGGGTGTTTTCTACGCCGAGGGGAAAGTGGTGGAACAAGACTACCAGAAGGCGGTGGAATGGTTTGAGAGAGCCGCTGAACAGGGGATGAAGGATGCGGAGTTTAACCTTGCCTCCATCTATCATCAAGGACTTGGCGGTCTGAAAGACCCACAAAAGGCAGAGTATTGGGCAAGGAAGTATAAGGGTTTGGCCGCAACGGGCGAAATCGGGGAGGTGATTGATATTCCTGACGAACAGCCCAAATTCCCAGGTGGTGATAAAGCATTGATGCAGTGGCTGCAAGAAAACCTGCATTATCCGGTACAGGCGGCGAAGGAGCATGCCACGGGACGGGTGCTGGTGAATTTTGTCATCAACACCGACGGCAGCACTGACGAGGTGAAGGTGCTACGGTCAGCCCATCCTCTTCTGGATCAGGAGGCCATGCGTGTGGTGAAGGAGATGCCGAAATGGGAGCCCGGCAAGAAGGACGGAAAAGTGGTGCGTGTCCGTTTCACTTTACCTATCACTTTCCACTTGAACATGAACAATCCCCAGCAGGGGAAATGATTGGATCTTGACGTTTTTTTTGCCCACTGAGAGGAGGAAATCACCCTCTTCGAGTGTCCATCGTCAGTCGTAGTTATTACTTCTTCCCTTCCATTATGCCGTTGAGTATCCATGGACTTTTCACATTCATGCCACCAGCGCGGTCGAAGATGCCGAATCTCTCTTGTCCGTTGCCGAAAGCGTTGTTGTCCCATACGAAGGTGGAGAAACCTCGTTGACGAGCTTTGCTGACCAAGAACTTACAATAATAAGTGGCATTGTCATGTTGCAGGTCGGCTTGACCGCCCTTGGTGTGGTCGGTCACGCCCCATTCGCCAATGACGACTCCTAATCCCTGGTCAGCCCATGTGGTCACCACTCGATTGAAAAAATCGGTCATGGTCTTTTCGTTCTCCTGAGGGGTGTCGCCATACTGCTTATAGGCATCACCCCAGAAGTAGTACTTGCAGGCGCCTGCATAGTCCCAGGGGGTGTAATAATGGAACTCCACACTCATATAGTTGTTGCCATTGCCCTCTGTATCGGTGGGAATGATGAAGTCGCCATTGTTGATGCCGAAATCGGGATTGCACACGTAGGTCTGCACAATGAGGTGACGCTTCGCATTGTTACCGCCCGTGGCACGTACCACATCAATAAAGGTCTGGTTGTAGGAATTCTGCACGTCAAGGTTCTCTTGTGCAGGTTTTCCCCAATTGTCGCGAATATGCACCTCGTTGGTGCCTGCGAAAGCCACACGGTAATCATAATCAGCAAACTCGCTGGCGATATTCATCCAAAGTAATGCCAACTTCTGATTATTTTCTTCTTTATATTGAAGAGTGGGACGTCCTTCCAGCCATTTGTCGTGGTGGGTGTTGATGATGACCTTCAAGTCGTTGTCCAAACACCAATTTACGACCTCCTTGATGCGAGCCATCCACGCCTTATCAATGCTCATGGCCTGCGAATTGGTGATGTGGCATTGCCAACGGACGGGGATACGGATGGCATTGAAGCCTGCATCTTTGATGGCCTTGATGGTCTTCTTGGTCACGACGGGATTCCCCCACGCCGTCTCGGCTTTGATGCTGTTGTCTGGCATACCAATCTGCATTGATTCGCCGCCTTGTCCTGGTGCGGGACATTCAAATTGGTTGCCGAGGTTCCATCCTACGACATCTTTATTCCACTGTTTAGCTGTAATTCCCTCTGTGGGCTGTTCTGGTTGTTCCGATGCTTCTGCAGTACAGGCAGGAAGAGTTAGGAGCATACCTAATCCAATAAGAAAACTGTTAATCATTTTCATGAGATTTGATTTGATTGTTAAAATCCGTCAAGACCGTTTTCGTTTCCATGCGGCAAAGATAGGCAAAATAAATGAAAAGAAGCGTGAAAAGTGAAAAAAATATATCATCCCCCCCATAATCATACCCACCAAAACCATGAATATACTCGTTGTACGCTTCACGAAGATGACAGACGAGAAGAAGCCGTAGTTTTTTATCAATAACAGAAAGAAATACATTTTTTAACTTTACTTTTGTCTCAATGAAGCAATAATGTCGAAGGGCATACGTTATAGGTAATAGCAAATCAACAACCCATAAGATACAAAACTTAAAAACAAGAACTATATGAAAAAGTTCATCCTCAAATATTGGTTTGTATTGCCCATCCTTTTGGCATTATTCATGTTAATTTTGCTTGTGCTTCTTCTGCAATATACAGTGAATCAAAGCTCAACGGTGTTTACAAACATTGTTTCCGTTATACTGCTGTTGATTTTCATTGCACTGCCCGTCTCATGGGTCATTCTGGCGAAGAACAAAAAATGGGGGAAGGTGGCCATCTCCTTCTCTCGTCATCTTTTGCGTCTTCGGGATTCCTATCTTTTTAAGCTCCTTATTCGCTCCCGATAACGATGACTTCGGAAAGAATCATCCGATTTGTGCCGCCACATCCTTCTCCAAGTTGGTCGATGAACAATCATTCACCATCTACGAAGGAGATTGGGGCGATTATTATCTCGCCCGCATCGAGGTGTGGTTCAGAGATGCCGAGACCAAGGAAGAGAAGAAACTGGCAGAGAAGGTGTACCGCGTGGAAGGATGGATGAGATGACCATTTGTACACGAACTTTCAAAAAACAGACCAACAATGAGAAAGTACTTTTTGACCCTCTTGAGCGTTCTATCCCTGTTCCTGCCCCTTGGGGTCGCAGGACAGACGGACTATCAATTTCCAGAGGCCATCAAACCCCTCATCAAGACCCATTGGGGACAGAACTTCCCTTACAATGTGCTGTGTCCGAAGACGGAGAAGGAGGACGGGACATTGGTGTATAACCTGGCTGGATGTGGGTCGCTGGCGATGGCTCAGATGGTGAATTACCATCAATATCCGTCAATCAGTCCTGACGGGCAGTATGTGTACGACTGGAGCCTGATGTTCAACTCCTATCAGGTGGGCATCCGAAGCGAACGGCTCGTGTGCGTGACCAAACTCATCAGCGACTGTGGCGCGTCGGCCTTCACCGAATACTCGGAGGTGGGAAGCAGCACGAACATGTCGGCCATCATGGGGGCCATGAAGCGACTCTTCCGCTACACCGACGAAATGGGCATCTACTCACGCGATGACTTCACCACACCTCAGCGCGACAGCCTCTTCCACCAACTCATCTTCTCCGAACTGCAAGCCGGACGCCCTGTCATTTACCGAGGCTACAGCTCAGGCGAGAAGGGCGGCCACCTCTTCCTCCTCGACGGATGCAAGGGCGACAAGGTGCACGTCAACATGGGTTGGGCTGGTCACCGCGATGGTTATTATCGGCTCGACGACCTGGGTGGATATAGCAAACAGCAATGGATGCTTGTCGAGGTGGCCGACTCCAACTACCATCCTGCCTACACCGACATCCGTCTCGATGAAGCCGGCACACTCGCCGACCATCTCACCCCTGACCAGCAACTTCTCACCCGCCATATCCGCCTCAGTGGTCAGATGAACACAGACGACTTCGCCACACTCCGAAAGATGCTCAAGGAGGGGCTTCTGCGCACCATCGACATGGCTGACGCCGACTTGGAAACGTTGCCCGACTCTGCTTTCAGCGATTGCACCTACCTCTGCCATTTCATCGCCCCACGCCGACTGCGCCACACGGGCAACGTCACCTTCTTCCGATGCCGAAACCTCAACAAAATCATTCTCTCCGATGGACTTGAGACGGTGGGTGGCATGGCCTTCTGCGGATGCAACAACCTGCTCGAAGTGCGACTCCCTTCCACTGTCCGACACATCCTCGGCAATGCCTACAACTCCTGCGAAGCCCTGCTCAACGTCATCCTGCCCGAAGGCGTGGAGACGCTCGGCAACTACGCCTTTGCCCACTGCTCACACCTCAACTCCCTCCATCTCCCCAAGAGTCTCCAACACATTGGCCAAGACGTGGTCAACGACTGTCCCCGCCTCAAACGCTTCACGAAGATGACGGACGAGAAGAAGCCGTAGGTTTTTCATCAAGAATGGAAAGATAAAGAAATGAAACTAATCAAGAAATTTCTGCACACATTCTTCTGCACGGCCTACTACTGGGGCGCGTTCAAGTTCCACAGGCAGCGCTACAAGATATTCGATCGTTGGGAAGGAATAAATGGGTACATATACATTGTGGTCATAGTGTTTATTCTGCTGATAGAACCCATCAAGATCCCGTTCTACTGCTTTGAAGCCATCAACGGCTATTCACTGACGAGGAATGACGGGCAACTGCACAGCCACATCGCCTGTCCCATAGCCATCATCATTGCGATAATAATAGCCATCCTTCTGAAAAGGGAAAACTTCATCGAGTCCATCATCAAGGAAATCATATCCACTGAAAAGCAAGTGTTCAAGCAGCGCTACCGCTACACCCTCTTCACGGTCTTGATGCCCGTTTTACTTTCCCCCCTGATACTTATATGGCTGAGAGTTCACTTCCATGGTATGATGTGAGGGAGATTCCATGTTTTTTTTGTGATATTCAAGTTGAGTTATTCCTTTTTTTGTCTTTTCTTTTCATTTGTCAGAAATAATCCCTACATTTGCAGCGTGAACTGAAAAAGACAGGATTATGACAGCAATACAACTAAATGCCGAGATGCTACGCAACATGAGCATCATAGCCGAGGATGAGAGTCTGCTCAAACGGGCTGCCAAATATCTGCGCAAACTTGTGGCAGAGAAACTTGCTGACCCTACGGAGATGACCCGCGAGGAATTCTTTGCACGTGTGGAGAAGGCAAGGCGGCAGCCAGGTAAAGAATTTGCCAATGTGGAGGAATTAGACAGATACATCCGAAGTCTATGAGTCGCTATAGTGTAGAAATCAAAGAACAGGCTCAACAAGATCTTAAGAGACTGAGCCAATCTGAACCCCAAGCCTACAAGAAGGCGCTCATACTTATTTCCGAACTTTACGACCATCCTAAGACGGGTACAGGAAAGCCTGAACCATTGAAAGGTGGTGAGGGTGTGTTGTGGAGTCGTCGCATCACGAAGAAACACCGTTTGATATACGAAATTATCGAGACAGTGATTCATGTGGATGTGCTCTCTGCCTATGGCCATTACGATGACAAGTGAGCACCCTTTATGGTTTTATTGATGGACTCATGGCGATTCTATTGATTGACGCCACAAAGTGAAGCGTACGAAACTTGTATGAATAATAAATGATATGGCAACTATATTACTTTATCCATTTTGGATATTAATGATAAGTTTTTCGTTGATGGCTGGTAATCAACGTTGGCTGGCAGAGAAATACTCCAAAGGCTTTGACATGGAGAATGCACCTGCGGTTAAAAAGGAGAAATCATGTATGGGATTATTTGACAAATTGAAGAAGAAGAAGGTGGTGGAGCCACCAGAAAGTGGAGTCTTTATTGCAATGGTGTTGCTTGAAGATGTGGCTTTTGATCGTGAAAAGTTCTTCCATGATTTG
>CAJOGQ010000088.1 GCA_905234125.1 uncultured Bacteroidaceae bacterium | reverse complement strand
TTGGTTGCAAAGGTAGGGATTTAAGGGGAAAAGGGAAAGTGAAAAGGGAAAAATCACTCATTTATGGTATGCTTATAGCGCATGAGGGGTATTTCGGGCATGGTGAAATGTCCGTACCTTTGCATCAAATTTCAAACAATAATAATCAGACAAAAAACTCAACGAAGATGAAACAAAAGGTATTAGTATTGTTTTTAGCGGTAATAACGCTGGGACTCACGTCGTGCAACAGCAACGACGATGAAACCGGAATTGTGATTGACGGAATTGACCTCACGAAGGATGTGGATTGCTGCTCGGCTGAGGAGGCCTTGCAGGTGTACAAGTTCATCCAGACCGTCAAAATTATCCCTGAACTCTCCACAGAAGTGGACGGAAAGTACGAGGTTTGGGCATATAGTAAGACAGGAACGCTGCACAAGGGTTACAACGACCTCTACTTTGTGGTGACGAAAAAAAAGACGGGCAACTACGTGAAGTTTTTCGACATCAAGAATATCACACCGCTGATGCACATGGTGAAGATGGATATGTGGCACAGCACGCCAGTGGGCAGTACGTTCGAGGTGTTCGACACGACAAGACCTGCAGTGAAGCAAGGATGGGTGTCGCTTCTCATGAACACAAGCGATGCAGGCTCTTGGCAGTTCTCCTACGACATCGAGGTGCTGGGCAGCAAGGGTGGTGTACAGAAGCAAGCCATCAAGGTGGATGCCCTGCCTGACGGTCAGGACTGGCTCAAGAACTTCAAGATTGGCGATGACACATACTTCCTCTCCTTGGTGAATCCGTCGGATTGGAAGACGGGCAAGAACACCATCCAGGCGTATGTGTCGAAGAAGAGCAATCCGATCACCACACCTTACGCGTTGGCAACGGAGACCTTCACTATCGAGATTGACCCTCGCATGCCTGACATGGGCAACCACACCTCGCCCGACAACACGCCGCTCGTCAAGCAGAAAGACGGCAGCTACACGGGCAACATCAACCTGACCATGACCGGTCTCTGGCGCATCCACTTGACCGTAAGGGACGCAGAAGGCAACATCGTGGCAGGAGGAGACGACCTCAAGGATGGCTTCAGCTCGCTCTACTGGGACGTAACGCTCTAACCAGCCCACGCGCTGGGCGAAAGTCCTCACAATTTCAACAACAAAAACTTCATCATGATTGCATTAGCATTATCAATATTACTCTCAACCGATACACTTGCCACCTCGTCACACACTATCGACGAGGTGGTAGTGGTATCAGCGGCAGGCGAAGGACGGAAAAGGTCGGTGAAGGGTAAGGTGGCAAGCATCGACGAGCATCTGGCAGAACTCTCGCACGTGAACTTAGTGAGACGTGGGTCGTATGCATGGGAGCCCGTGGTGAACAACATGGCGACGGAGCGTGTCTCCACCACCATCGACGGCATGAAGATCTTCTATGCCTGCACGGACAAGATGGATCCTGTCACCTCGTATGTGGAGAGCAGTAACCTGCAGAGCATCCTGCTCAATTCAGGGCTGAACGGCAATCCGCAATCGACGGGAAATATCGGTGGAAGCCTTGACCTGAAACTCAGGAAAGCAGGGTTCAACAACTCTCAATTGTCAACTGTCAACTATCAACTGAATGCAGATGCTGGCTACGAGACAAATGGACACCTCCAAGTCTATGGCGTTGATGTGGCCGTGTCAACCCAACGCTTCTACACCAATGGAGGTTTCTTCTTCCGTCATGCCGACAACTACAAAGAGGGTGGGGGACACGTGGTTCAATTCTCGCAGTTTCAGAAGGTGAATGCCTTTGCCAATGCGGGTGTGAAACTGGCTGAACGGGATGTGCTGGAAGGCACCTTCATCTTCGACCGTGCCACCGATGTGGGCTATCCTGCCCTGAACATGGACGTGGCAAAGGCGGAGGCGTTCATCACCTCGCTGGCTTACAGGCATCTGTGGAACGAGGGGTTCCTCAATTCGTGGGAGACGAAGGCATATTACAACCACATCACCCATGTGATGGACGATACGAAGCGGCCTGATGTGGAGATACACATGGACATGCCTGGCAAGAGTTGGACGAGCGGTCTCTACAGCCTCCTTTCTGCCTCGAGCGGAAGGCACGACGTGCAGGCCAACTATGACCTCTACTACAACCGTCTCTTTGCCGACATGACGATGTATCCTGGTGGCGCGGCGCCCATGTATATGGTCACTTGGCCTGATGTGGGTACGCTCAACACAGGCTTGGCGCTGAACGACCACATCGACTTGGGTGGAGGGCATTGGTTCGACCTCTCGACGAAACTCGCTTGGCAGACCCAACGCCTGAACAATGAGGAGGGTTATCAAGCCCTGAGCGTCTTCTTCCCGGGCATGAAGCAGAGCTATCAGCAGCTGACAGGTCGCATCGCAAGCAGTTATCACCTGTCAACTCTTCACTCTCAATTGTCAATTGGATTGGGTTGGGGAAGCCGTGCGCCCACCGTCACGGAGGCATACGGCTACTATCTCAACAACACGTTCGACCAATATGACTACATCGGCAATCCGCGTCTGAAGAATGAGAGCGCCATCGAACTGAACGCCAGCGCAAAACTCTCAACTCTCAACTCTCAACTCTCAACTTCCGTAGATGCTAACGCTTTCTTCTTCTCCAACTACATCATCGGGCAGTTTGAGAACCGTCTGAGCCCCATGACCGTCGATGCAGAAGGTGTGAAGGTGTATGGCAATCTCGACCACGCCACCATCGTCAACACTTCCTTCACGGCTGATTGGAAACCGTTCCCATGGCTGACTTGGAACACGCGTCTCGGCTATGCCATCGGACGTGACGACGAGGGTGACCCGCTGCCCCTCATCTCGCCGTTCTCCTACACGTCGAGCCTCACCTTCGTCCACAAGCGTTTTCAGGCCAAGGCCGAACTGCGTGGCAACAGCCGACAGGTCAACTGCGGCAAGAAATATGGCGAAACTGCCACTCCAGCATGGGTCATCGGCAATATCAGCGGACAATATACGTTATATATTCAGGAACACGCTCTGACCCTTCGTGCCGGCATTGAAAATCTGACGGACAAACGCTACACGACCTACGCCGACTGGTGCGACATTCCGCAGAAGGGCAGAAACTTTTATGTGAACTTATCGATTACATTATAGAACAATGAAAAGAACTTTGATTTGGATTGTGGCGCTGATTGTTGGTGCCGTATTGGGACTCTTAGGCATAGCTTGGCTCGACGAGGTGATGAACTTTGTGGCGACGGTTTACACGCGGTTGTTCCACCTGTTGGCCGTGCCGACCATCGTGCTGGTCGTTATCACCACGTTCGCCACCTTCGGCTCGCAAGGGTCAGGCAGAATCTTCGGACGAACGCTGACCTACACCCTGCTCACCACCTTGAGTGCAGGCGTGGTCGGAGCCGTGGTGTATCTCCTGATTAGTCCTCAGAATTTGCCCGCAGAAGCCCTCTCTGCCAACACGGCACTTTGGGATTCGGGGGACTTGACCTACTACGACCACCTCCTCAGCGTCATCCCCGACAACATCGTGCGACCCTTCCTCGAGGGCAATGTCCTCTCCCTGCTCCTGCTGGCTTTTGCCATCGGCATCGGACTCTCCAAACTGCCCGATTCAGAGAACAAAACCGTCATTGTGCGAGGGCTTCACGGACTTCAGGAACTCCTCTTCCTGCTCATCCGTGGACTCATCTGGACGCTTCCCCTCGGCATCATCGCCTTCTCAGCCCAGCTCTCAGCACAAGTGTCGGCAGGAGTCGTGGCCGGCAGCATCGGCAAGTACGTGGCCGTCATTCTGTGTAGCAACCTCATCCAGTTCTTCATCGTTCTGCCCCTCTTCCTCCTGGCACGAGGCCTGAACCCCTGGAAGGTCTTCAAGGCCATGTGGCCAGCCGTGCTGATGGCACTCTTCACCAAGAGCTCAGTAGCCACCCTCCCCGTCACCATGCGTTCAGCCGAGATGAAGCTGAAGGCACGTCCAGAAGTGGCACGATTCGTCCTGCCCATCTGCACCACCATCAACATGAACGGCTGTGCAGCCTTCATCCTCGTCACCTCGCTCTATGTGATGCAAAACGGAGGCACCGTTCTCGACCTCCCCACCATCCTCCTCTGGCTCCTCATCGCCGTCATCTCCGCCATTGGCAATGCAGGTGTCCCCATGGGTTGCTACTTCCTCACCCTCTCCCTCATGGCTGGCATCGGCGCCCCCATCAGCATCATGGGCATCATCCTCCCCATTTTCACCATCATCGACATGGTCGAAACCGCTGAAAACGTGTGGAGCGACTCCTGCGTGTGTGCGATGGTGAACAAAAACATAAATGGTTAGATGTGTTCC
>CAJOGQ010000087.1 GCA_905234125.1 uncultured Bacteroidaceae bacterium | reverse complement strand
TCTGCCTATCAGTACGCCTCCTAACGCCATCGCCCACTCGACTGGCTTGGTGAAGCAGAACGAGATGCTGAAGGTCGGCATCGTCATCGGTATCGTCGGTATGTTGCTGGGTTACTTTACGTTGAGACTGATGTAATGCATAATAGGACATGTGGCTTGCGAGCATCGCGTCAGCCAACATTTGACATTTAACATTTAACATTTCGAAAAAATCGAAAGTATGATCAGAAAGATTTTAGTAGCGAATCGTGGTGAGATTGCCATCAGGGTGATGCGCAGTTGCTACGAGATGGGCATCCGTTCTGTGGCTGTGTACAGCTCTGCCGATCGCCTCTCGCGCCATGTGCTCTTTGCTAACGAGGCAGAGTGCATAGGTGGGGCATCGAGCAGTGACAGCTATCTGAACATCGACCACATCATCGAGGCCGCCCATAAGCATAAGGTGGATGCCATCCATCCGGGGTATGGCTTCCTTTCAGAGAATTCAGCGTTTGCCCGCCGTTGTGAAGAGGAGGGCTTCATCTTCATCGGTCCACGTCCTGAGACGATGGAGGAGATGGGTGACAAGATTAGTGCGCGTAGGAAGATGATTGAGGCTGGTGTGCCTGTAGTGCCTGGCACGGAAGAACCGCTGAAGTCGGCTGAAGAGGCTGTTGCGGTGGCCAAGAAGATAGGCTTCCCTGTGATGCTGAAGGCGTCGATGGGAGGCGGTGGCAAGGGCATGCGCCTCATCGAACGGGAAGAGGATGTGGTGGAGATGTACAACGCCGCCAAGAGTGAGGCCATGTCAGGCTTTGGC
Organism: uncultured Bacteroidaceae bacterium; assembly: GCA_905234125.1. GTDB lineage: Bacteria > Bacteroidota > Bacteroidia > Bacteroidales > Bacteroidaceae > Minthosoma. Next base: position 3,905 of record CAJOGQ010000087.1, on the reverse strand, counting down.
GACGACACGGTCTATATCGAGAAGTTTGTGGAGGAACCCCACCACATCGAGTTTCAGATTTTGGGCGACAAGCATGGCAACGTCATCCATCTCTTCGATCGCGAGTGCTCTGTGCAACGTCGTCATCAGAAGATTGTGGAGGAGAGTCCAAGCCCGTTCATCGACTACAACCTGCGCATGGAGATGGGTGCCAAAGCTGTGGCAGCCGCCCGTGCTGTGGGCTATGAGGGTGCAGGCACGATTGAGTTTCTCGTCGATAAGTACCACAAGTTCTACTTCTTGGAGATGAACACCCGTCTGCAGGTGGAGCATCCCATCACGGAGGAAGTGGTGGGCATCGACCTGGTGAAGGAACAAATCCTCATTGCTGACGGTCAGAAACTGCGCTATCGTCAGGAGGACATCCGTCAGCGTGGTCATGCTATAGAATGCCGTATCTGCGCTGAGGACACGGAACACAACTTCATGCCTTCGCCTGGTGTCATCCAGCAGCTCACGGAGCCTCATGGCATTGGCACACGCATCGACTCGTATGTGTATGAGGGCTACGAGATTCCTGTACACTACGACCCCATGATTGGCAAGCTCATCGTGTGGGCAACGACACGCGAGTATGCCATCGAACGTATGCGCCGTGTGCTCTATGAGTATAAGATTACGGGCTTGACGACCAACATCCGTTACCTGCGTCGCATCATCGATGTGCCCGACTTCAAGCAGGGCAACTACAACACCTACTTCATCGAGCGCAACCAAGACAGGCTTCGTCCACGTCCTGGCTTCAAGAACGATTCGGAGCCGATGGCGGTCATCGCGGCCTACATCGACTATCTGATGAACCTCGAAGAGAACAAACCCACCACGCCCACAGCGGAGAACACAGCAATCAGTCGCTGGAGGGCATTCGGATTACAGAAAGGAGTACTTCGGGTTTAATCCCGAATGTAAAATGTCCATGCGGCTTGCGAGTATCGCGTCAGCCTACATTTGACATATAACATTTGACATTCTTAATGAATTTATGGAAATACAAGTTGGAAATAAGACTTTGGAAGTGACCCTGCTGAGCAAGGAGGGCAACCAAGTGAAGATAGACATTGACGGAAAAGTCTATGATGTGGATGTGGCGATGCTTCAGAACGGCACCTGCTCCCTCATCTACGACGGCAATTCGTACAATGCCGAACTCATCCGCGAGAGTGGGGAGAAGCACTATCGTGTGAACCTGAACTACTCGACCTATCAGATTGACATGCTCGATTCACAGGCAAAGTACATGAAGATGCGTCGTGGTGGTTCGCAGGAGTCTGTGCAGGCCGATGTCATCACGGCTCCGATGCCCTGCAAGATTGTGAACATCTATGTGAAGCCTGGCGACGAGCTCAAGGCTGGCGACACCGTCCTGACGATGGAGGCCATGAAGATGCAGTCGAACTACAAAGTGAATGCCGACTGCACCGTGAAGGACATTCTGGTCAGCGTGGGCGACAGCGTGCGAGTGGAACAGGCACTCATCCGATTAGAGTTAAAAGTTAAAAGTGAAAAATGAAAAATTAATTTTACCAACCATCTGGGTTGTTTGTCATTTGATAAAGTAACTTAGATTTTTCACTTTTCACTATTCACTTTAAAATGTTTAAACAATGAATAAATTAACAGCAAGAGAACGTATAGAAACCCTGCTCGATCGTGGCACCTTCGTCGAGCTGGACAAGCATGTAGTGCATCGTTGCACAGACTTCGGCATGGAGCAGAAGCACATCGAAGGTGATGGTGTCATTTCTGGTTACGGCAAGATAGACGGACGCATCGTCTTTGTCTATGCCTTTGATTTCGCCGTGCTGGGCGGTTCGCTGTCTGCATCGAACGCGCAGAAGATTGCTAAAGTGCAAGACCTCTCCCTGAAGAACGGTGCGCCCATCATCGGACTGAACGACTCAGGTGGTGCGCGTATTCAGGAGGGAGTGGAGTCGCTCACGGGCTTTGCCCACATCTTCAGAAGGAACGTGATGGCATCGGGCGTCATTCCCCAGATCAGCGCCATCCTTGGCCCCTGTGCTGGTGGTTCGTGCTACTCGCCAGCACTGACAGACTTCATCCTGATGGTGAAGGAGCAGAGTCAGATGTTTGTCACAGGCCCCAATGTGGTCAAGGCCGTGACCAATGAGGATGTCGATAAGGAAACCCTGGGTGGTGCGATGACCCACAACTCTGTGAGTGGTGTGAGCCATTTCATCTGCAACAGCGACGAGGAAACCCTCATGACCATCCGCGAACTCATCGGCTTCATCCCCTCCAACAATATGGAGGACGCCCCTGTGCATCCTGTCACAGACGAGGTCACACGCATCTGCCACGAGCTGGACAGCGTTGTGCCGACCGACCCCAACGTGCCCTACGACATCCGCAACATCATCGAACCCGTCTGCGACCAGCAGTACTTCTTCGAGATTCAGCCTGAGTTTGCCAAGAACATCGTCATCGGCTTCGGACGCATGGCTGGACGCACCGTCGGATTCGTGGCCAACCAGCCCAACTTCCTCGCTGGAGCCCTCGACATCGACGCCAGCGACAAGGCTGCCCGCTTCATCCGCTTCTGCGACTGCTTCAACATCCCCCTCATCGCTGTGGAGGACGTGCCAGGCTTCCTGCCAGGCGTGCAACAGGAGCACAACGGCATCATCCGTCATGGTGCCAAGATTGTCTATGCCTTTGCCGAGGCGACCGTGCCCAAGATCACCCTCATCACCCGCAAGGCATACGGAGGTGCCTACATCGTGATGAACTCGAAGTGCATTGGTGCAGACGTGAATCTCGCCTATCCAACAGCCGAAATCGCTGTGATGGGAGCCGAAGGAGCCTGCAACATCCTCTATCGTAAGGCCACACCCGAAGAGCGTGCAGAGAAGATTGAGGAGTATCGCAAGAAATTTGCCAACCCCATGCCAGCCGCCCAACTCGGCTACATCGACGAAATCATCCAGCCTTGCGATACCCGCCTGCGTCTCATTCAGGCTCTGGAGATGTCGCGCAACAAGAACCAGAGCAATCCGCCGAAGAAGCATGGCAACATGCCATTGTAAATGACAAGCGGGCAAAAACGCCCGCCAATCGAGAATCGAGAAATCGAGAAAACGAGAAATCGGGAACGACATGATGCCATTCCCGATTTTTCTGATTATTATTTAATCACGACTTTCTTTCCCTCGTGGATGTACACGCCCTTCGTACCAGGCTTTCCACTCAGCTTTCTACCGTCAATCGTCCACCAGCCACTGTCAACTGTCAACTGCCCACTGTCAACTGCCTTAATTCTCGTCTCGTCATCAGGTTCAATGTCATCGTCGAACAGGTCTGCAGGGAAGTCAGTCTCTTCACCTGTTTCCTCACCGTTCTCCGTCTTGATGAACTTCATCTTGAACGATGCGCCGATAGACTCCGAGGCTGCGAAGTAGCCCTGGAACGGTGCGACGTATGGGTTGGAGTCGCTCACCTTGCCGATGAACTTGAAAGTGCCGTCGCCCTGCATGATGTAGGCATTATGTGCCACCAGCTCCTCATTGTCCAGTTTCCTGAAAGTGGCACACCAGTGTCCCAGTTCCTTGCTGCCGTCAAGATTTTTGATCAGTTCCGGCTCCATAGGTACCGTCTGCGCCAGCACGTTCTTGCCTTCGAAGGTGAGCGTGCCCTTGTTGATCACGACGATGTAAGGAACGCCTCCCCCCTATATATAAAGAGCCCCCCGCTGCAAACGCCCGTAAAAAGAGAAAAAAGACAAAAAAACATGCTTTCTTCTGCAAAGCAAACACCTCGGAGCCAAAATCCTGTTTTCATTTTGAAAAAATTTTACAAACGTTGAACACTAAATTAATAAATCGAAAATGAATGGGAGAGGAATGGGAGCA
>CAJOGQ010000086.1 GCA_905234125.1 uncultured Bacteroidaceae bacterium | reverse complement strand
ATCCTGAGTTCGTTCTTTGTGCACTCTTGAAACTGCTCCGACGACTGAAGGAGGCTCATCCCGATGCGAAGATCCTCGGACATCGTGACCTTCCGCATGTAGCCAAGGCCTGTCCCTGCTTCGATGCCGAGACTGAGTACCAGAACCTTTAATTTAATTATCCCCAAGGGCATCTAACCAGCAGAGGAAGGCGACGAGGGAGGCGTTCCAGTTGATGGCAATCTCGTTGGAGGCGTAGGATTCGTAGTTGTCGATGTAGGATTCGTCTGGATGGTTCGATGGATAGATGGCGTTGTGCATGTCGCGCTTGTCCTGTTGGCCTGGATTAGGACCACCAACGAGCATGCCTGGGAAAGGAGCCTCGACCGTGTCGGACTCAGAGATGCGGTGGTGGGGGTGAAGAGGTGATTTGTCACCAAAGCCCGTCACGTAGCAATAGCCAGTGGCAAGGTAAGCGGATTTTTTGACATACACAAGTTCTGGAGAACCAAATATTGGGATTTAGGGAAGAGAGCCATAACAATAATGCGCTTTTATTTTTCCAAAAGTTCATTTTTTCCACTATTCATTTCCTTTTCTCCATTTTTTTCCCTACCTTTGCCATCGATTATCAAACCTGTAGGATCAACTACTCACTCAAGTTGAGTTAAGGAGCAAGGAGCGAGGGGCAAGGAGCAAGAGGATACCTTGCTCATACATACACAAATGGCAAACAAGCGAACATAACATTCCTCTTGCCCCCTGCTCCTTGCCCCTCAAAAGTTGAGCACAAGCGAAACTTGAAACTTAAATATTTAGTTAACAACTAACATAAACTAACAATGAAAAGACTTTTCAATCTTGTTTTAACGCTTGTGTTGGGATCCCTTTTCCCAACATCGATGGTGGCTGACACCCTCCCATTGGTGGGCAATGTCCTGAATCGCAAGACCACTTCCCTGAACGGTGACTGGAACTACATCGTGGACGTTCAGGAGGAGGGTTACTATGACTACCGTATGAATCCGACCCAATGGGGCTTCTTCCGCAATGCCAAGCCTCAGCGTCCTGAAGACCTCATCGAGTATGACTTCGATGCCTCGCCCGCCATGCACATCCCTTCGGACTGGAACACTAAGGACGAACGCCTGTTCTTCTATGAGGGTACAGTATGGTTCAAGAAGAGCTTTGACTTCCATCCGACGCAGGGTAGGAGGACGTTGCTCTATTTCGGAGCTGTCAATTACGACTGCCATGTGTATGTGAACAGCAAGAAGGTGGGGCATCACATCGGTGGCTTCACGCCTTTCAATTATGATGTGACTGACCTGCTGGTGGATGGTGAGAACACCGTCATCGTGAAGGTGGACAACAAGCGTCATGCGGAGGATGTGCCTACGCAGATTTTCGACTGGTGGAACTATGGAGGCATCACCCGTGATGTGCTCCTCGTCAGCGTGGCACCGCTCTACATCGAGAACTACTCCCTGCAACTCCAGAAGCCTCTCCAGATGAAGGGGAATCAGCCCAATGCCCAACAGCAGGTACAGTTCGAGGTGAATCTGAACAAGGCAGAAGCTGGAAAGCAGGTGACCCTGAACATCCCTGAACTGAAAATCAACAAGACCCTCACCACCAATGCGGAAGGTAAGGCATCCGTGACTTTCAGCGCCAAGCCTCAGTTGTGGTCGCCTCAGACTCCCAAACTCTATCGGGTGAACCTCACGCTGAATGGCGAGACCTTGACTGATGACATTGGTTTCCGTACCATCGAAACACGTGAGAAGCAGATTCTGCTCAATGGAAAGCCCATTTTCCTCAAGGGCATCTCCATCCATGAGGAGAAGTGCAACGGAGGTGGACGTGCCAACTCGACGGCTGATGCCAACACCCTCCTCTCGTGGGCAAAGGAACTGGGTTGCAACTTCGTGCGTCTGGCACACTATCCTCATAATGAATATGCCATCCGCGAGGCTGAACGCATGGGCATCCTTGTATGGTCGGAGATTCCTGTCTATTGGACTATTGCCTGGAAGAACGCCCAGACTTTTGACAATGCGCAGGCTCAGTTGCGCGACATGATTGCGCGTGACAAGAACCGTGCCAACATCATCATCTGGAGTATCGCGAATGAAACACCTCACTCCGCTGAACGTGATGACTTCCTTGGGCGTTTGGCACAGTATGCCCGCGCGCAGGACAACACCCGTCTCATCTCGATGGCTATGGAGGTGACTGGCGCGTCGAACTACGTGAACCGTCTGAACGACAACATGAACCAATATGTGGATGTGGTGAGCTTCAACCAGTACATTGGCTGGTATCGTGACGTGAACGACGCTCCTAAGATGAAGTGGGAGATTCCTTACAACAAGCCTGTCATCATCAGCGAGTTTGGTGGTGGTGCCAAGTATGGCTATCATGGAGAGAAGAACCAGCGCTGGACAGAAGAGTTTCAGGAGAACCTCTATCGCGAGAACATCGCCATGATTGACAAGATTGAGGGACTTTCAGGCACGACACCCTGGATTCTCAAGGACTTCCGTTCGCCCCGTCGTGTGTTGCCACAAATCCAGAACTACTACAACATGAAAGGCCTCTTCAGCGACAAGGGCGAGAAGAAGAAAGCCTTTTATGTGTTGCAGGAATGGTATAAGACGAAGTGAAAAGTGAAAAATGAAAAGTGAAAAATTTGCTACCGCGAGTGTTTGTCAACTGTTGACGTGCAAGTGCGGTAGCAAATTTTCCCTTATCCCTTATCCCTTATCATTTGCTTGTAATGTGTAGGAATCGTGTGATTTGACTGCCGAGACTCCGATCCATGTTGTCGATGTAGGCATCAAGGATGCGGGTCTTGGCATGCAGGGGAATCACGTCGTAGTCGGCGATGGAGGCTGGGATGAGGGCGCTGTGTCCCTCTTTGAGCAGAACTTCCTCGCCTGAAGCACGCAGGCGAATGCGGCAGTCCCCCTTGATGCACATGCTGATGATGAAGCTGTCGTACTTGATGAGGTTGCGGTGGAAGGTGCCCGTCATTTCCGTCACACGGACACTGAAATGGGGTGAATCGATGATGCGGTTGGCACGTCCTGACAAGTTGCTGTATTGCGTGCGATAGTCATCCTCCACGTGGAAGTCCAACGCTTGTGCCGCCAACTCTGTGTGCAATTCACGAGGTTTCCCATCCATGCCTGGACGGTTGTAGTCGAAGATGCGGTAGGTCACATCTGACGACTGTTGCACCTCTGCCAACAGGATTCCCCCACAGATGGCATGCACACGTCCAGCAGGCAGGTAGAACACGTCGCCAGCCTTCACGGTGTGTTTGGCCAGCACCTCCACAATCGTTCCGTCAGCCACTCTCTGTTTATATTCTTCAGGCGTGATCTCATCTTTGAAGCCCGCATACAGGTGACTGCCAGGCTTTGCATCGATGATGTACCAGATTTCGCTCTTTCCAAACTTCCCATGCTCACGTTTCGCCATTTCGTCGTTGGGATGCACCTGAATGCTCAGGTCGCTCTCCGCATCGATGAACTTCACGAGCAATGGCAGTTTGGTGCCATATTTCTTCACCACTGCCTCACCCAGAATCTCCTCGGGTAGGATGCTGATGACACTGTTCAAGTCTTTCCCGGCCAAAGCCCCATTGCTGATGATGCTGGTGCTTGTGGGCACGGCACTCACTTCCCAACTCTCTCCAATGGGTTCGTCAGTCGCCTCCAGACCCTTGTAGGGACGCAGGCGTCTGCCTCCCCACACCACAGCATGAAGATTCGGCTCAAACAGGAAAGGATATAACTTCACCATATAAATGTTTTCTTATGCGACGGCAAAGGTAAGAAAAAGTTGGGAGTTAGAAGGGGCGAGTAGGGAAGAATTTGCCTATTTAGACGAAAAAAACATTCTCAATGAAAAAAAACTTGAAAATTCTGCAACCTATTTCCGAACTTATTCGTACCTTTGTGGCCGTATTAGACATGATTCATTATCAACTCTAAACTTTTACTACTATGGCTTACAAGATCATTGACGTAGAGGGCATTGGCCCCGTGTATGCTGAGAAGCTTCAGGCTGCCGGCATCAAGACAACTGAAGAGTATCTGGAAAAGTGCGCATCTCCTGCTGGTCGCAAGGCATTGGCAGAAGAGACAGGCATCAGTCCTAAGCTCATCCTCACATGGGCGAACCACGCTGACCTTTTCCGCATCAACGGCATCGCCAGCCAGTTCGCTGAACTCCTCGAAGCTGCAGGCGTTGACACAGTGAAGGAATTCCGTCACCGCGTGGCTGCCAACCTCCAGCCCAAGCTGGTGGAAGTGAATGAGCAGAAGAACCTCTGCAACCGCGTTCCCAGCGTGTCTGAGCTGGAGAAGATGATTGCACAGGCAAAGGAACTCCCAGCTGTCCTCACGTATTAACTCGACTTCGTGGGTTGAGCCAAAGCGAAACATGAATGATGAACAGAGCCGAGACTGCCTTGTCGCAATCTCGGCTCTCACTAACGTCCTACGTGAAAAGGAGAAAAAGGAATGAGACGTGTCGTATTGATTTTGTTGGGATGTTGCTTGGCGTTGGGTGTGATGGCCCAGCAGCATTTGCAACAGTTGGCTGACTCAATCGTGAAGTATCAGCTGAAGTCGGGTGGATGGCCCAAGAATCAGGATTGGTTGAAGGGTGTGGATCCGAAGGAGGCGAAGGCGTGGAGGAAGACTGGCATCGGAGGTACCATCGACAACGGGGCAACCACGACGGAGATGGAGACATTGGCCAAGGCAGTGGCTCATTTGGACAGGATGCAGGCAGAGGTGCCACTGTGGGCAGATACGGACTTGACGAAGGTGATGCGTGAGAATTATTGTCAAGCATTCAGCAAGGGTCTGGCGTATCTCTTGGAAATGCAGTACGAAAACGGTGGATTCCCTCAGTTCTATCCTGTCAAGAAGGACGAAGGGTATGCGTCGCAGATCACATTCAATGACAATGCAATGGTGAATGTGCTGAAGGTGCTGAGGGATGTGGGACGGGATGAGGAGCGTTTCCGTTGCATGGGCATTGAGAAGAAGACAAAGAAAAAGTGTCTGGCAGCATACGAGAAGGGTTTGCAGTGTGTGCTGAACTGCCAGATTCGTGTAGATGCGTCGGGCAAGGTGCTGGAATATGGTACGGATGTCTGGAAGGAGGGCGTTCGGACGGTGTGGTGTCAGCAACATGACAAGGTGACCTTCGCTCCTGTGAAGGCACGTGCGTATGAACTTCCATCCTATACGGGCAATGGTGAGACGTGTTCGATACTTGACCTGCTGATGGATGTGGAGAATCCTTCTGCGGAAGTGAAAGAAGCTGTGAAGAGTGGGGTAGAGTGGTTGAAAGCCCATGCGATGAAGGATGTGGCCGTGGAACGTTTCACGAATGATGAGGGAAAGACGGACATCCGTTTGGCGAAGCGTCAAGGTGCAGAACCTTTGTGGGCCAGGTTTTATGATCTGGAACAGGGAGAACCGATGTTTTGCGATCGGGACGGTGTGCCTCGCAAAAGCCTGTCGGAAATTGGATATGAACGAAGAAATGGTTACTCGTGGGTGGGTGATGCGCCCAAACGAGTGATAGAACGATATGATAAAATAAACAAATAAATCAATTGTATTATGGCAGAAAACAACAATCAGCTTCAGATTGAACTGAAGCCAGAGGTGGCAGACGGAATCTATTCAAACCTCGCCATCCTTACCCATTCAAGTAGTGAATTTGTGGCAGACTTCGTCCAGATGATGCCAGGTATGCCGAAGGCACAGGTGAGGAGCCGTATCATCATGGCACCAGAACATGCCAAGCGTCTGCTCATGGCCTTGCAGGACAATGTGCAGAAATATGAGAAGCAGTTTGGCACCATCCGCCTGACACAACCTCAGCAACAGAACGAGGCTCGCACCATTGCTCCTTTCACCATCAAGCAGGGAGAAGCCTAAGAATCTCGCGCGTACATTATTTATTATTATTAACCCGATTAGAGTTTCGGATGTTTTGTTGCGGCAGGCCGCCGAAGAAAAAAAAACAAGTAAAAATATAAAAAAAGAACAAGAGATCTCGTTGGTCAAAAAACTTATTTTTCTTTATCTTTTTCTGTTTTTTTATATTTTTCTTTCGGCGCCTTGGCGCAATCAACGTTAGAGAACTTCCGATAGTTAAATTAACTTCCCTTTTTCTTTCCATTTTCACACCATTTGCAATGTAGACTTGTCGAAAATGGGTGGGTTATTTGTTAAATAATCCTAAAAGTAGTGGTTTTTAGGGTTGCTGTGAAAAAAATCTTTCCTTCGGAACATGCTATTTGGCATAAAATGCGTAACTTTGCACCACTTTTTGGAGTAGTGCGTGCCTTAGTTAGGTACATGACATGCGAATTGCGTGTATTTTAGCACGAAGCAAAGCGGGTAGCTGACCATAAAGGAAAGGTTCCTCCTTCTGGTGGAAGGGCTATGGTAGGCACTCAGAAATATAATGACTATTCAATTAATAATAACATAATAAATTAAACAAAATGCCTACTATTCAACAATTGGTAAGAAAAGGCCGTCAGGTGTTGGTGGACAAGAGCAAGTCTCCTGCATTGGATTCATGCCCTCAGCGTCGTGGTGTTTGCGTGCGCGTCTACACAACAACTCCTAAGAAGCCTAATTCAGCGATGAGAAAGGTCGCTCGTGTTCGTCTGACAAACAAGAAGGAAGTGAACTCCTACATTCCAGGAGAAGGACACAACCTTCAGGAGCACTCCATCGTGCTGGTGCGCGGTGGTCGTGTGAAGGACCTCCCAGGTGTGCGTTATCACATCATCCGTGGTGCGCTTGATACAGCAGGTGTGGCAAGCCGCACCCAGCGTCGTTCCAAGTACGGAGCAAAGCGTCCAAAGGCTAAGAAGTAATCCTTTTTCTTACTTATTAAAACAACAAGAACAACAGTTTTTTCACAACGTTTGGTTTGACGGAAATGCTTGAAGGGTTGAGTAAATGCCCCTCACGGTGGGCGTTGAAGACACACACAGTATGCAGCCTCAGACTAAAGAAAGATTAAATCAAACAAAAAAATGAGAAAAGCTAAACCAAAGAAGCGTGTGGTGCTTCCAGATCCAGTTTATGGTGATGTGAAGGTGACAAAGTTCGTGAACAACCTCATGTACGATGGAAAGAAGAGCGTGGCTTACACCATCTTCTACACCGCCCTGAAGAATGTTGAGAACAAGATGAAGAACGAGGAGAAGTCTCCTCTGGAAATCTGGAAGACAGCTCTCGACAACATCACTCCTCAGGTGGAGGTGAAGAGCCGCCGTATCGGTGGTGCCACTTTCCAGGTGCCAACAGAAATCCGTGCTGACCGCAAGGAAGCCATTTCGATGAAGAACATGATTGCGTTCGCTCGCAAGCGTTCGGGCAAGAGCATGGCAGACAAGCTCTCTGCAGAGATCATGGATGCCTTCAATCAGCAGGGTGGCGCCTTCAAGCGTAAGGAGGATATGCACCGCATGGCAGAGGCTAACCGCGCATTCGCACACTTCCGCTTCTAATTCGACTCAATGAGATTATAATAACAAGGTAAAAAGTAAAAAGGAAAAGAGAATATGGCAAAGCAAGATTTGCATCTGACACGTAACTTTGGTATCATGGCCCACATCGATGCTGGTAAGACAACCACATCAGAGCGTATCCTGTTCTACACAGGTAAGACGCACAAGCTGGGTGAGGTACACGATGGTGCCGCAACCATGGACTGGATGGCACAGGAGCAGGAGCGTGGTATCACAATCACGTCGGCCGCTACTACAGCCTATTGGACATGGAACGGCAACAAATATAAGTTCAACCTGATTGACACTCCGGGACACGTGGACTTCACTGCAGAGGTGGAGCGTTCTCTCCGTGTGCTCGACGGTGCCGTGGCCACTTACTGCGCAGTAGGTGGTGTGGAGCCTCAGTCTGAGACTGTGTGGCGCCAGGCTGACAAGTACAATGTGCCACGTATCGGTTATGTGAACAAGATGGACCGTTCTGGTGCAGACTTCTTCGAAGTGGTTCGCCAGATGAAGGAAGTGCTGGGCGCAAAGCCTGTTCCAGTAGTGATTCCAATCGGCGCAGAGGAGAACTTCAAGGGTGTGGTTGACCTCATCAAGATGAAGGCTATCCTTTGGCACGACGAATCGCTGGGTGCTGACTACGATGTGGAGGACATCCCTGCCAACCTCCAGGCTGAGGCTGAGGAATGGCGTGGCAAGATGCTCGAAGCTGTTGCTGAGTTTGACGACGCTTTGATGGAGAAATTCTTCGATGATCCTTCCACCATCACTGAGGAAGAGTGCATCCGTGCTCTCCGCAAGGCAACTTGTGCGCTTGAATGCACGCCTATGCTTTGTGGCTCTTCATTCAAGAACAAGGGTGTGCAGACGCTGCTCGACTATGTGTGTGCATTCCTGCCTTCTCCACTGGACACTCCCAACATCGTGGGTTCCAACCCAACGACTAAGGAGGAAGAGGATCGCAAGCCATCTGAGGATGAGAAGACTTCTGCCCTCGCATTCAAGATTGCCACAGACCCATACGTAGGTCGTCTGACTTTCATCCGTGTATATTCTGGTAAGGTTGAGGCTGGTTCTTATATTTATAACTCTCGTTCTGGTAAGAAGGAACGTGTGTCTCGTTTGTTCCAGATGCACTCCAACCACCAGAATCCTGTAGATGAGATTTCTGCTGGTGATATTGGTGCAGTGGTAGGTTTGAAGGATATCCACACAGGTGACACACTCTGTGATGAGGATGCACCTATCGTGCTCGAGTCTATGGATTTCCCAGATCCTGTGATCGGTATCGCCGTCGAGCCTAAGACACAGAAAGACCTCGACAAGCTGTCAATCGGTTTGCAGAAGTTGGCTGAGGAAGACCCAACCTTCACTGTGAAGACAGATGAGCAGTCTGGTCAGACCGTGATTTCAGGTATGGGTGAGCTTCACCTCGACATCATCATCGACCGTCTGAAGCGTGAGTTCAAGGTGGAGTGCAACCAGGGTAAGCCTCAGGTGAACTACAAGGAAGCTATCACGAAGACTGTTGACCTCCGTGAGGTGTACAAGAAGCAGTCTGGTGGTCGTGGTAAGTTCGCTGACATCATCGTGAAGGTGGGTCCTGTGGATGAGGACTTCGAGGGTACTGGCCTCCAGTTCGTGGACGAAGTGAAGGGTGGTAATGTGCCTAAGGAATTCATCCCTGCCGTTCAGAAGGGCTTTGCTGAGTCAATGAAGAATGGTGTATTGGGTGGCTTCCCAATGGACAGCATGAAGGTGACCCTTGTGGATGGTAGCTTCCACCCCGTGGACTCAGACCAGCTGTCGTTCGAAATCGCTGCACGTCAGGCTTACAAGAACGCTTGCGCTCAGGCCAAGCCCGTGCTGATGGAGCCTATCATGAAACTCGAGGTTGTTACACCAGAGGAGAACATGGGTGACGTGATTGGTGACTTGAACAAGCGTCGTGGTCAGGTGGAAGGCATGGACAATGCTCGTTCGGGTGCTCGCATCGTGAAGGCCATGGTTCCACTGGGTGAGATGTTCGGTTATGTGACCGCTCTCCGCACCATCACTTCTGGTCGCGCAACATCATCCATGCAGTATGATCACCACGCTCCAGTATCGAGCACGATTGCCAAGGCCGTGCTTCAGGAGTGTAACGGACGTGTGGATCTCGTATAATCAAGAATAGTTAGGGGGTGCAGGCAAGCAAACGACTCTTTGTCTGCATACCCTCTTACTTATATATATTAATTACTTAAATAATAGTTAAACAAATGAGTCAGCAAAAAATTCGTATCAAGCTGAAGTCTTACGACCACAACCTCGTGGACAAGTCAGCAGAGAAGATTGTGAAGGCAGTGAAGGCCACTGATGCTATCGTGAGCGGTCCTATTCCACTCCCAACGCACAAGCGTATCTTCACCGTGAACCGTTCCACTTTCGTGAACAAGAAGTCTCGTGAGCAGTTTGAGCTCAGCACTTACAAGAGACTGATTGACATCTACAGTTCCACTACCAAGACTGTTGATGCCCTCATGAAGCTCGAACTCCCCAGCGGTGTTGAGGTTGAGATTAAGGTTTGATCAATTTAGAGAACAATTAAACGTTTATTGAAATGCCAGGATTAATTGGAAAAAAAATCGGAATGACATCCGTTTTCAGTGCTGAGGGCAAGAATCTGCCATGCACTGTTATCGAAGTAGGTCC
>CAJOGQ010000085.1 GCA_905234125.1 uncultured Bacteroidaceae bacterium | reverse complement strand
CCAGCTCGCCCATAGGCTCCAGGGAGATGTTGCCCTCGCAGATGCCCTCAAAGGTGTGCAGCTCGCCGTCTTCAATAAGGGCAATCACGCAGCGGAAGCGGGCTGTGCGCTCTTCAAAAGGCACCCCCTGCAACTCCTTGAGCAGCTTCACGACATTCTGGGCCGGGTTCTTGGGAAGGCCGGCGTAGCGTGCGCTATAGACGCCCGGCGCTCCGTTCAGAAAGTCCACCTCAAGGCCTGTGTCGTCTGCAAAGCAGGTTTTGTGGAACTTGTCCCACACAAACTGCGCCTTCTCCACCGCATTCTCCGGAATGGTTTCGTGGGTTTCGGGGATATCATCTTCCCAGCCAAGCTCGGCCGGGGTCACAATCTGGTATCCCTCGCCCAGCTTGCCGGCTATCTCAATCACCTTGTTGTGATTGGCGGTGGCAAAAACAATCTTGGTCGGTTTCATATAGACAAAGATAAATAAATTCCCGGCGGATTCATTATCTTTGTAGACTAAACAAAGAAGCTATGTATTCGCTTAAAGAGCAGGAAGCCATAATTGCGCGCGCCATATGTAATCTGAAGTTCGTAAAGGAGCCGGCGGGGCTGTACGAGCCGCTGGAGTATATGATGTCCATAGGCGGCAAACGCATTCGTCCGCGCCTTTGCCTTGCGGCATATAACCTTTACAGCGACGATATCGGCGACAATATCATCTCGCCCGCGCTTGCGCTGGAGATTTTCCACAATTTCACCCTTCTGCACGATGACTTGATGGACAAGAGCGATATGCGTCGTGGCAATCCGACGGTTCACAAGAAGTGGAACGAAAACACTGCCATCCTTTCAGGTGACACTATGCTCATCATTGCTTACCAGCTCTTCAATCAAGGTATTCGCAATGAAGAGGCTTGGACGGCTTTCATCGATGCTACGCTGGGCGTGTGCGAAGGTCAGCAATACGACATCGATTTCGAGACGCGCAATGATGTGACGGAGGCCGAATACATGGAGATGATTCGTATGAAGACTTCCCTGTTGTTAGGCTATGCTTTGAAGATTGGTGCCCTGTTAGGTGGTGCGAACAAAGAAGATGTGGAACATCTCTATACCTTTGGTGAGAAGATGGGGCTGGCTTTCCAACTGCAAGATGACTGGCTCGACGTGTATGGCGACCCCAAGACGTTCAAGAAGAAATTGGGAGGCGACATTGTCGATAACAAGAAGACTTTCATGCTCATCAATGCCTACCAGCGTGCTGACGAGACACAGAAAGCGGAACTCGACCGATGGATTCAGACTCCCAAAGGCTCTGACGAGGATAAAATCACTGCCGTTACACATATATATAATATATTAGGCATCGGCGAACTCGCTCTGCAGAAAATCGAGGAACTCTTTGCCGAGTCACTCAAGAGTCTTGACCAAGTGCAGGTGGCTGAAGAGAAGAAGACTGAACTTCGTGTTTTTGCCAACAAACTGTTAGGAAGGAAGTATTAAGATGATAGATACCCACGCACATCTCGATGGCGAGGAGTTTGCGGAAGACTTGGAGGAGGTCATCCAAAGAGCCAAAGACGCAGGGGTGGAAAAAATCTTTGTGCCAGGCATCTGCCTGAAAGATACCCCCCATCTGCTCGAAGTCTGTCAAGCCCACCCCAATTACCTCTATCCCATGTTGGGACTTCATCCTGAAAACATCATGGATGAGGACTATCATCAAGTCCTCGACCAGTTGGAACAGATGATTGCCAGTTCGTCCTCCATTCCCATCATTGCTGTTGGTGAAGTAGGTCTCGACCTATACTGGGATGCCACTCATAAGGAAGAGCAGATGGAGGTGTTCGAACATCAGATTCGATGGGCAGAGAAATATGGCCTTCCACTGATGATCCATTCACGCAATGCGCATGCTGAACTCATGGAAATCATGGAGCGGCATCGTGACAGCAACCTCTCTGGTGTGTTTCATTGTTTCACGGGTTCAGAAGAAGAGGCTCATGACCTGCTGTCCTTTCCCAATTTCATGATTGGCATTGGTGGTGTGCTCACCTTCAAGAAATCGCCCCTTCGAGAGGTGGTGAAAAATGCCATTCCGCTGTCAAGAATTGTGCTTGAGACTGATTCTCCCTACATGGCACCAGTGCCAAATCGAGGCAAAAGGAACGAAAGTGCGTTCGTCAAATTCGTCGCTGAAAAACTTGCGGAGATTTATGAGCAAGATTTTGACACAATTGCACATCAAACCACGGAAAATGCGCTCAAAGTCTTCCAAAAAGTGATTTTTTTTGATAAAAATGAAAAGTTTCCACACATTTAGGCGTGTCAATAGGAAAAAAATCATTATTTTTGTCCCGAATTATGGGTTGGGTATCCGCTTTGGCATCGAAAAATGTCTGAAAAGTGAGGTAGAATGACCTAAAAAAGCGAAAGGGAGAGATGCTCGAGTGGCTGAAGAGGCACGCCTGGAAAGCGTGTATACGTCAAAAGCGTATCCGGGGTTCGAATCCCCGTCTCTCCGCTGACGTGTGAAAGTGATAAACAAAACCAATATATCGAATTAACATAAGTTATTAATCTTAAAATTTTCAAGACAATGAAAAAAATTTTTGCAATCATTGCATTGATGGGTGTGTTTACATTTGGTATGACACAAACCGCTTCGGCTCAGGACGAGGCAGTGGATTCTGCTGCTACTGAGCAGGTAGATTCTGCAGCTGTTGACACTGCTGTTGCTCCAGTTGTTGACGAAGAGCCAGTAGAGTCAGAACCAGTTGAGACTGGTATGTACAAGACAATCAAGACTAAGTTCATCGAGGGTTCTGCAGGCTTCATGGCACTCGTTGCTGTTGCCCTCATCCTGGGTCTTGCTTTCTGTATCGAGCGTATCATTTACCTCGCTCTCTCTAAGGTGAACACTGTGAAGTTCATTGAAGACGTTGAGAACGCTCTTATCAACAAGGGTGACCTCGAAGGTGCTAAGGCTATCGCACGCGACACTCGTGGTCCTATCGCTTCTATCTACTATCAGGGTCTCACTCGTCTGAACGACGGTGCTGATGCAGTCGAGAAGTCAGTTGTTGCTTACGGTGCCGTTCAGGCTTCTAAGCTCGAAAGTGGATGCTCTTGGATTACCCTCTTCATCGGTATGGCTCCATCTCTCGGATTCTTGGGAACTGTGATCGGTATGGTGCAGGCATTCGACGATATCCAGGCTGCAGGTGACATCTCTCCAACAGTCGTTGCAGGTGGTATGAAGGTGGCCTTGTTGACAACCATCTTCGGTATTGTCGTGGCCCTCATCCTTCAGGTATTCTACAACTACATTCTTGCTGAAATCGAAGGTCTTACCGCTAAGATGGAAGACGCTACCATTTCTCTCCTTGACATCGTTGCTAAGTACAACAACAAGAAGTAATTAGGAGACTATTCGATTGAGTCACTAACGAATTCTAAAACTTAAAGGAGAATAGAAAATGGATAATACACAAGTAATATGCGCACAGGATAAGGTCGAGAAAATCGCCAAGATTACACTGTGGAGCCTTATTGGCATCTCACTCGTGGTTCTGGCTCTCTTCCTCCTCGTAGGCTATGATACTCCTTACGAGGAAAACATCAAGCAGGTTGATCCTAAATTGACCGACCTCTTGCTCATCTGGACTTACATCCTCATTGCGGCTACAGCCATAGCTGCTGTAGGAGCCGTGATCTATGGATTTGTAAGCGGTGGCAACAAGTCAAAGAATGAAGATGTTGGCCCAGCCAGCAAGGCAGGTCTCATCGCATGGGGCACGTTCATCGTAGGTATCGTGATTGGTCTTATTGTTGGTATTGCCAGCAAGGACGAAATCCTGATCTACAACCAGAACGACCGTGCTACTCCAGCTGACATCATCTTGACTGACACGTCAATGCTTGCTATCCTCATCCTGACCATTGTGACAGTTGCTGCCACAGTATTCAGTATGGTAACCAACAAGAAGTAAACAACCCTTTAACTCAGAGCAAATAATATGGGAAAGAAAAGAAAAATGCCAGGACTGAACACCAGTTCCACAGCAGACATCTCATTCATGTTGCTCATCTTCTTCCTTGTGACAACATCAATGGACACCGACCAGGGTTTGGCACGTACACTGCCGAAGCCACCAGAGGATGACCAATTGAACAACGAAATCAAGGTTAAAGAACGTAACATCCTCAACATCCGTATTAACAAGGACAACTACGTGATGATAGGTGAGGACTACGCCTCACTTGCAGACGTGAAGGAGAGAGCTAAAGAGTTTATCAAGAACGAGGACAACCGTCCTAACCTGCCTGAGCTCAAGCCCAAGAAAATCAAGGAATTGGGTAGAACGGTGATGGTGACAGAAAACCACGTCATCTCAGTTCAGACAGACCGTGGCACTGACTATGGAGTTTACTTCGCAGTGCAGGATGCCCTCGTATCAGCCTACAACGAACTTCGTGACGAATTTGCCTATGCAGAGTTTGGCATCAAGCATTATAATCAGCTGAGCGATGACCAGAAGAAGGCCGTTCGTGAAGTATATCCACAGAAGATATCTGAGGCAGAACCAAAGAAGTATGGAGGACAACAGTAATGAGTAGATTTAACAAAGGCGAAGGCAGAGAAATGCCTGAGATGAACACCTCATCTCTCCCTGACTTGATCTTCACCATCTTGTTCTTCTTCATGATGGTAACCACCATGCGTGAGGTGACATTGAGAGTGAAGTTTGAAAAGCCAATTGGTACGCAGCTTGAGAAATTGGCTCGTAAGTCCAGTACTTCATTCATCTACATTGGTCAGCCAACAGATGCTTTGAAGGGACAGTTTGGTACAGGTCATCGTATTCAGATCAATGACAAGTATGCCGAGGCTCAGGAAATTTACGACTATGTGAACTCTGAGCGTGGTGAAATGCCTGAATCTGAGAAGCCTTTCTACACCGTTTCACTCAAGGTGGACCACCACACACCAATGGGTATCATCACCGATGTGAAGCAGGTATTGCGTAAGGCATACGCACTGAAGATCATGTACTCAGCCAATAAGAAACAAGATTAAACATCTATCTTCTATAAAAAGGGAGCGATTCATGCAACGTGAGTCGCTCTTTTTTCACTCTATTACTCACACAAAAATAAGACATTCATGAATCTCATCACGCTCATGCGCAAGATTGCGCCTTATGTTCGTCCTTATCGTTGGTTAGTTGTGGCCACACTTATCCTCACGTTGGCTGGTTCGCTCATTGCCCAGGTCAATGCTGTGGTGCTCGATCGTACAGTCGATGCCATCAATGCCCTCGTGGTGCCAGAAGGGTTCGAGTGGAGCAAGGCTGCGCACATCCTCACCGTCATCAGCATCATTCTGTTGGGCAAGGAAGTGCTGGCAGCGTTCATCCGCTATGCCCAGAACTACTATGGCGAACGTATGCGCATCTTTGTTAGCAAAGACCTCTCTCAGGCTGTTGTTGACCGCATTCTCAGCTATCGCATGGCCTTCTTCTCACGCTCTGGCAATGAGACGGGTAAGTTGCAGACGCGCATCGACCAAGGTGTTGGCAGTTTGTCTGCTACTGTGCAGAGCGTGTTTATCGACCTCCTGCCTCTCTTCACCAGTGCCCTTCTCGCCCTCATCCTCATGTTTGTGGCCAACGTCTATGTGGGACTCACAGCCCTCTTCATCGTGCCCCTCTACATCTGGATTACCATCGCTCAGGCTCATCGACTGAAAGGCTGGCGTTCCAATATGCGCAATTTTCGCGAGATGAAGAGCAACGGCATCGTGGGCATCATCGAGAGCATGAATGTCATCAAGTCGTTCAATCGCGAAAACATCGAGAGTCAGAAGCAGTGGGACATCCAGACGCAATTTACTGACAATCAGATGAAAGTGCGCAAGACCTCCTTCCATTTCGATGGTATGAAGAGCCTGATTCAGCAGGTGGGTACTGTGCTCATCATCATTCTCACGGCCTATCTTGTGCTGATAGAATATCCAGGCATGACCATTGGTAAGATTATGTACCATGTCATGCTCTTCGCCAATGTCACAGCTCCCATCACCCAGTTGCAACGCATCTTCGACTCCCTCAACGATGCCCTCATCTATGCGGAAGGCTTCTTCGACATCCTCGATGCCAAGAGCGAGACAGAACCCACAGGCACTTATCGTCCTGCTCAGGTGAAGGGCGAGTTTGAGATGCGTAATGTCGATTTCACCTATCCCAACGGCACCAAGGCACTCCACAACATCAACCTCACCATTGGTTGTGGACACATCACGGCACTTGTGGGACTCTCAGGAGCGGGTAAGTCCACGATTGTCAATCTGTTAGATAAGTTCTACGAACCTGACAGCGGACAGATTCTGCTTGATGGTGTTGACCTGCGTGAGTACGACACCCAGTTCCTGCGCGACCACATCGGACTGGTGCTTCAGAAGAACCACATCTTCGAGGGAACCATCGAAGAGAACATCCGTTACGGCAAGCCCGATGCCACAGACGAGGAGGTGATTGAATCAGCCAAGAAGGCCTACATCTACGACCAGGTGATGCGTCTGCCCAAAGGCATGCAGAGCCGGGCCACAGCCCTTTCTGGTGGTCAACAGCAACGCATCGCCATTGCTCGCATGTTCCTGAAGAACCCACCCATCATCTTCCTCGACGAACCCACAGCCAGTCTCGACGCTGTGGCGACAGAGCAGATCAAGGCCAGCATCGATGCCATCAAGCGCGACCGTACTGTCATCATCATCAGCCATAGCATCAGCCAGATCATCGACTCCGATATGGTCTATGCCCTCAAGGATGGGCGTGTGGAACAGTCGGGCAATCCTGATGAACTGTACCAGAAGGGTGGAGTGTACAAAGACATTGTCGATGCGTCAGCTCGAAGCCTCAATATTGACAAGTTGGCGCACACCCTTGACCGCAATGGCTACGCCTAAGGTACTTTCGTTCGACAAAAGAAAGAAAAAAAATGTTTTTCCTTTCTTATGTGCTCACTTATTCGTACCTTTGCAAAAAGATTATTCATTACATCATGACAGAACAAGAATTTCAAGACTACATTCAGAAATATCACAAGGAACTGGAGGAGATCAAAGAGTCAGCCCATGCGTTGCATGAGCATGTGAATCAGAAGTACGACCAAGTGCATCCGTATGGATTCCATTTGGACATGGTGGTTGACTCTGTCTTCAAGTATGGCCACCTCGTTTGTGCTGAAGAACGCGATGTGCTGCCCCTCTTCTTTGGTGCCTACTACCACGACAGCATTGAGGATGCTCGCCAGACCTACAACGATGTGAACAAGATTGCTCACCGATGGATGGGTGACCGTCAGTCCTACATGGCCACAGAGATTGTGTATGCCCTGACCAACGACAAGGGACGTAATCGTGCAGAACGTGCAGGCGAAAAATACTACAGGGGCATCCGCAAGACGGCTTATGCTCCCTTCGTGAAGTTGGCTGACCGCTTGGCCAACATCACCTACTCCTGCGAGCATGCCAAAGGTGACAACGGACACATGAGGAAGATTTACCAGATGGAACTCCCTCACTTCCTCGACTCCATCACGACCATTTCCAAAGATCCTCGATTCACGCTGCCCCATGTGATGGTCGATGCCATTCTCGATGCCGTGATTGACAGCGAACCAAGTGTAGGGAAAAGTGATAAGTGAACAATTAGCTATCATATATAAATATGTATAAGAATCTCATAGCGATGCTCTTGTCGTTGTTCTACGATGCTGGAGTGGGCAAGAAACCAGCCTACTATGGTGTGCGTTCAGCATTGCGCCATCGGATCATCGAGAAGGACACTGCCATCAAAGAACTGTCACCTGTCAACTCCTCCTGGTACACCCTCGATGGCCGACGTCTCAAAGGCAAGCCCAAGATGCAGGGATTCTTCATTCAGGGTGGCATCAAGTACCTCTTCCGATAATAACAAACCACTTAAACCAAACCGACATGACAACAAACGCAACCCTCTACACGCTGTCCTTCAGCGAAGTGAAAACCTATCTGTGGGCACTTGCCTTCATCGTGGCCAACATGCTCTTGCCCCAGCTTTTCCATCTCATTCCCCAAGGTGGCATCATCTTCGCGCCCCTCTCCTTCGTCATTCTGGCAGGCTCCTACAAGTTGGGCTGGAAGACAGGACTTTTGGCCTCACTCGCATCGCCCGTGGTCAACAACCTTATCTTTGGTGCGCCCGTCTGGGCAGTCATCCCTGTGATGGCCTTGAAGCTGGTTTTCCTCGCCCTCATCGCAGGCCTCACAGCCCAATACCTCAAGCGTGTCACCCTTCCTCTCCTCATCGGCGTAGTCCTCGTTGCCGAACTCTTAGGTGGCCTCTCTGAACTCGCCCTCACAGGCACCCTCACAGCCACCATTGCCGACTTCACCATCGGCTGGCCAGGCCTCCTCTTGCAGATCTTCGGCACCTGGGGTCTGCTGAAGCTGTGGAAGGAATAAAAACCTCCATCCGTTTGTTGCTTTGGCTCAATAAACAACCCCCTTTAGGGTGATTAAACTGCGCCATTAAAACAACGCCGTTGTTTTGAGCTTCCTACACCGATGTTTTGCCCAAACAACGCCGTTGTTTTCTTGAGCCTCCGCCTCAACGCCTTCGTGCTACTGGCTCGTCGCCTTTGAGCTACCGACTCAATGCCTTGGGGGTAGCGGCTCGCTTCTTGATGGTAGTAAACAAACTACCAGTTTCTCGGTAAGAAACCACCCTTTTCATTACGAGAAACTATCCGTTTGTTGCTTTGGTTCAAT
>CAJOGQ010000084.1 GCA_905234125.1 uncultured Bacteroidaceae bacterium | reverse complement strand
GCGATGCCACAGCCGATGCGCGTGACGAGGAACGTCAGATCCTGATGTTCCTTGGCAAACTGGATGAACTCGTCCACATACGGACGGATGGTTTCCACGCCACCCTGCATCGTTGGGATGGCATAGCTCTGACCTTGCAGACCCACGCCCTGACCCATGATGGCTCCAAACTTGCGGTAGGCGATGTAGGCTGCCCCGCCGCCGTGCATACCCTGCAGGTTGCTGCCAAAGACGAAGATCTCGTTCGGCTGCAGCTCTGTAATAAACTCTGGTGTAGTTCTTTTCTGTTCCATTGAATTCATATTTTCGTCCATTAGTGCCCCCATCTTAACGGGATTGGAAGAATGGAAAACCGCCAGGGAACTATGGCATCTTGATTTCCTTCAGTTCTTGAATGTGTGGTTCCCAATCTTTGTCGAATCGTTCGATGTTTCGGTCAAGAAATGACAGACGATTGGCGAGCCACTCTTTCAAGATCTTGATTTCCTCGTCGTAGGAACTGACGCGATAGGCCGCAAACATGCCGACAGCATTAAATCCTCCGCCAAACCCTCCAAAATCGCCAAACCCTCCAAAATCACCAAACCCTCCAGGGAAAGACGGAATGGAGTCGGGCATCTGAAAGCCTCCACCCATCATTGGAAAACCACCCATCGGAGGAAAGCCTTCGCCCATTGCAGGAAAACCACCCATCGCAGGAAAACCTTCACCCATCGGAGGGAAAGTTCCGAATGGTTGTGGGTTAAACGCCTTTTTCTCCTCTTCGGTGACGAGCAATTCAGGATAGGTCTCGAAGTGTCTGTCTATGCAGGGAGCCAACAGCTTGGCGTGACGGTCGATGTAGGCATTGATGGCCTTGTTGCTCAGCACACCCTTTCGCAAAGCCTTGTAGCGCACCTTCACGGCCTTGCGGAAAGCGGGGTCTTGCAACAGACGTTGCCACATGGCTGGGGTAGGGTTGTTGCTGGCGCCTTCGAAGTTCCATGCTTCAATGTTGTTGGCGTTCGCGAAGTTAGCGTTGCCGTAAGCCAGGTTGTAGTCCCACACAGGACCAGCCACCAGTTTGCCACCTGTTCCGTCCACATTCTGCTTCTCCTTATAGAAATAGGCACTGCGCTTGTAACCATCGGCATTGAGACTCAGTTCGGTGTGGATGAAATAGTCCACGAACGAGGGCACGTCGATGTAGCGGGCATACCCCGTCTGCGGATTGGCGAATTCCTTCGATTGGATCACCTGCTCCACCGTGTCCACATAGTTGTGGATGTAGTCGAACTGCTCAGGCATGAGGTTCTTCTTCTTCGGATAGATGCACGACCAGATGACCTGGCTCGACATGTTGCCCTCGCCGATGCCCGGCACTTTCGATGTGAAAGTGGCGTCGTCCTCATTGAAGGTGTCGATGCGCAACAGGTAGCCTCCCGTCACGTCACGCCCAGCCACGTCGCTCTTCTTCATCTTTGCGATGTCCACACGGTCTTTGCCACGCTTGATGGCCTCCGCAAGGATGTAGATGCCACGGTATTCACCATTCAGGGTCAGTTCAACCATCTGTGTGCGTGGTCCCCAATGCCCCATGTCGCGCCACAGCTGGAACGCCAATGGGTCGCGTACAGCCGACACGTCGCTGTAGGGCGCCAGCAGCACCCACTTGCTGTGGGCGGGCATGCCCAACAACGGGGCTTCTACCTCCTGGCCATGTTCGTTCCTCAGCTCGATGGTGTATTTCTTCTGATTGAACCCCAGTGAACTGTTGCCACGCAATTTGATGCCAATAGCTCCGTCGTAACCATCCATCTTCATGTGGGCTGTCACTTTCCGTTGGGCATTCAGCATGGAATCCACCATGATGCTGATTTGTCCCACAGTGGTTTGTTGAGCCGAGGCTGTGCCGACTGCTACAGCCAAGGCTATGCACAAGAATACCTTCTTTTTCATGGAAGCAATGTGATGCATGAGCAGAGCACATCGGCAGTTATACTTTCCCTGCCAATGCGATCACCTTCTGCTTGGTCTCCTCCGTCTTCTGCTCGTCAATCTTGGCAGAGACAAAGCCCATGTTCTCAACCTGCCAATAGTTGCAGATGTCGCGGAACTCGGCTGTGGCTCCGTCATAGACGTTGGGCGAGTAGGATGACATCAGCAGCGCCATCTTCTTCACCTTGGCGGGTTTGTTCACGCAGTACATACGCTGGATGGGAGCCTGAATCTGGGCACAAAGCGTGAAGTAGTAGATGGGTGCAGCCAGCACCAGCACCTCGGCCTCGTTCATCAGCGGATAGAGTTCCTGCATGTCATCCTTCTGGATGCAGGCTCCTTCGCCCTTGCCGCGGCAATACTCGCAAGCCAGACAGCCCGCAATCTTCTTGCGCGACACATTCACCAGTGTCACCTCATGACCTGCTGCCTCAGCAGCCTTCTTGTACTCTTCCGCCATCCAAGCGGTGTTGCCATTGGCTCTCGGAGAGCCCTGTAAAATCAGAATGTTCATATTCGTTAGTTGGTTTTGGTTGATTAATCGCGTACAAAGTTAGGGATAAATGAGGAATTATCTCAAACTTTATCGACAATATTGCAATTTATCATGACTGAAAAGGCAAGAATCATCATGGATTTTCTGTTTGCCCCCACAATTTTTGCCCTCAATCGTACCATGAGTATGGTATTTTTATCGATTTTCTCGCATCGATGTGCAGATTCTGCTGAGAAAGTAATACCTTTGCAAAAAATAAAGAAACTCCAATAATAAAAGATATGAAAGAAGTGATTAATACAACAAAGGCTCCTGCAGCCATTGGCCCATACAGTCAGGCAGTCAAAGTGGGCAATCTTCTCTACACCTCCGGTCAAATTCCTATCGATCCAGCGACAGGGAACTTCGTTGAGGGCGGCATCAAGGAGCAGACCCGTCAGTCACTGACCAACATTCAGGCCATCCTCGAAGAAGCTGGACTGACGATGGGCAATGTGGTAAAGACGACGGTGTTCATGGCCGACATGAACGACTTCGCCGATATGAATGCCGTCTATGCCGAGTTCTTCTCTGAACCATATCCTGCCCGTTCTGCCGTGGCCGTCAAGACTTTGCCGAAAGGTGCATTGGTGGAGATTGAAGTCGTGGCAGAAGTGGCATAACTCACCTCATATACACCTTTTTCATTCTGCCTTGGGCATCCCTTACGAGGTTGATGCCTCGTTGCATGGTGGATTGTGGTTGACCTGAGAGGGAATAGATGGTGGGGGTGGAGGAAAGGCGGGAATGAGAGGATAGGGTAGGGGCTTTCACGTCCTCGATGCCTGAGAGAATGGCTTGTTCGTCGTAGCTCTTGTCGGTAATGGTGCGCTCGTAGAAGTACCACTTCTGACGGATGTCGGCTGGGGCGAGGGCATTGTCGCCAAAGCGCAGTCGATAGTCCCAATGGTGCTTGCGGATGGCGTCGCCCGTGTAGCGGTAGTCGGTGTTGACTACGACGCAGAAGATGACGCCATTGGCAGGCTGGTCGTTGAGTTCGATGCGCATAGTGCCACAGTTGACGGGCTGGCTGTAGTGGCACTTGCCGTCCTTGGAACGGTAGCAGAGCAGGGCGCGTTCAGAGGTGTCTTCTGGACGGAACTCCACTTCGGCGTAGGTGGCGCCTGTCTTTACGTGGATGGGCAGGGTGTTGGCGCCTGACCAGCCAGGATTGGTGATGGGGTCGGGAGCCATCCAGCCATCAGCAGAATTGAGCGTCAGGGTCTGATAGGGTGTGAGTTTGAAGGGGTCGCACTTGATCCAATAGGGGCTCCATTCCTCCTTGACGGTGGTGCCGAAGTAGTTGTCGGCCAATTGACGGTAGCCCTTGTCCCAACCGCTGAGGTCGTAGAGGGCGAGACGGGCACGGTATTGGGTGATGAAATCGCGCATGGCTGTGTCGCCAATGGAGTCGGCAATGGTTTCGAGAATACGGTTCTTGGTGTAGCGCCAAATCCACGCAACGGACTTTGAGCCGCAGACAGCGCTGAACACCACAGGGAAGACGTCGCCATACTGCGTGCCACCAATGAGGTTGCGCCATGTGCAGACCTGCTGGCCGTTTTCGTTGTACATGTTCACGCCCTGAGCAGCGGGACCGCCGAAGGAACCATCCTGCAACCAACCCGAGTAGCATTCGATGGGCATGAAGGGACAGAGCACATTGCCGGCTCCAAGCCAGCCAGGTGTGGTGGCCTCGTAGTCGCCCTCACGACGCACATGGAGTTCCTGCTGAAGCCACACGTTGCCTCCCTCGTGGAACCAGCTGGAGCCTTTGCAAGCGTCGAGGTCGGCAAAGAGGGTATGGATGCCCTCGTGCACCATTGCTTCGCGCTGATAGTTGCCGTCCGTCCACTTCTTGTCGGCATCGGAACGGAAACGGGAGAAGGGGTAGTAGCTTGCCCACACGCAGGCATAGTAGCCGCCATCGGCAGAGGTGGCACTCTGATAACCACCTTTCTCCGTCTTGGGGGTGTTGTCGTTGGCAAGTCCAGAGCCGAAGATGTAGATCATGGACTTGAAGCCGTTGCGGGCGCTGAGGTTGGGAGGCCAGCCAATGTTCTGATAGATGTACTCAAAGTCCTCGTCGAACTTCTTCACCATGTTCTCGGCAGCCTCCATCGCCTTCTCCTGACCGCCCACCTCGGCATTGAGGTCGTCGCCCCAGAAGACAGACCACCACTTGCCCACATACTGATTGGCTTTCTGACCGTTCTTCTTCTTGATGTTGTGAACCTTTTGGGGCACAGGGATGTCTCCATACTCGTCGTGGAAATCGTAACTCAGCTGTGGCACCTCGCCCGTCCAGTCCCAAGCGGTGCCCAACGGGTGGCTCTGCACATCGACGTAGATGTGGCAGTTCTCATACTTGATGCGTCCCGTCTGACCTTCAGTCTTGTAGAGGAGGTCGCAGTAGTAGTTGCCTGCATCATCCTTCGATGCCTGCTCCGTCAGCACCACTTCAGCATTCTGATAGCCACGGATGGTCTTGGAACCCGTGGTGCGCTTGGCGTTGTAGCTCTGCACCGTGTTGGTGCCCTTGTCGGCAAAGGCGATGGTGATTTTGTCGCCTTCCATCACCTGGATGTAGTTCTGTGGCAACCATTCGCCATCGTTGCGACGCACCATTGGCTGGAGCGGATAGGCGTCAATCTCGTCAGCACGGTGGGTAATTTCGGCTGTAGCCTGAGGTGCAGAAAATCCCAATGTGGCACATCCGAGGAAGAAACATGTGAGTAAAGTCTTTCTCATAATCATAAAGAATTAGTAAGTTATTAATATAGCTGTATTGTCAGTTAGTTGCTTGTCTGAATGGACAATCATTTCATTTGTCGTGGCAAAAGTACATCTTTTCTCGCAAAGAAAAAGCCTCAAATCCCAACTTTTTTCGGCTCCGATGCAAATTTTGGATGATTGTTTCAGTTTTGGACGATAGTGTCATTCGATTGGCGTTTCTGGCGCAAGGAAGAACGTCATTAAGAAGAAAAAGGGATTATCTTTTGGTCGTTCCATAAAAATGTCTTACCTTTGCACCGCATTTGGTTCTCCCCCACATCGCATGGGACGGTGTGGCGACGGAGCTAAGATGGGAACAGGGGTGTAAAGCCTCGACATTACCCGATGCTGTGAGTCCTTTTTCAACAGGCTGCCAACAGTGTCACTGGAGTCAAGACGGAACCAGACGGTGAAAGTCTTGAAATCTCTGGGAAGACCGGACAGCGTGGAGGACGAGTCAGAAGACCTGCCAATGCCATTTGAGACGCGTGTCTGCGGGACTACGGACATAGCGGAAACATACACATTATTGATAATAATGGTGAAGAGACCAAGCGTCAGTTATGCTACGCTGGGGACATTCTGTATGGATGTCTTCAGGGATGCTGTTGTGTGCGCTCTCTTGTGTGGGGAAACTTAGAAATCAATGAACGAAATCTTCATTAAAATATCGATTTAAGTGTTGTAAATGCCGGGAGACTTCAGCAGGGATGCTCAGGTCTCCCCCTTACAGGAACTCTATTTTAAATTAAAAACTATATGTCATTCTTTAACAAAAAATTGTTCCAACTGCATTTGCTCAATAAGTTGGAACTACAGAGAGGAAGCAAGTTCGTCAATAATTTGTCGAGCAAGTTTAACAACAAGTCGTTCATCGCCTCGACCATTTCCATCATCGCGACGGTGGTGGTGGCGTGTCTGCCTATTGACAGTTTCGGCATCGAGGGACTGACGGTGGTTCAGCAGCGCATCATCGCGCTCTTCGTCTTCGCCACGCTGAT
>CAJOGQ010000083.1 GCA_905234125.1 uncultured Bacteroidaceae bacterium | reverse complement strand
GTAGATCTCGTGGTGGTCGAAGTTTAGCAAAGCAAATCCCTTGGCTGGAAGTGCGCCATATTTCTCTGTCAGTTGATGCTTCTTTAGATTCTGAGGGTCGTCGGTCACATAAAGTCCTCCCAACGACACACTTTTGTTGGTAGGATTGTACAATTCCACCCAACTGCCATAGTTGAACGAAGGGTCAAGATACACATCCACATTGGCAGACATGATTTCGTTGATGATGAGAGAACTTGCTGTGGCTGGGTTCTGCACCACATTCACTTGACAACTGGCCGTAATGCCACTGGTGTCTTTCGTTCTTGCCGTGATGTTGCAAGTGCCGACAGCTACAGCTGTGATTTCTCCAGTATTCAGGTTTACTGTGGCCACCTTGGTGTTGGACGATACCCAAGTCACATCCTTATGGGTCGCATCTTCAGGAAGAATGCTGAATGAGAGCGTCTTCTTCTCTGTTGGAACCAGTTCGATGGTCGTTTCTGACAGGTTGATGTTGGTCACGAGCGTAGGCTCTCCCCAATACTCTAACTTCCAGTTGTCAAGACAAGTCCAGTCATTGTCAATGGTTTCATTTTTCTTGATGCCAATGGTCAACGTGCCATCTTCACCCACCTCACATTCCAATGTGTTTTTATACTTGCCAGCCTCAAACCAGTAGTGGGCGGCCTCCATATCGTCAGGAAGGTAATAGTACGAAGACCACCACCATCCTCCATCGCTCACAGGGTAAGTTTGTCCACCCAGTGGCTCTTCGAGTGCGGCAGATGAAGCAGGTGTGATGGCAACGCTCTTTTCTGCCGTCGAAGATTTGGCATATAGCAGGGCATGCTGATAACTCTTGTAATTACCTGCCTTGTAGAGAGCATAGTCGTTTTCGGCATCACCCATGCGATAGAAAGCGTTGAGGCTGAGGCGATACTTACCTGGTTGCAATCCCTTGATGGTTTGATAAGTGTCGTAGTTCTTGCCAAAATGTTCGGCATTCTCAAACGGATTGTTGGCCGTGAAGGCAGTTCCCGACCATCCAGTCTTGATGTCGTTGTTGTCGAATCTCGGATTTGTGACATACTTGTCTGTCACATCCAGCCACTCTGGAGTGGCATAACTAGTTAAAGTTGCTATTGCGATGAATAGCGTTGTGAGAATTCTCTTCATATAGTTTTGAATGTTTAGTTTATCTTGTTGAAGCGTTCTTGTCGTTTTATCTCGGTTGTGGTTTTCGCCAGAAATTGACTCCTAACACATATTTCAGCGTTCCGTATGTATTGGTCAGACCGAACTTGTCCTTTCGATACGAATAGGTGTGTGCTTCGAAGACGAGGCCGTTGAAAAGCCGTGTGTTGTTCCAAAACAAAGACATACGCACATTCAGGTCAGTTGACACGTTGTTCAGAATCGAATGTTTCTCCTGTTGTGCCTCCGTAATGTTTGACCGCCTGTAGCCGATATTGGGCATCAGCGAAAAGGCGAACATCACGTTTCGTCCCAGCACACAGTTATAGTTATATCCTATACTGATGCTGTAGTCCTTATAGTTCACGTGCGAGAACAGCAGGGTGGAGTCTATCTCCTCTTGCAGGTAGTCAGGCAGGGCTTCCGCATCCATGCTGATGCGTTGTTCATTGTATTGGAAGCCGGCGCTCCAACTGCCACAACTTTTCCTCTGCACCGCATTGGCTCCGAAGGATGCTGGCCATGAGAAGTGGCGATTGTTGAACATATACACCACATTCAAACCGTTGCAACGGGAGTCCAACCCACGGAATGTCCTATCCTTGCCTTTCAAGTTGATGCCGCTCACACTTCTGATTTCCGCACCCTTTCCTGAGTTGAAAGTGTAGTACTCTGCAAAGAACTTTGCCGTGTGAATCACAAACGTTTGCCTGAGTGAGGTGCCGTTCGTTTTTCCTGCCCTGACACCGATGTCGTTCAGGTTCCACACGGCTCCATATCCCAAGATGCTGTAGTACACGTATCCTCCCAAAATGACGGACGGATCTGACTGTATCACCATCGTGTTGTGGGTGACTGACGAACGCAGAAAGTAGTAGTCGTGCCAATACGACAGTTCCATCTGTGCCGTCAGGTTATACTTCTGAGGAGTCACATAGGTGGTGTCGCATCCCATGAAAAATTCCGATACACCATTTACCACACGTGTCATCAAAGGAGGACGCTTCCTCTCCGTGATGGTGACATTCTCCAGCATCTCTTCATCCCTTATGCTGTCGGTCAAAGCTCTTATCTCCACCGAATCCTCCTGTGCCATAGCAATCGCACAACGCATCACCATCATTAGGACGCAGGATATCATCTTCAATCTATGTCGCATTACGCCTTCTCTCTTGAATTAGAATTTGCCGAGTATTTTATCCATCACCCAGTTGGTTGCAGTAGCGCTCACTGAGTCGCAGTCGCAAATCTGCTGGCCTTGTAGGTGTCGCACCACCTTCTCAATAAGTCCCATCTGCACGTGGGGAGGATTGGGCACCACAATCTGTTCCTGGCCACGTTCTGTGTCGAGCACAATTGGCTCGTAGTCAAACACGGAGAAGACGATCTTTCCTCTTGTTCCCACAATCGAGATGCGGTCTCTTCGTGCCGACTCGTGTGCCACAAAGCACCATGAAGCACTTCCTGTCAGTCCATCAGCAAAGCGGAAGCAGGCATTGAACGTGTCTTCCACCTGGTACAGTCCCATCATGTTCTGGCAAAAACCCTCTGCCTCAACAATGGGACCAAACCAGTATTGCAACAGGTCTATCTGGTGCGCAGCCAAGTCGTAGAAGTATCCACCTCCACCCGCCACCTCTGGTTGGAGTCTCCAAGGCAGTTCCTTGCCGCTCTTGTAGTCCAGTTCTCTTGGAGGTACAGCAAAACGTATCTGTACGGTCAGCACCTTGCCTATCTCCCCATCCATCACAATTTGCTTCACACGTTCGAAATAGGGTAGGTATCGGCGATAGAAAGCCACAAAACAAGGGATGCCCGTCAGTTCGCTGATGCGGTTCACACGCAGACACTCCTCGTAGCTGGCTGATAGAGGTTTCTCTATGTAAGCCGGTTTGCCAGCCCTCATCGCCATGATGGCAAAGGTGGCATGAGAGGATGGGGGAGTGGCAATGTAGATGGCATTCACCTCTGGGTCGTTCACTAACGATATGGCATCCGAGTAGTGCTTCTTGATGCCATGTCGCTCAGCATACGACTTTGCCTTTTGTCCATCGCGACTCATCACGGCCACCACCTGACTGCCCTCAATCTTCCCGAAGGCAGGTCCACTCTTTTTCTCCGTCACTTCTCCGCAACCGATGAAACCCCATTTGACTGTGTCCAAATACTGCATTTTTGTTGGTCAATAGGTGGATAAGGACCTACGAGGCTGCAAAGTTAGGCATTTTCTGTGGAAAATGAAAAATTTTTCATTACCTTTGCACTCGATTTAACAAATGAAAAGTGTTTTATGGCTCGAAATAAGAAAAAACAGCTCCCTTTGTTGGAGAATGTGACCATCACCGCATGTGCTGCAGAAGGCAAGGCTTTGGCACGTGTGGACGATAAGGTGGTGTTTGTGCCTTTCGTGGTTCCTGGCGATGTGGTTGACTTGCAAGTGAAGAAGAAAAAGAACTCCTACATGGAGGCTGTGGCTGTGAAGTTTCATGAACTTTCACCTTTGCGCACAGAACCTCGATGCCGTCATTATGGTGTATGTGGAGGTTGCAAGTGGCAATGCCTTCAATATGAGGAGCAGCTCAAGGCCAAGCAACAGCAGGTCTTTGACAACCTGACGCGCATTGGCAAGATTGAATTGCCGGAGTTCCAGCCCATCCTTGGAAGTAAGCAGGTTTATGGCTATCGCAACAAGTTGGAGTTTGGTTTCTCCAATAAGCGTTGGCTTACGGATGAAGAAGTGAAGCAAGATGTGAAGTATGATGTGATGGATGCGGTCGGGTTCCATATCACGGGTGCTTTCGACAAGATTCTCGACATCACAGAGTGCCATCTGATGGACGATATCAACAACCAGATTCGCAACGATATCCGTCAGTATGCCTTGGAGCATGGACTCGAATTTTACGACCTTCGTGAGAATCGCGGACTGCTCCGTTCACTCATGATTCGTACCTCGAACACAGGCGAGCTGATGTTCCTCGTTCAGTTCCGTATTGAGACTCCTGAAGCACAGCAACAGGCAGATGCGTTGATGCAACATTTGAGTGAAACCTTTCCTCAAATTACATCGCTCTTATATGTTGATAATCATAAAGCTAACGATACTTTCGCTGACCAAGAGATTTATGTGGTGAAAGGCAAGGATCACATCTTTGAACAGATGGAAGATTTGCGTTTCAAGGTGGGACCAAAGTCGTTCTATCAGACCAATACGGAACAGGCGTATGAACTGTATAAGGTGGCACGCTCGTTTGCTTTTGACGGGTTGGAAAAGGACAAGCCGTTGGTCTATGATTTATACACAGGAACGGGTACGATTGCCAATTTCGTGGCCAAGCAGGCGCGTCAGGTTATTGGCATTGAATATGTGCCAGAGGCGATTGAGGATGCGAAGGTGAACTCTGAAATCAATCACATCACCAACACCCTCTTCTATGCTGGCGACATGAAGGATATCCTCAACAAGGAATTCATTGCAGAGCATGGGCGGCCAGACATCATCATTACCGACCCTCCACGTGCTGGCATGCATCAGGATGTGATTGACACCATCCTTTTTGCCTCTCCTCAGCGCATTGTCTATGTCAGTTGCAACCCTGCCACCCAGGCTCGCGACCTGCAACTCCTTGACGCAAATTATCGAGTGATGAAAGTGCAGCCTGTGGATATGTTCCCCCACACTCAGCACGTTGAAAATGTCGTTTTATTGGAAAGAAGATGAGTACATATTTTGATTATAAAGCCGCCAACCATTATACCACCTACACGGTGAAGGAACCTTCGGAGTTGTTGGCGTTTCTGATGTCCACCATTGCAGGCATATCCCGCACAAAGGCGAAGGAGTTCCTGAGCCAGCGCATGGTGTATGTGAACAACGAAATCATCACACAGTACAACTATCCTCTGAAGAAGGGACAGATTGTGCAGGTGGCCAAGAACCGCCACAAGCACAGCATGACCAACAAGATGGTGCGTATTGTCTATGAAGATGCTTTCCTGATGGTGGTGGAGAAGAAAGAAGGAATCTTGACCAATGTGCAACCAGGCATGCGTCAGGAGAATGTGAAAGCTGTGCTGGATGAATATGTGCAACGCCAGAGCCGTAGTTTTGCTGTCCATACGATTCATCGTCTTGACAAGGGCACTTCGGGTTTGCTTATCTTTGCCAAACGTCGTGACATCCAGAAGATGTTCTCCGACAACTGGAAAGACTTTGTGACCGACCGTCGATATGTGGCTGTGGTGCAGGGAGAAATGGAGAAGGACAGCGGCACTGTGTCTTCGTGGCTGACGGACAACAAGATGTTTGTCACTTATTCCAGCCCATACGACAATGGAGGCAAGTTTGCGGTCACTCACTATCGCACGCTGAAGCGCAAGAACGGCTTTTCGCTCGTGGAACTGAAACTGGAGACAGGCAGGAAGAACCAGATTCGTGTCCACATGCAAGACCTGAAGCACCCCATTGTAGGCGATTTCAAGTATGGGAGCACGGCTGAGGCATACGGCGACCGACATGATGTGGCGGGTCGTTTATGCCTGCATGCTTACCTGCTTGCCTTCCGACATCCCATCACGGGTGAGGTGCTCAAATTTGAGACTCCTTTCCCCTCGGCATTCACGAAGCTGATGGCTTGATTTTAATCCATTTCCATTTCGTGCAGTCAAAGGAAAATGTATACAATCCATTAGCATCACATTGATTATGTATGATTTTTTCATGAAACGTTTCTACGTCCGTCCCCTCCTCTTGGCATGTTGCTTCTTGCTCATGCCTGGCAAGGGACATGCACAAACACAGCCCACACAGGGCACCGACGACTATGCGGGCATCGTCCGCTACATCCAGAAAGTGATGAACTTCAACACGGCCATTCCTCAGGAGAAGGTCTATATGCACTTCGACAACACGGGATATTTCGAGAATGAAACCCTGTGGTTCAAGGCATACGTGACCCGTACCGACAAGCAGACGCCCACAGACCTGAGCAAGGTGCTCTATGTGGAATTGCTCAATCCGAGTGGCGATGTGGTGAAGACCCAGAAGTATCCGATTGACTCCTTGGGGCAGGCCAATGGTGACCTGAAACTCGACACGCTCTTCGGTACAGGATTCTACGAGGTGAGAGCCTATACCCGCTACATGACCAACTGAGCGCCGACAGATTCAGACCCCCAAGCAGGAGGGTGACTATCGTGACCTGACCCTCGACACCAAACTCTTCAAGCAACGTGATCCCAACAATCGCGACACCACCGACTCGCTCTATGCGAAGGCCATCGGTGAGGGTGTCTTCACCGACGAACTGGCCAAGACCATCAGCGTGCAGTTCTATCCTGAAGGTGGCGACCTGATCAACGGAAAGAAATGCCGGGTGGCGATGTTGGCTGTCAACGACAACGGACGTCCCCATCAGGCTAAAGGCACCATTGTGAATACTCAAGGTGAGATGGTGGCAACGGTGGAGACGGACTCCTTGGGCAGAGGACTTTTCACGGTCACGCCCGATGGTGGGGCTCTGACGCTGAAGATGGCCAATCTGAAGGGGAAGGAACAGACCTTCACCCTGCCAGAAGCCAAGGGCGAAGGATGTGCGTTGACCTTAGACATGATGGGCGAGAACATCCTTGCCACCTTGCAATGCTCACCTAAGGTTTGCAATCGTCTGCTCGGCTATGCCATCATGAACAACGGCAACATCATCTTCTGCGATACACTCACAAGCTCGCCCCTCATCGAACTGGAATTGCATCGCGACAAGATGAAGGAGGGAGTGAACCAGTTTACGCTCTTCAATAGTCACGGACAGATTTTGGCCGACCGACTCTTCTTCATCTATCCACAACCGACCCCAGCCGACAGCATCGTATTCACGCCTGTGCAGTCCTACCTGAAGCCTTGTGGAAAGGTGGATTTGGACGTGCAGACCTTGCCCAACACGACCTTCTCGTTCTCGGCCATCGATGCAGGCACCATGACCAACGGCAAGCAAGGCAACATGAAGACATGGATGTTGCTCAGTTCGGAGGTGAGAGGATATATAAATAATGTGGAGTACTATTTCGAGTCGGACGATCAGGAGCACAGGAAGAATGCCGACCTGCTGATGCTCACGCAGGGTTGGCGACGCTACGACTGGAACCTTATGACGGGACAGACGGCCTTCGAGAAGCCGCAGCCCATCGAGGACAAGTTCTACCTGTTTGGAAAGCTGGAGCCTTACCGCAAGCGCAATGAGGTCAGCTTCGTCAACCTGCAGGCTTTCCTCTACAACGAGAGTGGACAGAGCCTCTCAGGCGAGACCAAGACCGACTCGTTGGGCAATTACGCCTTCGCCCTGCCTTTCCTCGATGGCGAATGGAAGATGCAGATTTTCACACGTATTGACGACAAGCGCAAGACCTTCCGGGTGGGCATCGATCGTC
Source organism: uncultured Bacteroidaceae bacterium (assembly GCA_905234125.1). Classification (GTDB taxonomy): domain Bacteria; phylum Bacteroidota; class Bacteroidia; order Bacteroidales; family Bacteroidaceae; genus Minthosoma. Next base: position 4,338 of record CAJOGQ010000083.1, on the reverse strand, counting down.
AGTTCTCACCCGTGCCTCGCTACATCACCCCTGTGGAGGCCTCCGTCCAGAAACCCCTTCTTCCCAATATGTTTGTGGTGAAGCCTGGCGACCCTGAGCCAGAGGAGGAGTTCATCCCCATCACCCAGAAGAACCATGTGCTGGCGAATGTGACGGTGAAGGCCAAGCGCCGCTATTTCACCAACGACGACTGGCGCTACAAAAACGAGGCGTTTGGAAGCAAATACGCCACGCTCTTCTACGATATTGACCGTGAACGCGAGAACATGCTCGACCGAGGCGAGGCAGAACCCACGCTCTTCGAGTTCCTGTGTAAGAAGAATGCGCTCTTCAACAATCCGGAGTGCAAAGACCTTCCATCACCCATGCCACCAGATTCCAATGCGGGAGGTATGTGGGAAGGAAAAATGGCATACGCCAACAGACCCATCAAGTGGATTGTCGATAATGGCGAGACCCAGATGGTCTTAGATACAGCATTGGCTGAGCCTGTAGCAAGAATCTTAGGCACGAGCCCCAAGAACGAAAACTTGTTCATCGAATGGATGGAGGATGAGGGCAAGTATGCGATGGTGTCGAGCAATGTGGGTTCTACTGGCGATGGGTTCTTTCCGCAATGGATGGAGGAGGTGAAGACTCTTTACATTGTGCCTGAGAGTCCCCGTGAGTCGATGGGTGCTGTACGCATCTACCTCTACACCCACAAGAAATTCCCCACAGCCAGCCAGAAGGGATTGCGTCGCACCTATTACCAGGGCTTCAACATCCCCTCCACCTTCCAGATGGAGGACTACAACGTCATCCCTCCGATGGCCGACTTCCGCCGCACCATCTATTGGGACCCCACCGTCACCACCGATGCGCAGGGTAGGGCACGTGTGAGCTTCTTCAACAACTCCACCTGCACAGGCATGTACATCAGCGCCGAGGGACTCACACCAGATGGGAAATGTGTAATTCATTAATAACTACTTATATCTATTTAATCATCAAATCAAAACAATGAAAAAAACAATCTTTTTTGTGATGGCACTTTCGCTTTGTGCTTGTGCCTTTGCGCAGGACGTATCTAAGTTCTACGAGAAAAATGCAGTGTTGAACTACAACGACGGCACCAATCCTGCTGGTGAAATCGCTCAGCCCACCAAGTTCGACCCCAACTTCCACATCTATCTCTGCTTCGGACAGTCGAACATGGAAGGCAATGCACGCATCGAACCTCAAGACCGTGAGGGACTGAGCCCACGCTTCAAGATGATGGCCGCCGTCGATTTCCAGAACACAGGCCGTAAGATGGGCAAGTGGTATGTGGCCGTTCCACCCCTCTGCCGAGAGAACACTGGTCTGACGCCTGCCGATTACTTTGGTCGCACGATGGTGGAGAAATCTCCTGAGAACGTGTCCATCGGCGTCATCAACGTCTCCATCGGCGGATGTAGCATCGACCTCTTCGACGAGGACAAGTCGCAGGCATACATCGCTAAGTCAGCCAACTGGCTCCAGAACTTCTGCAAGGCATACGACAACCATCCTTACCAGCGTCTCATCGCGATGGCCAAGGAAGCCCAGAAGGTGGGTGTCATCAAGGGCATCCTGCTCCATCAGGGTTGCACCGACAATGGTCAGCGCGACTGGCCAGAGCGTGTGAAAGTGGTGTACGAGCGCATGTTGAACGACCTCGGCCTTCAGGCAGAAGAGTGTCCTCTCCTTGTTGGCGAACTCGTTTCTCAGCAGGACAACGGCACTTGCTCGCTCCACAACAGCGTGATCGCCACCATGCCTCTCGTCATTCCCACAGCATACGTCGTTCCTTCATTGGGTTGTCCCGGCAATTTCGACAAGCTCCACTTCACAGCCGCAGGTTATCGTGAAATCGGTCGCCGCTATGCTGAAATCATGCTCAAGGCCGAGAAGGCCATGGGAAACAACGGCAAGAAGGCCAAGAAATCCAGAAAATAAACGTCATGCTTCGCCTCATTTGAACCCGATGCCCCGTTTCTTGGGCGTGTCGGTGTTCTGCACGGGCTTGATGTCTGCCACCGTGATGGCGAGCATCTTCTTCTTCTCCACCCTCAGGCGTTCGCAACGGTTGGCGTGATGGATGTATATTTTGTCTAACAGGTTCGCCACCTCTCGGGCATTGCCCCAGGTTCGCTTGTCGCGGTTGTTGTACAGTCTGGTTACCACTTCCCTGTAGAGTTCCCAAGCTTTAGGGGTGAAGTGGTAACCATGTCTTTTGATGCGGAGTTTGCTGATCTGGAGCAGTTGAGGCACGGTGAAGTCAGGGAACTTGAATCGGTTGGGGAATCTGGAGTTCAGCCCCTCGTTTTGGCTGAGCAGTTTCTCCATCGGTTCGGTGTAGCCGCAGAGCACGACAGCCATGTCGCGGTTGGTCTCGTCAGCCAGTTGGGGCATCATCAGGGGCAGGACGTTCTTGCCTGGGTCGTTAGGGTGGGGCGGATTCAGCTGGTAAGCCTCGTCTATCATCAGCACACCTCCTTTGGCGGCTTCCAGTACAGCCCACACAGCCTTCTCCTCATCGCCGAAGTTGTTGCCCACAAAGGTGCTTCGGTCTGCCACCACCACATGCCCGTTCGACAGCGCTCCTGCCTTGTAGAGCAGCGAGGCGTAGAGTCTGCAGAGGGTGGTCTTGCCCGTGCCTGGAGCCCCGTGGAAGATGGCGTGCATCGACACCTCATGCTCCTCCGATTCAGGATTGTTGCTCACCAGCCGACGGTTATATTGGTGCAAGATGGTCAGTTGCTCAATCTGCTCCTTGATTTCCTCACAACCAATCAACTTCTTCAGCGCCTCCCCAGGCTTCTTGAAGCGCGCATAGACCTTCGCCCTCAGCCCATCGGCCAGTGTGGGTGCGTGAGGCGGACAAATGGTGTCCTCGTAGTCCTCCGAGAAGGGACCCATCACCTCCTCATTTTCCTCATCGCTCTCATCGCTCTCATCGCTCTCATCCCTCTCATCGTTCTCATCGCTCTCATCACTCTCATCACTCCCATCATTCTCATCGCTCCCATCACTCTCATCCCTCCCATAATTCCCATCAATAAAATCCTTCAGCATCTGTTCAAACTCCTCATTCGTCACCGTGTCCTCTTTGTCCTCTTCTTCCTCCGTCTCTCCCTGTCTGACGAAGGGCTGACAATCCGTGTATTCGTTGGCGCGTTCGAACACCAGCTTGTTCTCGTCACTTCCATTGAAATGCTCCTCAATCTGCTCGACCATGGTCATGTCCCTGACCTTGTCGAACACCATGATGTGGTCAGGCAACCACACGTCGTCGTCATAGTCGTCCTTGTTGATGAGTTCGCTGTTCGTCACCAGCACAATCCAAGGCATCATGGGCACAGGGAGGCTGTGGTCACTTAGCGCCTTCATCATGGCCTTCCGCAATTGTTTCAGTCGATAGATGGGCGAGACGTAATGGTCGTTCTCAGCGAAGTAGAGGGGAGGCTCATCATCGAACGGTTCCTCGTCCACCAGATAGTCCTTCTCTTTGTGGTGTTGTTCTATTCCCACCAGAATGATCTGGCCAAAGCTGGAGTAGTACATGACTTGCATGTCAGCTTGTTCGCAGTGCAGTTCCCTGAACTGGGCACAGATGCATCTGGGTTGGTGCATGTGAAAGTTTTTGAGAAAGGGCAGGATAATCCCACGTGTTTGAATCAGAAAAGCAGGTATCGGTCTCATAGGCTGATATGAATTTTGTGTTAAATGGTTAATGATGAATGGTTAATGTGAATGTGAAAATCTTACTGTATGAATGCGAGTAGAAGGCAACCAGAAGGTGACGTTAGAGCAGACGGAAGCACACCCATATCTCGTGGGGTCATACTGATATTCCTATGATAATGAGTTAAGCGCGGAAGCTTTGGATTCGTTCTTTTCTCACTTTTACAACGTCTGTTTTTTACGTTGGCGGAAAAACTTTGCAAAGTAACGATTCTTTTCTGAACCGTCCAAATTTTTCCACAATTTTTTTTCGAAACAACAGAAAATTTAACATTTCAGTACCCTTTCTTCATTTCTCTTTTCTTAACTGTCAACTATCAACTATCAACTGTCAACTTGTTTAGTGCATTGCCCGCTTCCGCCCAAACGCCCGCAAAACGAGAAACGAGAAAACGAGAAATCGAGAAATTGAAAGAGTGACGATTTTACTCGTCACTCTCTTTGTTTTCCCTCTGGTAGTTCTTCTTCAACCTTTGGACGTAGTAGTCCAAACCGAAGATGGAGCCAGCCAAGAGGAACGCTTGGGCGATGTACATGAGCGTACCATTGTTCACATCGTCGATGTCTATCACCTGAATGAAGGCTAAGACG
>CAJOGQ010000082.1 GCA_905234125.1 uncultured Bacteroidaceae bacterium | reverse complement strand
TGGCGCAGAGCACGGGCGACTTCACCCGCGAGGAACTGAGGAAGGACGTGCGCCTGGCATGGACGGACAAGACCAAGGCCGAAATCGCAGCAGCCAAGGGCTCTGATGGCACCACTGGCGGCGACACCACTGGTGGCGACAACAACGGTGGCAGCAGCGACCAGGGCAATGATGGTCCTCCACCAGAGGGCGGCGGCTTCGGAGGTTAACAAGTTGACAGGTGATAGTTGACAGTTGACAGGGCTGACGCGATGCAAGCATGTAGGGCATCAGATGGAAAGGAACCCGTGCAACCTTTGGGCTGTGCGGGCTCTCTTTAAGTGACATTTGACAACAAAAAGGAAGAAACTGATATCATTATAAAATAATTAACATTGAAAATCACTTCTATTGAAAGAATTACATGTACCTTTGTACACAACTTCGCAGGAGAATGGCTGAAGAAGACAAAAAACTCAATATTCAACAATCAACAACAACGTTTAATGAGTGACATCAATATTCATAAAGGTTCATTTGATAAGAACATTTGAGACAATCTAATGAGTTTGAAACAATAAAGTTTAATTGAAAGATGGACAGTCGATTTGAGCGTGCAAAATCTTATCTCATAGACCTGCTGCGTGCATACGGGCACAGGCCAATTATTGTGATGATTAGGCGGGACGGAGAAGAGGTGGAAGTGATGGCAAAAACATTTGTGAAACGCCAGCTCACCAGTGTGGATATCATGTTTCCATACAATGAAGCCAACAAGTGGTGCACAAAAATCATTAACAACGGGTTAGACCATGAAGAGTTGAGCATCATCTTCCATGAGGCTCTTTTCGAGCTTGAAGAGGCTTATGTTGAAGAGTTCTGTATGGGCAAGCCTGAAGCAGCACCCTATATTGAATCCATCTTTAATTGGATTGAGCAGAAAAGGGAGTGGCTACAATGCACCTTCTCCTATTTTGAGGGAGACAAGCTTGTTCCATTCCTTGAAGAGGAGCCAAAGCCCAAACTGAACAAAGGGGATTTGTCCATAGGGTTAGACATTGTTGAGGACGATTTGAAGATTCTGAAAGACATGGGCTATAACCAGATATCCAGTGTTCATGCAATGACACGATTATTCTGGGACTTCGCCACACACAGAATGCTCATGGGCAAGTTAATGAAAAATGCCATTCTCTCAATCACTGTGGATGAAGAGGCCGCGGATTATCTCAACTCCTATGGCCGTTTCTATAATAGATTCCTTCAAGCGGAAATAGAGAAAAAGATCTTTCCGAACTATGAAAGCGATTTGAAGAAACTGAGCAAAAGGCACGAGTATGAATTGGAGGTGCTGAACAAGAAGCATCAGGCAGAACTGATGAATTTATCATCGAAACATAAGAAGGATATTGCAGAGCGGAATCGGAAGCACCAAGAGGAGTTGCAGGGCAAGATCCACAAATACAAGGTCAAGTTGAATGAATATGCAGCAATTGTTAAGAAACTCCGGCAGCTCGTGTTGAATCCAAATAGCAAGATAAGTCAAACTTATGACCTGACAGATGAGAAAGATATTAGGGATTTCATTTCCTGGTTCAGGGTGATTCACAGGAAAATCAGGAATCAGACAGTCAAGTATTTTCTCTCGACTCGATTCGCGGATAATCCTGATGATGCCACATTGTTCAAGAAGATGGTGGAAGAATATAATTCAAGTCTTCTCGCAGAAAGAGAAGTTGAAGAAGAAGCGGAGGAAGAAATAGAAGATAGTATGAATAGTGAATAATATTGTCATCTTCATATTCCTGCTGAGCATTGGTGCGAGTTTCATCCAACGAACCACGGGCTTCGGCTTCGGCATCTTCATCATGACGATGTTGCCGTTTCTCATGCCCAGCTATGGAGAGGCCACGACACTCTCAGGACTGCTGGCTCTCACCACTTCTGCAACTATCGTATGGAGGTTGAGGAGTTACGTCACATGGCAGCGGCTTTGGCCAATCCTGCTGACGTTTATCGTCGTCTCGACCATTGCCATCTTTGCCTTGACACGCATTGAAGACCATATTCTGCGACGTATTCTTGGTGTGGCTCTCATCCTGATCAGCATCTACTTCATGCTGTTCAGCCAGCGCATAAAACTACCAACAACCAAGAATGTGCAAGTTGGCGCAGGAACATTGAGCGGACTGATGGGCGGTTTCTTCGGCATGCAAGGGCCACCTGCCGTGCTTTACTTCATACAGAGTGAGCCGACCAAAGAGCACTACATGGCAATGGCTCAGACTTATTTCCTGATTGGCAATGTGATGATGACTGGCGTGAGAGCCTACAACGGCTTTTTCACCACAACCGTTGCCGTTGACTATCTCTATGGCCTTGGCGGTGTCATCATCGGCACGATGCTGGGTGCATACGTCTTCAAGCATATTCCCAACCGTATCTTCCGATACATCGTCTATGCCTATATCTGCATCAGCGGTGTAATCATATTAATGACAAATTAACTCAACTTGCGAAAGTTGAGTAAATTACAAATAGTAAAGCAGTAAGTAAAGAATGATGGGGTGGAGTGGGGCTGTGCTGTTGAGGAGGATGCTGCTCTGGTAGGAGTCATTCTTGCGATAAACCTTGTTGTCGCGATAGGTGAATAGGATGTCTGACTGATAGGATGATGTGCCACGATACATCTTCTGAGCGAAGGTCACAGTCATGTTCAGCATGAATAGAATAAGTAATATAGTTCGTATCATAAGGCTTTGTGGGAGAGACATGGCAAAGGTACAAACTTTTCTGATAACCACAAAGGATATGAAGAAAAAATCGTACCGTTGACTTCGCCTAAGGTACTCACGTTCGGAAAAACTCAAATAAATTTGGTTATTCTCTCACTTAATCGTACCTTTGCAACGCGAACAAGGATTTCTTGAGCGATTGTTTAACTAAACACATGATATGAACATGAGAAAAAGTATGATGTTGGGCATACTGCTGATGGCGGTGATGACCCTGTCGGCGAAGGATGTGCCGACGCGCTATGTGGCCACGTGGACGACGGCCATTCAGAAGGTGGAACCTCACAACCTGGCGCCGGCTCCGGGGCTGTCGGGCAATTCGCTGAGGCAGATTGTGGAGGTGTCGTTCGGCGGAAAGGTGGTGGCGCTGAAGCTGTCGAACGAGTACAACACGGAGGAGACGGAAATCTTGGGTGTGGAGCTGGCTGAGGCCGCGTCGCAGGGCGCTTCGTCGGACATCAAGGGGTCATCGACTCCGCTGACGTTCAAGGGCTATCGGGGCGTGACGATGAAGCCGGGGGAGGTGATCATGTCTGACCCCGTGGAGTTCAAACTGAAGCCTCGCATGAATGTGGCCATCACCATCCATTTCGGAAAGGCGTCGGCGAAGGACGTGACGGGGCATCCGGGCTCGCGCACCAGCTCGTACATCGCTGAGGGAAACACGAAAAACTTCAAGGGGGCTGTGGAGACGGCTCACTGGTACTATATCAACAGCATCCTGGTGGAGAAGCCTATGGAGGAGTTTGGCGCCATCGCTGCCATCGGCAACTCCATCACCGACGGACGCGGCACGACGACGAACGGGCAGAACCGCTGGACGGACGTGCTCTCGAAGCGTCTGCTTCAGAACAAGGCTACGCAGAACCTGAGCGTGCTGAACCTCGGTCTGGGTGGCAACTGTGTGTTGCGTGGCGGACTGGGCCCGACAGCCAACAGCCGCTATGACCGCGACGTGCTGCATCAGGAGGGCGTGAAGTATGCCATCGTCTTCGAGGGTGTGAACGACCTGGGCGGTTCGCGCGACGGCGAGACCACAGCCCAGCAGTTGATTGAGTCGTTCAAGAAGATGATTCAGCAGGCGCACGTCTATGGCATCAAGATTTTTGGCGGCACGATCATGCCCTTCAAGGGAAACGGCTACTACAACGAGAGTCGCGAGAAGGGTCGGCAGATGGTGAACGAATGGATTCGCACGTCGGGCGAGTACGATGGTGTCATCGACTTCGATGCCATCATGCGTGACCCGAACGAGCCTGACCGCCTGAATCCGGACTTCCTCTTCGAAAACGACTGGCTCCACCCCAATGCCAAAGGCTATCAGACGATGGGCGAGGCGATTGACCTGGATTTGTTCACTCGATAAGGAAAGGGAGTCACTCTACATATAATACCAACCCCTTCAAATATTCCCCTTCGGGATGATAGATGTTGATGGGGTGGTCGGCCGGCTGGTGGAGCTGATGGAGAATGCGTACATTGCGTCGGGCGGATGCGGCTGCTGTGAAGACGGCCATGCGGAACTGGTCTTTGTTGACGGCCTGTGAACAGCTGAAGGTGAACAGGATGCCGCCTGGCTGTATCTTCTCGAAGGCTTTCTTGTTCAGACGCGTATAGCCCTTCAGCGCGTTGTGGAGTGCATCCTTGTGCTTGGCAAAGGCTGGCGGGTCGAGAATGATGAGGTCGTAGGGCGTCTGCATCTTCTCCATAAATCGGAAGGCATCCTCTGCAAAGGCCTCATGACGAGAGTCGTTAGGGAAATTGAGCGCGACATTGGCGTTGGTGAGGTCGATGGCCTTCTGGGAGGAATCGACAGAATGGACGAGTTCGGCGCCTCCACGCATGGCGTAGAAGGAGAATCCGCCCGTGTAGCAGAACATGTTGAGCACCTTCCGCCCCTTCGCATAGCGCTCCAAAAGACTGCGGTTGTCACGCTGGTCGACGAAGAATCCTGTCTTCTGCCCCCTGAGCCAATCGACATGGAACTGCAGGCCGTTCTCGACGGCCACATCGTCAGTGTCGCCCCCCAAGAGGAACCCGTTTTCCTGACCGAGCTCAGCCTTGTAGGGTAGGGTGGTCTCCGACTTATAGAAGATGTTCTGGAGGTCATCGCCCATCACTTCCTTCAGGGCTTGGGCAATCATCAGACGGTCGCGGTGCATGCCTACGGAATGTGCCTGCATCACGGCGGTGTTGCCATAGATGTCGATGACTAATCCCGGCAAATTGTCGCCCTCTCCATGCACGAGGCGGTAGGTGTTGTTGTCGTTGCCAATCACCCCGATCCTGTGGCGCACATCTTTGGCAATGGTCAGCTTGCGCACGTAGAAAGGCTGGTCAATCGTCTCATTCTCAAAGGAAAGCACACGAACCATGATGCTGCCAATCTGGTAGTGGCCTGTGGCGATGTATTCGTTCTCGCTGGTGAAGACTGTGACGATGTCACCCTCCTCAGGATTGCCGTCAACATGGTGGATGGCTCCTGAAAATATCCACGGATGAAAGCGCTTGAGGGATTCATCCTTGCCTCGTTTCAAAATAATGCTCTTCATTGGCTGTATGTGTCGTTTTGAGTTTTCTCCAGTCTGAAATCTTGCTCGCGCTTCATCCTCGCCACCTCCTGATGAATCTGGATGCATGCCCATGCGTCTGTGGCGGCATAGCGTTGCTGGGCTTCAGTCAGGATCTCGGCCTCCCAATTGGTGAGTTGCTGACCTTTGGATATCTTCTGGCCAAAGAGGTTGGCGTATATCTTCTGAAGGCTGTTGTCCTCAATGCCAATCTCCTTAACCTCGTGTTGCAACTCCACGAAGGTTCCCGTCTCGAACGGATGTCGGGCATGTAGCTGTCGCAGGTCGTCTTGCAACGAAAGTCCCACCTTCGTGATGGTGCGGTCTTCCAATAGACGGATGATGGAGTCGGGTAGCCCTATCCTGTTGAGCCTGAATAGGAAACATGTGTCATGGGTGGCCACCTGAAGCAAGGCAACTTGAAACAGTAGGCCTTTCTTGAACGAAGGACGGGTCTCGGTGTCGAATCCCAACAGCTCCTGCTTCATGAGGTAGTCCACAGCCTTGTCCGCATCCCTTTCGGTGAAAACCACAATGATTCTCCCCTCAAACAGTACTCTCGGCAAGTTCTGTATCTCCTTCTTGTCATATTTGTCTCGAATGACTTTCATGTGCTTCCGTTAATATTCGTCTGTTTCTGAGTATCTCACTTCGTGCAAAGCCCGCTGTACATTGACGAGCTTCTGTCCCCAACTGTACTGGAACTCTTCTTTCACCACCGACAAGGCATTCATCATCGACACCTCGTCCACCGCATGTTTGTAGTTCATGGCGAAGTTCTTCAACTCCTGATAGATGTCGGCCAAATTCTCGCTCACCGTAGTCAGGATGGGGGACTCGCTGTATTTCATGTCCTCCATGAAGACATCTAGATAATCATCCTTCTCCTCCATCAGCATAGAGATGTTCGCGCGTACAATATTATAATTGTCTTCCGTCACGAAGTCTTCAGGATAATAGTCATCATCCAACATCTCATACTTAGGAAGCAGGGTTGCTTTCAGGTAGAGTAGGGGAAGTATCTTCACAATGGTGTCGACAAACTCCATGCGACTCTTCCCTTCTGCTCCTTCCAAAAAGGCACAATATTCAACAGCAACCGTGACCAACTCCATCACGTCGCGACCATATACAGGGGAATTCTTTTCTTGTTTCATAATTGAGTGCGAAGGTACGAGTTTTTTTTGTTTTGACCAAAAAAAAGTCAAAATAGCTGTCTTTGACACCCCGAAAACAAGAAATATTCAAAAAACTTGAAAAAACTCCCCCAAATATTTTGCCAGTTCAAAAACTTGCCGTACCTTTGCACTCGCTTTCGGGAAGCGACCGGGGCTGCGGCCTCGGCGGTCTTTTTTTGCCCGCTTCCCTTGAGCGCCAGAAACTCGATCTTTGACAGACTGCGAACAGAAAAAAAAGACAAGGCAGCGCGCGCCCTACACATTATATATAATATATAAGGAGGACGCGCCAAGCATCAAGTCATTCCTTTTACATAAGAAGACGTTAAACGAACAATGGAGCAGGAAAGCCTGGCCGGTCAGACAGTACATTATGATACAGTTATTACAGTGAAGAGTTTGATCCTGGCTCAGGATGAACGCTAGCTACAGGCCTAACACATGCAAGTCGAGGGGCAGCATGGGAGAAGCTTGCTTTTCCC
>CAJOGQ010000081.1 GCA_905234125.1 uncultured Bacteroidaceae bacterium | reverse complement strand
ATAGTCTCTTCATGTTGTCGTTTTGTCCTTAGTTGCTTTGGTTTTAAAATTCGACGGCAAAGTTACTACTTATTCCCCAATCCGCCTCACACTATCGTCAAAAAAGATACAAATATCGTCCAAACCTGTATATATAATGAACTGACTCCATGAAATAGACCATGCATTCCAACAGGGGCAGGCACTGATGTGCCCACCCCTCGCTACTAACCAAATTATAACCTAAAAAAAGGAGGTTAGAACTGCATATTCAGCGTTATCGTAGCCTTATACAGCTTGCCGCCCTTGGTATAGACGAGCACGGGCTTCACCACATATTTCGTGCCGGCCTTGCTCACACCGAAGCGGTGACCGTAGGAGAGCACGAAGTTGTCCTTGTCGTACTCGAAGAACACGGGAGCATGTTACGATTAAAACTCATATCCGAGATTGAGGAAGAAGTACAGCTCCTTGGTGTGGTTGCTGTAGCCGAGGGTACCACCCAGAGGACCGAACATGGTCTTGTAGTAGTAGCCAACTTGAGCGCCCAGCAGGGGACGGTCATCGAAGAGTTCTTTCATTTCCTCAGTTTGTTGTGCGCCAGCCAGACGGAGTAGTAGAATGTGGTTGGTGCCGATTCGCTCCTGCGCCTGCAGTTGGAGGGCAACAAATTGTTGTTTCACATATTCCATGTTGCCAATGCCGGCGAAAGGCATCTGTTGTTCCATTTGGCGTCCAAACCAGTTGCCACCAATGGTGTTGGCAAAGATGGGAGGAAGGTAGGAGCCATAGAGCATGCGTCCGTAAATCATAGGCTGAAATGTCAAGCGATTGTTGAGTGAGAACGACATACGCCAGTTGGCGCTGATTTCGGTCATGCCTGGCTTCTTGCCCAGTTTGGTTCCGTCATCTGCACGTGCATTGAGTTTGGCGAAATCGTTGGTCACATAGGCATACTCTCCATTGAATCGTGCACCACGTGTGGGGAAGTACCAGTCGTCTTCGCTGTTGTAGCTCAGACGTGCACGATAACTGATGAAGTGCTCGTTTTCCAGCGAAAACCATTGCGCTGTTTCTGAACCAAGCTTGTTGCGGTAGTACAAATAGTCCCATCGCACTCCTCCTTGGAGGTTAAAGTGGCGTAGGTTGAAGTTGAAGGGAACGAGTTCTGTCTGCGATTGGTTGTAGCGGATGTTATAATCTATGTCACCTTGGATGTACACGTCCACATCATTGCGGCGGAACGTGTAACTGAGTGTAGGACGAGTGAAACTGCGAGGATGAAGCGTGATTTCTCCCCGTGCCATCATACGCTTGCCCAGACGGAGGGTGATGTCAGTATAGAAGGGGACTGCTGTCTTGAACGGGATATCGAGTCCTAACTGCAATGCAGCATACTCCTCCGTGTCATAGCGCATGCCGGCATGCAGCTGCACCGACTTGCGGTTGCCCGCTGAGAGGATGACGTTCACGCCGTCGTCAACTGGTACAAACCTGCACTCGGCAGTTTGGTAGAAGAGGTCAACGCGCATCGATGTGGTCAGTTCTTGCCCCAATTCCGCGTCAATGCTGTCTATCTTGTTCAGGTGAAACTTTTGGCGCAGGAACTGTTCGGCTGGCTGCGTCATATTCTCGAAGGTAAAGCTCTTCACGCACATCTTTTCTGTCATCACTTGCGGACGTAACGGATGGTGAATCGGGGTGTGGAATGACTCGTCAATGCCAATGCGCTTCTTCAAGGCGAGAATCTCTTCCCAATGCGCCATGGCTTCTTCCTCACCATAACGAATCAGCGAGTCGATGGCGGTGGCTGTGAAACTGGCGGTGGAGAAATTGCGCGGATCTACATTCATGTAGAGGTCGGTCATCGCCTTGTTCTCCTCATATTTATTGACACAGTTCACATCAATAATCTGACCGACAATGCTCATGGTTCCTCCGATGTCTTCTGCCGTCTTCGGCTTGCCAGACAACGTTACGCCGATGACGATGTCTGCTCCCATGTCACGAGCCACGTCAACGGGGTAATTGTTTTTCAGACCACCATCGACCAACACCATGTCGCCGATTCTGACAGGTGAGAATGCGGCAGGAATAGCCATCGAGGCACGCATGGCTTGTGGCAACCGACCTCGATGGAACACCACCTCGCTGTTGTCCATAATGTTTGTAGCCACACAGGCAAAGGGAATGAGCAAGTCATGGTTGAAATCGAGCGAATCGGTATAGCCTATGCACAGATGTTGGAACAACTCAGCCAAGTTTTTTCCCCTGATGAGTCCTCCGGCGTTCATGTCGCGCTTACCTATGGTCACGCCTGTGCTAAACACATAGGTGTTCTGTTTCTGGCGATCGATGAGACTCTGGTTGCGCAGATCTTCTTTGTCGGTGATGACGTAACTCCAGTCTTGCTTTCTCATCATTGAGTCGAGTGCCTGGGCATTGTAGCCGATGGAATAAAGACCACCGATGATGCTGCCCATCGACGTGCCCGTGATGATGTCGATGGGAATGTTTGCCCGTTCCAGCACCTTCAGCACACCAATGTGAGCCATGCCCTTTGCGCCGCCACCACTGAGCACTACCGCCACTTTCTTGCGGTTGCTCACTGCAGTGCTGTCGTTTTGGGCTTTCATCACACCACTGATCAGTATGGTCACCAGTATCAATAGTATCTTTTTCATTGTGATTTGTGTATTTTTATTTAAGTTTCGCAAGCTCAACTTTTGAGGGGCAAGGGGCAAGGAGCAGGGGGCAAGAGGAATGTTATGTTCGCTTTTTTGCCATCTGGGTATGTATGAGCAAGGTATCCTCTTGCTCCTTGCCCCTCGCTCCTTGCTCCTTAACTCAACTTGCGAAAGTTGAGAAAATTTACTTTTCGGGTGCAAAGGTCGGAATAAAAAAGAACATATCAATGTTCGATATTTACCAAAATGTGTTATTCTGATGTTCTTTTTAGCCTACAACACAGCAAAAGAACATTTTTTGACAAAAAACGAACATTAAAACAGAATTTTTATAGATCATTTTCAACAATGTTGTTGCAACTCACGAGAAAAATCCATACCTTTGTACGCGATTTATCAACCAAATATGATATGAAACGATTCCAATTATTCACCCTCTTTGTAGCCGTCATCAGCCTGATGTCCTGCAAAGCAACAACAAACAACGACAAAAACATGGAAAAGATTTATGATTTCACCGCCCTCTCGAACAAGGGAAAGGAAGTGAACTTTGCTGACTACGAGGGCAAGGTTCTGCTCATCGTCAACACCGCATCGAAGTGCGGTTTCACCCCACAGTACGACGGTCTGGAGGCTCTCTATCAGAAGTACAAAGACCAAGGACTCGTCATCATCGGCTTCCCCTGCGACCAGTTCGGCCATCAGGAGCCTGGCACCAACGAAGAGATTGAGAAGTTCTGCCGCATCAATCATGGCGTCACCTTCCCGCTGATGTCGAAGATTGAGGTCAATGGCGACGGTGCCCATCCTATCTACCAGTGGTTGAAGAGCCAGGCTGGCTTCGCAGGTTTCAATCCAGCGCATCCGCTCACGAAGATTCTCGACGAGATGTTCACCAAGGCCGACCCCGACTATGCTTCAAAGCCTGACATCAAGTGGAATTTCACCAAGTTCCTCATCAGCAAGGAGGGCAATGTCGTCAGTCGCTTTGAGCCCACCACCGAACCTCAAGACATGGAGGAGAGCATCGAGAAGGAACTGGCGAAATAACGGGAATGAGAAAATATGATACCTACAACAGAACGTGTATTCCAGATTTTTAAGGAACTGAACCAGATTCCACGCCCTTCGCACCATGAGGAGCGAGTTGCTGACTATCTATGCCAGTTTGCAGAACGGTTGAATCTGCCCTATAAGCGCGACAAAGAGAACTGCGTCGTCATCAGCAAGCCTGCCACACAGGGATATGAGGACGCAGAGCCTGTCGTACTGCTCAACCACATGGATATGGTTTGCGTGGGCATGAGCGATCCGCTTCACACGCCTATCGATGCGTATATAGAGAATGGATGGATGAAGGCACGAGGCACGTCATTGGGTGCTGACAACGGCATCGGACTGTCGATGGCACTTGCCGTGCTGGAAAGCAACGAGATTGTGCATGGCCCGATGGAGGTCATTACTACCACCAATGAGGAGGACGGCATGTCGGGAGCCTCGCAGCTGAGCAGGGACTTTCTGAGAGGTCGCAAGGTCATCAACCTTGATTCTGAAGACTACGACACCATCACGACAGGTGCAGCTGGTGCCTGCCTGCAGTTCCATCGCATCCCAGTGGAGCGTAAGAACGTGAATGGATCTGGTTGTGGTTGGCACGCCATCAACATCAATGGTGGCCTGGGCGGTCATTCGGGTGTCGACATCAACAAGGGACGGTGCAGTGCCGCCAAGGTGGCGTGGGCGATTCTGGATGCCATCCGTGCCAAACGCGATATAGAGGTGGCATCCATCCATATCGGAGAGGCAAATGCCTCCATCGCATCGTCAGGAGAAATCATCATCCATACGCCATCAGACGACCAAGATTTCTTGATGGAGCAAGTGAATGAAATCAACAAGCTGCTGCACAGGAAATACGGCGATACAGATCCCCATATCCGCTGCAGCATCAACGACTGTCCACCTCTGAATACTGTCATCAATCCCGAAGCCATCAACGCGATGATGACCTGTCTGGAACAGCTTCCGCAGGGAGTGGTGAAGATGAGTGAGTCAATGGAAGGCACTGTTGAGACCTCCAACAACATCGGGCGTATTCAGACGGAAGAGGATTGTATCTTCATTTCCACCCATACACGTAGTTTCATCGACGCCGACATGAAGGAATTGAGCCACAAGATTGCCGATGTGTTTGCAGGGAATGGGGCAACGTCGGAGGTGGTGATGTCGGCTCCTGCCTGGCAGGAAGACCAACGGTCTGCTTTCCTGCAGCTTACCTCCGACACGTTCCAAGACGTGCTGGGCTGGCGTCCACGGATGGTGGGCATGCACTTCGTCCTTGAAGCAGGATTCTTCGTCGAGCACTATCCAGGCATTCAGATTGCCTGCATCGGTCCACGTATCGTTGAGCCTCACTCAACAAGCGAACGTGTGGAGCTGGCGACCATAGAGGATATCTGGCAAGTGCTCATCGAACTCCTCAAACGTCTTGCTGACTGAAAAAATCCATAACTTTGTACAAAAAACTTAAACAATTTTATTATGACAATCAAAGCAGTAAAATTCCGTAAAGACGGATTCTACACTCAGCCCTTCGTGTTCGGAGGTGAGGAAGGACAAGACAAGTTTGACAAGAACGTGCGCTATCGCGGCAGTCTGCAGAACTATCTGATTGACACGGGCAGCGAGGTGATTCTGGTGGATACCGGTCTGCCCGCAGGATTCCCAGAGGAAGTGCCAAACGAAGATTCGCTCATCTTCACCGGCAAGGACATCAGCAGCTATATGGACGCCTTCAAGGCTCTCGGCTACAAGCCTGAGCAGGTGACGAAGATATTGGTTACCCACAAGCATGCCGACCACACCGGCGAGCTGAAGAGCTTCCCCAATGCGAAGATCTATGTGAACCAGGAAGAGGTAGATGCTGCAGAGTTGCAGGGACTGACGAACATCGTCCCCGTCAGCTATACCGATGGTGCCTACTACAACTTCCCCGAAAGCCAAAAGATAGCCGACGGCATCTACTACATCAAGGCCAAAGGCCACACCAAGGGCAACAGCATCATCATTGTCGAGATGGACGGTCTTTTCTACATGATTCACGGCGACATAACCTATGTGGACGAAGCACTTTATGCGGACAAATTGTCGGTGGTCTTCGACGATCTGCCAGCTGCCCGCGAGACGCAGAACCGAGTGCGCGAGTTCATCCGCAACCACCCCACCGTCTATTGTGGCACCCACACACCACAGGGCTATGAGAACCTGGAGGCCAAGCGCGTGATGGATCTGGACAATCCCGTACCGACCGTATTGGCTGAAGTCGATTTCTCCAAGCAGGAAGCCTCAGGCAAGTATGTCTGCTCCATCTGCGGCTATGTCTATGACCCTGCAGAGCATGACGGCGTCGCCTTTGAAGACCTGCCCGACGACTGGAAGTGTCCCCGCTGCAAGCAGCCGAAGGAGAAGTTCAATAAAGCGTAATATAGGAGGGCTTGCAACGGACTTATATTGCCATCGACCTGAAGTCGTTCTATGCTTCAGTGGAGTGTGTGGACAGAGGGCTTGACCCTCTGACCACCAACCTCGTCGTGGCTGATGTAAGTCGGACGGAGAAAACGATCTGTCTTGCTGTTTCCCCGTCGCTGAAAGCATACGGCATAGGTGGACGTGCGCGACTGTTCGAGGTGGTTCAGAGGGTGCGTGAAGTCAACAACGAACGCAAAAGGGCTGCAGGATGGAGAATGACAGGCAAATCATACCATGACCCTGACCTGAAAGCCCATCCAGACCTCGAGCTCGACTATATCGCTGCCCCACCCCGTATGGCTCACTACATGGAGGTGAGTACCAAAGTCTATCAGACTTACCTCAAATACATTGCTCCTGAAGATATACACGTCTATAGCATCGATGAGGTGTTCATGGACGTGACGGACTATTTGCGCACTTATAAGTTGACAGCACATGAGTTGGCGATGAAGATGATCCGTGACGTTCTTGCCCAGACAGGCATCACGGCAACGGCAGGAATCGGCACAAACATGTATCTCTGCAAAGTCGCTATGGATATTATGGCCAAGAAAGTGCCTGCCGATAAGGATGGGGTGCGTATTGCCGAATTGGATGAAATGTCGTATCGACGTGAACTTTGGGATTATCGTCCTCTGACCAAGTTCTGGCGTGTTGGACGTGGTATAGCTGAAAAACTGGCTGTCTATGGGATTGACACGATGGGAAAACTGGCCCGGATGTCAATACAGAACGAAGGACTGCTTTACCGCCTCTTTGGTGTGAATGCGGAACTGCTGATAGACCACGCCTGGGGCTGGGAACCGAGTACGATGGAGGCTGTGAAAGCATATCGGCCAGAGACCAACTCCTTCAGCAGCGGACAGGTGCTGAAGGAGCCTTACACTTTCAAGAAAGCCCGTGTGGTGATACAAGAAATGGCAGAGGGAATGGCACTCGACCTCGTGTCGAAGCGTCTGCTGACTGACCAGTTGGTGCTGACCGTTGGTTATGATGCAGAATGTCTGACACGTCCTGAAATCCGCGAAAAGTATCATGGTGAGATTACCACCAACTACTACGGAAAGGCTGTGCCAAAACATGCTCACGGCTCATTCAACTTCGAGAGACCGACATCATCTTCACGGCTCATCATGGATGGGGCTATAGAGTTGTTTGACCGCCAGGTGAATCCTGATTTGCTCATCCGCAGGCTGAACCTGACAACGAACCATGTGGTATCAGAGGCATCGGTATCAGCACAGGACAGTGCTCCCCAGCAGCTTGATCTCTTCACCGACTACGAGGCATTAGAGAAACAGCGTCAGGAAGAGCAAGCCAAGCTTGACAAGGAACGCAGGATGCAGGAGGCACAGTT
>CAJOGQ010000080.1 GCA_905234125.1 uncultured Bacteroidaceae bacterium | reverse complement strand
CGGCCTGAAATCCATGACCATTCCCAACAGCGTCACGTACATTGGTGAACATGCTTTCCGTGATTGTAGCAACCTGACATCCGTGACCATACCCAACAGTGTCACATCCATTGGCGAGGGTGCCTTTGGGGGTTGTAGCGGCCTGAAATCCATGACCATTCCCAACAGCGTCACGTCCATTGGTAGACATGCTTTCCGTAATTGCGGCCTGAAATCCATGACCATTCCCAACAGCGTCACGTACATTGGTGAACATGCTTTCCGTGATTGTAGCAACCTGACATCCGTGACCATACCCAACAGCGTCATGTCCATTGATAAATCTGTTTTCGATGGTTGTAGCGGCCTGACATCCGTAACCATACCCAACAGCGTCACGTCCATCGGTACGTGGGCTTTCAACGGTTGTAGTAGTCTGACATCCGTGACCATTCCCAACAGCGTCACGTACATTGATAGGGGGGCTTTTGAAGGTAGCGGCCTGACATCCGTGACTATACCCAACAGTGTCACGTCCATTGGTAGTGATGCTTTCCTGAGTTGTGACAGCTTGAAGTCTGTAACCATAGAAGACGGAACGGAAACTTTGTATTTCCTTAGAGACACCTGGACTTGGCGTACTTTCACGGGAGATTTGGAGACATTGTATTTAGGAAGGCACATAAGACAGTCTTTGGAAAGAAGTGATTTAGAAGGGTCTCACCCAAGTCCTTTCAGGGGAAAAAAGACAATCACATCTTTAACGATAGGCAACAGCGTCACGTACATTGATGATGATGCCTTCGAGAATTGTAGCGGCCTGACATCCGTGACCATTGGCAACAACGTCACGTCCATTCGTGATAAAGCTTTCAAGGGTTGTAGTTCATTAGCTTATGTGATTTCCTTGAATACAACACCGCCAGTGATTCGAGAAAGTACTTTTGATGAAGAAACTGAAAAGAATGCAATATTATATGTTCCTATAGGAAGCAAAAATACATATTGGTTGCATCCTTATTGGGAGAATTTTTCAAATATAATTGAAGACGGTGTGAATATTTTCACTTTGACTTACATAGTTGATGGCCAAATATACAAGACATATTCATTACTAGAAGGGCAAACGGTATCTCCTGAAAGTGACCCCTTCAAGGAGGGATATACATTCAGTGGATGGGATGAAGTTCCTGCCAAGATGCCTGCACATAATGTGACCGTCAACGGTTCATTCTTGACAACCATAACCCCAGAAGGAGGCGAATGGACAATGATAACGGATGACTTTGACAAATCTACGCCTATTACGAAAATCAGGGTTCTCAACAAAAGTACATCTTCTGGCGTGTATTGCTGTGCATTCTTCTCTACCCAACCAAACGATGATACAACAGAAGACACAAAATACAATATTAATTTCAATCGTTTAACTATTGGTGATGGGGTGGTTCAGGATGATTATAATGGAATCATCTATATCAACACCTGCAAATCAGTGGGCGATGATTGGTATGAATATGAATTTAAGCAGCCCGTATATTTTTCTCACTATCAAAAGAACGCTGCGAAAAATGGCCTTAAAAGCTTTGTATCCAATGAAACAGACCTGTCTGGCATAGACGATGTCTTTGACATACATAAATCCTACCAAATTTTTAGAATAGATGGGAGGCCTGTTAGCACATTACAAAAGGGCGTGAACATCATTCGCTATTTGGATGGACAAACGAAGAAAGTATATATTCCTTTTTAATCATTTCTAAAATCAAAAGAGTTTATGAGAAAGTTTTATTCTATCTTTGCCATGTTTGCCATGATAGTGGCAGCATTGAGTTTCACCGCATGCAGTAGCGATGATGATAACAACAGTAACAATAATAACAACAAAAATGTTACTCAGGATTATGACGTTCTCCAAATCAATGGAGTAAACTACGCTTGTTACGGCTATCGATGTGCAGTAACATTTTCATCAAATTGGAATTTATCCAATCATAGCGGAGAAATTTTACTTCCATGTGGCAAATTGTCTGATGCTCAAAAAGGTGAATATGATTATGATTACATGTACACTATTACCTTAGAGGGGAACCAAGATTTGCAGAAAGGGAGTAAATTGGAAAATTTCTCTTCCACGTTTGAGTACATGGGGGATTGGGACACTTTAGATTATGAAAGTGGGTCTGCAACAATTGTAGAAAAGGAAAACGATAGTTACATAACAATAAGGTTTGATTCCTTCAAGTTTGGGAATGGAAGCAACTTTTATACTTTGAATGGTACAGTACAATTAGATTTGGATGAAGACTAGGAACAATTTGAAGCATCTTCAATTTTGACAATAGAAAGCCCTTGGTGCATGCGTTTTTGTTGAGGCTATAACATGTGTTCGCTGTTAATATGGAATAATATTGTCGAAAATATCCAAAATGTTTGTGGATGTCAAAAAGAATCCATACCTTTGTATCGCTTTTTTCAACGATAGCGGATTTGTCACCATTTTTTGACACCACTTAGGTTGTTGAAAGCATTCAGAGTGAAGAGAACCCCTTTGAAATAGGGCGATTGAACAAGATGAGGGATTTCCCAAATTCTACTGAGTGGGAGTAATTGGAAAACAAAAGATAAACAAAAGTACAAGCAAAAAAGATAAACAAAAAAGGAAGGTCGCACAATCCATGCCACCTTCCCTTTTTTTGTGGTTGGTACGTGACGGTTTTCCCGTCACGCCCTGTTTGCTCAGCCACCGCCTCAACGCCTTTGAACCACCGCCTCATTGCCTTCGAGCTACCGGCTCGATTTTAAGCTGAGATACGTAAGTGCTTACTCATTTATTTTCAATACTTTCGCGATTTTTTTTTAGAGTGATGATTGAGGTTGTTGAATAAGCGTGGGTTATGGGAGAATAACCCTGCGTTATGAGGCCAAGGGGCAGTTTGGACAAAGAGCGAGATTTCCGTATACGAGCATGGTGTTTGAATGTAGAAATGCGGAAAGTAGGAAATGCGGAAAGTGGACATTAAGCTGTTTTGGGGAGGCGGAAGAGATACATTTATAAGTTGAAGTTTAATTTATTATTATTACCATATTATTATTAATATTTATTATAATTATTACCTCTATATTATCTTATAAACCATGCAACGGGTGTTTCATATCTCTATGTCCTTCATTATTTCACTCTTTCCTTCCCCCATAGCCATCAGCGATTTGATTCAAATTTGTGGATTATCGAAACCTCTTGGGACATCGGGGTTTGATGGCTGCAAGGTGGGCTTGTGGGGGCTTTTGTGAAAATAAATGGGTATTTATTTTGTATTGTGCTTATTTTTCCGTACCTTTGCACTCATTATTATATATAGTAGACAGAAATGAACATACTTGAACTTTCGGAACAGGAGATTAACCGCAGAGCGAATCTCCAGGCATTGAAGGATATGGGCATTAATCCGTATCCTGCAGAGGAATATCCAACGGACGCTTTTTCAACGGAAATCATAGCGAACTTCACAGACCCAGAGGTAGACGAGGAGGGGAACCCCACGGAGCCGCTGAGGGAGGTGTGCATCGCCGGACGAATGATGAGTCGGCGCGTGATGGGCAAGGCGAGTTTTGTGGAATTGCAGGACTCGAAGGGTCGCATACAGGTGTATGTGAAGCGTGATGAGATTTGTCCGGATGAGAACAAGGACTTGTATAACGTGGTGTTCAAGAAGTTGCTGGATTTGGGCGACTTCATCGGCGTGAAGGGTTTCGTGTTCCGCACTCAGACGGGCGAGATTAGTGTGCACGCGAAGTCGCTGATGGTGTTGGCGAAGAGTCTGAAGCCTCTGCCCATCGTGAAGGAGGCTGACGGTCAGGTGTTTGACGCGTTTGAAGACCCCGAGCTGAGGTATCGCCAGAGGTATGTGGATTTGATTGTGAACAACGGGGTGAAGGATACGTTCCTGAAGCGTGCGACCATCTTGCGGACGATGCGTCAGGTGTTTGACGAGGCTGGTTTCACGGAGGTGGAGACTCCTATTCTTCAGCAGATTGCGGGTGGTGCGACGGCTCGTCCGTTCATCACGCATCATAATGCGCTGAACGTGGATTTGTATCTGCGGATCGCTACGGAGCTGTACTTGAAGCGCCTGATTGTGGGTGGTTTCGAGGGTGTGTATGAGATTGGCCGCAACTTCCGAAATGAGGGTATGGACAGGAGCCACAACCCTGAGTTCACGTGCATGGAGCTGTATGTGGCGTATAAGGATTATAATTGGATGATGTCGTTCACGGAGCAGTTGCTGGAGCGGATTTGTGTGGCTGTGAACGGCTCGACGGAGGTGAAGATTGGCGATAATGTGGTGAGCTTCAAGGCTCCGTATCGCCGTCTGCCCATCTTGGATGCCATCAAGGAGAAGACTGGTTTCGACTGCGAGGGTAAGTCGGAGGAGGAAATCAGGGCGTTCTGCCTGTCGAAGGAGATGGAGGTGGACGAGACGATGGGTAAGGGCAAGCTGATTGACGAGCTGTTTGGCGAGTTCTGCGAGGGCTCGTTCATCCAGCCGACGTTCATCACGGACTATCCTGTGGAGATGTCGCCTCTGACGAAGATGCATCGCTCGAAGGCTGGACTGACGGAGCGTTTTGAACTGATGGTAAACGGCAAGGAGCTGGCGAACGCCTACTCGGAGCTGAACGACCCGATTGACCAGGAGGAGCGTTTCGTGGAGCAGATGAAGCTGGCTGACAAGGGTGACGACGAGGCGATGGTGATTGACCACGACTTCTTGCGTGCCTTGCAGTATGGCATGCCTCCTACGTCGGGCATCGGCATCGGCATCGACCGTCTGGCCATCTTGATGACGGGTCAGCCGACCATTCAGGAAGTGCTCTTGTTCCCGACCATGAAGCCTGAGAAGAAGGCTCCGAGGGACAGCGCGGAGAAGTTTGTGGCGCTGGGATTCTCGGAGGACATCGTGCCTGTGCTCTACAAGGTGGGCTACAATCTGGTGAGCGACCTGGAGGGTGGCAACGCGCAGAAGATTCAACAGCAAATTGGCGAGGTGCTGAAGAAGTATAAGCTGGAGATTGAAAAGCCGACGGTGGACGAAATCAGCAATATCATTGCTAAAGTTAAAAGTGAATAGAATTAATGTTTAGGTAATATGCAGTTTCAATCTTGTGGCAGAGTGGCAGTCTTGGGAGGTGGTAGCTGGGCAACGGCTATTGCGAAGATTATCATGCACCATGAAGAGAAGATTACGTGGTACATGCGTCGCGACGACCGCATCGAGGACTTCAAGCGTATGCACCACAATCCGGCTTACCTGACGGGCGTGCACTTCGACGTGGAACGCATCAACTTCTCGAGCGACATCAACGAGGTGGTGAAGAACAACGACACGCTCATCTTCGTCATCCCTTCGCCCTACATCAAGAGCCATCTGAAGAAGTTGAAGGCGAACATGAGGGAGAAGATGATTGTGACGGCCATCAAGGGCATCGTGCCAGAGGAGAGCGTGACGGTGAGCCGATACTTCGAGAGGCAGTACAACGTGCCTGAGGAGCAGGTGGCGTGCATAGGTGGCCCCAGTCATGCAGAGGAAGTGGCGCTGGATCGTCTGTGCTACCTGACGGTGGGGTGTCGCGACCTGGACAATGCGCAGGTGGTGGCCGATCTGTTTGCCAACAAATATGTGAAGACCAACGTGTCGCCCGACATCGAGGGTATCGAGTATTCGTCGGTGCTGAAGAATGTCTATGCCATCGCGGCAGGCATCTGTCACGGTCTGAAACTGGGCGATAACTTCCAGGCTGTGCTGGTGTCGAACGCCGTGCAGGAGATGAAGCGATTCCTCACGGCTGTTCAACCTGAAGGCCGCCATGTGAGCGACTCGGCCTATCTGGGCGACCTTTTGGTGACGATGTATTCGAACTTCTCGCGAAATCGTGTGTTCGGAACGATGATAGGGCAGGGCTATTCGGTGAAAACTGCCCAATTAGAGATGGAAATGATTGCGGAGGGCTACTACGGCACGAATTGCATGAAGATTCTCAACAAGCGGTATCATGTCAACATGCCCATCCTCGATGCCGTCTATAACATCCTCTATGAGAAGATTTCGCCGAGTGTGGAAATCAAGATATTGAGCGACTCGCTGAGATAAACTATAATATATTCAACTATGAAAATTGACATTACGAAGGCTGCCTCGTTTGTGAAGGCAGATGCGATTGAGGCTCTGAAGCCTCAGGCAAAAGCTGCTCAGGAAGCTCTTGAGCAGGGTACATGTGCAGGCAATGATTTCCTCGGATGGATGCACTTGCCAAGTTCCATCACACCAGCATTCATCGCTGAACTGAACGCTACAGCCAAGGTTCTGCAGGACAACTGCGAGGCTGTGGTTGTGGCTGGCATCGGTGGTTCTTATCTTGGTGCCCGCATGGTGATTGATGCCTTGTCCAACACGTTCGGCTGGTTGAAGCCATCGAAGGCTCCACGCATTCTCTTCGCCGGCAATAACATCGGCGAGGACTATCTCTCGGAGATGATTGACTATCTGAAGGGTGTGAAGTTTGGCGTCATCAACATTTCGAAGTCTGGTACGACAACTGAGACTGCCATCACGTTCCGCCTCCTGAAAAAGATGTGTGAAGACCAGCGTGGTAAGGAAGAGGCCAAGAAGGTCATCGTGGCTATCACAGATGCCAAGAAGGGTGCTGCCCGCACGACAGCTGACAAGGAGGGTTACAAGTCCTTCATCATCCCAGACAATGTGGGTGGCCGTTTCTCTGTGCTCACTCCTGTGGGTCTGCTCCCCATCGCTGTGGCAGGCTTCGACATCGAAGCGCTCGTGAAGGGTGCGCAGGACATGGAGAAGCAATGTGACCTCAGCGTTCCTTGCGAGGAAAATCCTGCTGCCGTTTATGCCGTGATCCGCAACGCCATCTATCAGAGTGGCAAGAAGATTGAGATTATGGCTAACTATCAGCCAAAACTTCACAACCTCGGAGAGTGGTGGAAGCAACTCTACGGCGAGAGTGAAGGCAAGGACGGCAAGGGCATCTTCCCTGCATCGGTTGACCTCACCACCGACCTCCACTCTATGGGTCAGTGGATTCAGGATGGCGAACGCACCATCTTCGAGACTGTCATCTCTGTGGAGAAACCCAACACTAAGCTTGCTGTTCCTTCTGACGAAGAGAACCTCGATGGTCTGAACTTCCTCGCAGGCAAGCGCATCGATGAGGTGAACAAGATGGCTGAACTCGGCACGCAACTCGCTCACGTGGACGGTGGTGTGCCCAACATCAAGATCAGCATCGAGAAGCTCGACGAGTACAATATCGGTCAGCTTATCTACTTCTTCGAGAAGGGTTGTGGCATCTCTGGTCTCATCCTCGGCGTCAACCCATTCAACCAGCCTGGTGTGGAGGCTTACAAGAAGAACATGTTCGCTCTCCTCAACAAGCCTGGCTATGAGGCAGAAAGCAAGGCTATTCAGGAGCGCCTGAAGTGATTGATAATTGAAATCGTTATCACGTTGTTTCGTTATATCGTTTATGACGTTACAACGTGATAACACATTATTAATAATATATAAGGAAATGAAATACGATTTGATTGCACCAGATGTGAAATACATCGGTGTGGATGATCTTGACATAGACCTCTTCGAAGGACAGTACGAGGTGCCACTCGGCATGTCGTATAACTCCTATCTGATTGAGGATGAGAAAATCGCCATCATGGACACGGTGGATGCCACCAAGACTGACGAATGGGTGAAGAACCTTGAAAAAGCCCTGAACGGCAAGACTCCTGACTATCTGATTGTACAGCACCTCGAACCCGACCACGGAGGCAGCGTGCAGTACATCATGGAGAAATTCTCTAACATGACGGCTGTCTGCTCGCAGAAGGCTGTGGCAATGTTCAAGCGTTTCTTTGAAACTGATTTCAGTGCACGCATTCAGGTGGTGAAGGAAGGTGAAACCCTCTCATTGGGACAGCACACCTTGCAGTTCTTCATGGCGCCGATGGTGCATTGGCCAGAGGTGATGGTCACTTATGACCAGCAGGCCAAGATTCTCTTCGCAGCTGACGGATTCGGTAAGTTCGGCGCTCTCTGCAAGGAGGAAGAAGACGACGAAGGTTGGGCTTGTGAAGCTCGCCGCTACTACTTCAACATCGTCGGCAAGTACGGCGCTATGGTGCAGAACCTCCTGAAGAAAGCCGCCACACTCGACATTCAGATGATTTGTCCTCTGCATGGTCCAGTCCTCTCCGAAGACCTCGGCTACTACATCGGTCTCTACGATACATGGAGCAAGTACGAGCCTGAGAATGAAGGCATTTTCATCGCTTACTGTTCTCTGCATGGCAACACAGCCAAGGCCGCGTTGAAGTTGGCTGACATCATCCGCGAGAAGAGCGATGTGAAAGTCTCCACCTCCGACATTGCCCGTGACGACTTGCATGAGGCTGTGGAAGATGCGTTCCGCTACGACCGCATGGTGCTCTGTGCACCTACCTACGATGGTGGTATCATGCCTATCATGGAGGACTTCATCAACCACCTCCGCATCAAGACTTATCAGAACCGCAAGGTCGCCTTCGTTGAGAATGGCACCTGGGCACCTGCATCAGGCAAGAAGATGCGTGAGCAGATGGAGGCGATGAAGAACATCACTATCATCGAACCTATCGTGACTGTCGAATCGACCGTCAAGGCTAAGACCATCGAAGACCTTAAGGTGCTGGCCGATGCTTTGATCGGGTAACAAAAAAATGCATCAGAAACCTCACGGCCTCTGATGCACGAATGCTATGAAAAAACGAATGTCTATATGATGAGCGGAAAACGAGACTCGAACTCGCGACCCCAACCTTGGCAAGGTTGTGCTCTACCAACTGAGCTATTTCCGCAGGGATCTTCAGTATGTCAATCTT
>CAJOGQ010000079.1 GCA_905234125.1 uncultured Bacteroidaceae bacterium | reverse complement strand
TACACCAAGACTGAAGAATATTTGAAAAATTGAAGAAATGATGGACAAGTTTGAACTTCAGAAGCTCCGCGACCTCCCCATTGAGGGGGTCGCAGAGCGACTCGGACTCCAAGTGAGGATGCACAAGTGCCTCTGCCCCTTCCACGATGATCATCACGCCAGTTTGTCGTTCAAGGTCAGCAGGAACACATATAGATGCTTCGTGTGCGGGGCTTCGGGTGGAACGATAGATTTGGTGATGAAAGTGCTTGGAAAGGACTTTAAGGAAGCTTGCAAGTGGTTGGCTGATGAGCACAACGTGATACTCTCAGAGGGGCAAGGAACAAGGAGCGAGGGGCAGGAGACATCGCCCAGCGTGGGAGCTGGTTTCGACGCGACGAGATATGTGCGCTTCTTCGAGCACCCTTGGTTGAGCGAGCCAGCCCGTCAGTTCCTCTTTGATGAGCGCAAGATTGACTCAAGGGTGGTGCGTTGGTGCAGGCTCACCTCGTGGCGCGACAAAAAGGGTGTGAACTGGTTGCAGATACCATATTTTGACCGACAAGGCAAGTTGATTGGTATCCAGAATAGAAACTTGATAAAGGGTGCTACACCTCGTTTCCGATTTCCACAAGGGTCTCAATGCGTTCTCTATAATCAGCCCGTGCTGAACCTGCTGAAGCCTAACGAACCGCTCTACATCACCGAGGGCTGCTCCGACTGCTGGGCGATGCTCTCAAGCGGACATAAGGCTGTCGCCATCCCTTCGGCCACCTTATTTAAGCCCAAGGATGCGGAACTCCTGTCAACCGTTT
The DNA here is from genome assembly GCA_905234125.1 of uncultured Bacteroidaceae bacterium. Classification (GTDB taxonomy): domain Bacteria; phylum Bacteroidota; class Bacteroidia; order Bacteroidales; family Bacteroidaceae; genus Minthosoma. Next base: position 8,369 of record CAJOGQ010000079.1, on the reverse strand, counting down.
ACTCTCAGCTATCAACTCCCTTCCACATGTATCCCGACAATGACGAGCCAGGCGAACGCCTCTTTCTTCAGCTGCAAAAAGTGCTGCCCAATCTGGAGCATCATCAGCTTCCACCAGGGTGCAAGGACTTCGGAGAATACTATGAAAAGTTGAATGTTGAGAGTTGAGAGAGGCCTCTTATTTCCCAATAACCCTGCATTATTTCCGAATAACGCAGGGTTATTGTAATACTTAAATTATCACTCTAAAAAAAATTACAAAAATATTGAAAATAAATGCGTAAACACTTGCTTATGTCAGAAAAAAGTCGTACCTTTGCAAAGGAAAAAAGAAAGCGGGAAGAGGCCACCCGATGTAGCTGGCCTTAAAATAAAACTCATACCATAAAAACACAACAACAGTATGATTGAACTGTATCTTTCGAAGGTCAACGAGACATCGGAGACCGAGCAGGCGGGCAAGCTTTATGCCCGAGTGAGTTACAAGCAGTCCATGACCATTCAGGACATGGCGCGCCACATGGCTGAGCACAACACGGTGTTCTCCGAGGGCAGCATCCTGGGTGTGCTGACGGACTTCGTGAAGTGCGTGCGCGAGATGGTGCTCAACGGCAACACGGTGAAGATTGACAACCTCGCCATCTTCAAGGCCACCGTGGAGTCCAACGCCCTCGAGGTGCTCTACGACGCCGAGAACGACAAGGTGGCCACCGCCTCCATCGGCACGCTGGCCGAGGGTGCCAAAACCGGAGCTGCCGTGAAGACCGTGAAGCTTCTGGCGCAGAGCACGGGCGACTTCACCCGCGAGGAGCTGAGGAAGGACGTGCGCCTGGCATGGACGGACAAGACCAAGGCCGAAATCGCAGCCGCCAAGGGCTCTGATGGCTCGACAGGCAGCAATGGTGGAAGCACCAGCGGAGGCACCACCACGGGTGGCAGCGATCAGGGCAATGATGGTCCTCCACCAGAAGGAGGTGGATTTGGAGGTTAACAAGTTGACAGTTGACAGTTGACAGTTGATAGTTGACAGTTGACAGTTGACAGTTGACAAAGCTGACGCGATGCAAGCAAGTAGGCATCAGATGGAAAGGGAAGGTTGCATGGATTGTGCGGCCTTCTCTTTTTGCATTCCTCTTGCTCCTTGCTCCTTGCCCCTTGCTCCTCAACTCTTGCTCCTTGCTCCTCAACTCTTGCCCCTTGCTCCTCAACTCTTGCTCCTCGCCCCTCAACTCTTGCTCCTCAACTCTTGCTCCTCACCCCTAAAAAAGAGGGTGAATAGGACAAAGGGGGGCTTTATTTTGGGATTTTTGCGTGGGATAACAAGAAAAAGAGGGGTTTGGGGGCGTTGTTTGGAGTTACTTTTGTACCTTTGCAAAAAAAAGAAGTAGTATGAAGAAGATTTTTCTTGTTTTCTTGACGCTGACGGTGCTTGCTGTGGGCAAGATGTCGGCACAGAGTTTCACAGGCCGATGGATGGCCGATGATTCATTCACGGAAATGTTGCAATCCCTCATGGAGGAGGGCATTGAGGCGAAGTTGGGGCTCTTCATCACGCAGAAGGAAATCACCAGCCAATTATTCCTCCGCAAAAACAGCGACGATCTGAGCTTTGATATGGAGGTCACGGTTCCGGGCACTTACACGAAGGTGGACAACAAGGTTAAGACCACATTCGACATCACCAAGTTTGACCTGAAGGTGACGGATATCAGGTCGGACAACCCTGACGTGAAGGAGGGAATGGCGATAGATGAAATCCGCGAGGTGTTCCTCAAAAAGATAAGTGAGATGACCAAGGAGGAACTTGGCGACAGCATGAAAACGATGGGCGAGGCAATATCTGAGCTGTTTGGGGAGTTCACCATCCAGCAGCTGACTGACAAGAAGCTCACGGTGCTCATCGAAGAAGACGATGGAAGCGAGACGGAAATAGGCTTTGACCGAAAGTATTAGGTCGGACGAAAAATAAAAGCGATTTTATTTTGTTTTTCTCTCACTTATCCGTACCTTTGCACAAGATTTCATAACCAACTTACTAAAAGTTTACAATACTCATGAGTGAAGCAAGAGCATTCAAAGTGTTCTCAGGCACGAAAACAAGGTATTTGGCAGAGCGCATCTGCCAGAGTTTGGGCTGCCCGCTCGGCAACATGGTGGTTTCGCACTTTGCCGACGGCGAGTTTGCTGTATCGTTCGAGGAATCCATCCGCGGAAACGATGTGTTTCTGGTGCAGTCCACGTTCCCCAACAGCGACAATCTGATGGAGTTGTTGCTGATGATTGATGCCGCCAAGCGAGCCAGCGCACGTAGCATCGTGGCGGTGATTCCCTATTTCGGATGGGCTCGTCAAGACCGCAAGGACAAGCCCAGGGTGAGCATCGGTGCCAAGCTGGTGGCCGACCTGCTGAGTGTGGCGGGCATCGACCGTCTCATCACGATGGACTTGCATGCTGACCAGATTCAGGGTTTCTTCAATGTGCCGGTTGACCACCTGTATGGGTCGCTCGTGGAGGTGCCCTACGTGGAGAATCTCCATCTGTCCGACCTCGTGATTGCCACGCCCGACGTGGGTGGTGCCAAGCGTGCCCGTCTGTTTGCCAAGAAGCTGAACGCTCCGCTGGTGCTGTGCAACAAGGTGCGCCTGCAGGCGAATGTGGTGGACAGCATCCAGATTATCGGCGACGTGAAGGACAAGGACGTGGTGCTGGTGGACGATATGGTGGACACGGCTGGCACCATCACCCGTGCAGCTGACGAGATGATGAAGGCTGGTGCAAAGAGTGTGCGTGCTGTGGCCAGCCATTGCGTGATGAGCGACCCTGCCAGCGACCGTGTGCAGAACTCGGCGTTGGAGGAGATTGTCTTCACAGACTCCATCCCTTACGCGCAGAAGTGTCCGAAGGTGGTGCAACTCTCCATCGCCGACATGTTTGCCCGTGCCATCAACGCTGTGGCTGAGCAGAAGAGCGTGAGCGAGGAGTTCAATTTCTAATCAGAGATTCGTCACAGCAACGTGAAGTTCGCTATACTTGCAGCAGGAGAAGGGTCGCGGTTGGCTCAGGAGGGTGTGGAACTGCCCAAGCCGCTGGTCAAGATAGGAGGCGAGGCGATGATAGACCGCCTCATCCGCATCTTCGAGGAGTGTGGAGCCGAGAGCATCCACATCATCACCAACAACCTCACTCCCCTCACCCAACAGCACCTCCGCCGCCTGCAAGAGACGAACCCCAAGATAGGCCTCATCGTGAAGACTACACCCTCGTCGATGCACAGCTTCTACGAACTGCGACAGGTGATGGGCGACGGCAAGTTCTGCCTCACGACGGTGGACACCATCTTCCGCGAGGAGGAGTTCAAGCGGTACATCGATGCATGGAAACATTCTGACGAGGATGGCCTGATGGCCGTGACGGACTACATAGACGATGAGAAGCCGCTCTACATTGCCACAGACGAGGAGCTGACCATCACGGGATTTCTCGACACGGAACCCCAACGCTACATCTCTGGTGGCATTTATGCGCTGGACGAGAAGAGTTTTGCGGTCATCGACAAATGCATCGCGGAAGGCCAGTCGAGGATGCGCAACTTCCAGCGGCAACTGGTGAAGGAGGGATTGAAGTTGAAGGCCTACCCGTTCAGCAAGATTCTCGACGTGGATCATGCCAGCGACATCGAGAAGGCTGAGGCTTTCCTCTCCCAACGCTAAACTTTCCGACATGACAACCAAATCATTCAATAACTAACAAACTAACAACCCAAAACATGATGAACTACAGATGTTTACTAACGATGGCTCTTTGCACCTCATTGGCTATGCCCATGATGGCTGGCGACAAGAAGACAGCCCAGGAGGAGCAGAAAGACCCAAACGAAATGGTGGCTTACCTGTTCACCTATTTCAACAGTAATGACCCCAAGGATGAACAAATCTGCTATGCCATCAGCGACGACGGCTACAACTTCACGCCTCTGAACAACGGAGACCCCGTCATCGAGTCGGACACCATCGCCCTGACCCAATGTGTGCGCGACCCCCACATCCTGCGTTGCGAGGACGGAAAGACGTTCTACATGGTCGTGACCGACATGCGTTCCAGCTTGGGATGGTCGAGCAACCGAGGAATGGTGCTGCTCAAATCGACTGACCTCATCCATTGGCAGCACTCTGCCATCAATTTCCCCACCCGCTACACGAAGACGTGGAAGAATGTCATCCGCGTGTGGGCTCCAGAAACCATCTACGACCACAAGGCAGGCAAGTACATGGTGTTCTACTCCCTGCGCACCAGCGATGAAGGCTCCTACGACAAGATTTACTATCAGTATGCCAACGCGGACTTCACCGACCTCGAAGGCGAACCCAAGTGGCTCTTCGACGCAGGCAACGCCACCATCGATGGTGACATCGTATACAACGAAGCCGACCAACTCTATCACCTCTTCTACAAGCAGGAGTCAGGTCGCGGCATCTATCAGGCTGTGGCCAAGAATCTGACAGACAAATGGCAGATGCTGGACGGCAACGTGGAACAGACGAAGGAATCCGTGGAAGGTGTGGGCGTGTGCAAGACCATCGACGGCAAGTCGTGGATTATCATGTACGACTGCTACGGCAACGGCCACTATCAGTTCTGCAAGTCAGAAGACCTGAAGACCTTCACGTTTGTGCAGAACACGGAGACGAAAGGCAAGTTCACACCCCGTCACGGCACCATCATCCCCATCACCCGTGCCGAAAAGGAGCGCTTGGAGAAGGAATTCGGAAATTTTAATCAGCCCATCCTGTCAGGCTTCCATGCTGACCCAGAGATTCTGTACTCGAACAAGACCAAGAAGTACTACATCTACAGCACTACTGACGGAACTCCAGGATGGGGCGGTCACGACTTCAGCGTGTTCTCATCCGACGACCTCGTCAACTGGAAGGACGAAGGCAAGATGCTCGACGTGAAGGGCGACCAAGTGAAATGGGCTACCGGCAACGCATGGGCTCCCTGCATCATCGAGCGCAAGCAGAAAGACGGCTCCTACAAATACTACTTCTACTTCTCAGCCCACAACCCCAAGAGCAACCGCAAGGAGATTGGTGTGGCTGTGAGCGACAATCCTACGGGACCATTCGTGGCAACAGACGCCCCCATCGTGACAGACGCTGAACGTCCGAAGGAAGCACGTGGCGGACAAGCCATCGACGTGGATGTGTTCCAAGACCCCAAATCGGGCAAGTACTACCTCTACTGGGGCAACGGATTCATGGCTGGCGCAGAACTGAACGACGACATGCTCTCCATCAAGAAGGAAACCATCAAGCACATGACCCCAAAGGGTGGAAGCTTGCAGACATGGGCTTACAGAGAGGCTCCCTACGTGTTCTACCGCAAGGGCACCTACTATTTCCTCTGGTCGGTGGACGACACAGGTTCGCCCAACTACCACGTGTGCTACGGCACAAGCAAGAGTCCATTGGGCGACATCCAGATTGACGAGCAGAACTACCGCGTCATCGAGCAAGTGCCAGCCGAGAAGATTTATGGTACAGCCCACAACTCCATCCTGCAGATTCCTGGCAAGGACGAATGGTACATCTGCTACCATCGCATCAACAAGAACTATGTGCGCCACGAGCCAGGCATCCATCGCGAGGTGTGCATCAACAAGATGACCTTCGACAAGCAGGGACGCATCGTGCCCGTCAAGCCGACGCTCAACTTCGAGAAATAGTCTTACACATTATTATATAATATATGTATTTCCCAGCAGAATGGCATCAGCAGGCATTTGTACAGATGACGTGGCCTCACAAGGACACCGATTGGGCACCCGTGCTGGCTGATGCCATTGACTGCTTCTGCAACATAGCCCATGAGGTGGTGAAACGCGAGCCATTGGTGATTGTGGCGCAATACCCCGACGAAGCAAAAGCAGACCTCCTGAGACGAGGCATCGGCTGCGACAACGTCACTTTCATACAAAGCCCCACCAACGACACTTGGGCACGTGACCACGCCTTCATCACCTGCATGGATGAAGCCTCATCAAAGGTTCTCCTTTACGATTTCCAGTTCAACGGATGGGGGCTGAAATTTCCCTCCAATCACGACAACCAAATCAACAAGAATGCCTTCAAAGCCCTTTCCACGTGCTATCAGAAGCTCCACATCGAAGCCGAATATGTGAACCATCTGGACTTCGTGTTTGAAGGTGGAAGCATCGAAAGCGATGGGGAAGGAACCCTGATGGTCACCTCAAGCTGTCTTCTATCTGAAAATAGGAATAATACTCTTTCTCAGCAAGATATAGAAAAACACCTAAAGGAATACTTTAACGCAGAGAGAGTGCTTTGGATTCATCATTCATGGTTGGCAGGAGATGATACGGATGGCCATATCGACACGGTGGCTCGCTTCTGTTCGCCCCACTCCATTGCCTACGTGAAATGCTACGACCCCACCGATGAGCACTACGAAGAATTGCAAGCAATGGAACAGGAACTCTTGGCTCTCCGCACGTCTGACGGGAAGCCTTACACACTCTTTCCGCTTCCCCTACCCGACCCCTGCTATGACGACGATGGAAACCGTCTCCCTGCCACGCATGCCAATTTCCTCATCGTGAATGGAGCCGTCCTCGTGCCCATCTACCAACAACCTGATAAAGACACAGAAGCATTGGCACAATTGACCATCGCATTTCCTGGTCGCGACATCATCCCCATCGACTGCCGGGTACTCATTTGGCAACATGGTTCCCTCCATTGTTCCACCATGCAGTATCCGAAATAACTCTTCCGAAAAGTTTTCCGAATTTACTTCCCGTTTGTCCATTTTGAGAACAAAAGGGGCTTTCAGCCAATTATTTTCTCCGAAAAAGTAAATTTTGCAAAGTCAAGTTTGCATTTTAAGAAAAAATGTCGTACTTTTGCACAAAATTTCATTTCAAAACTAAAAAATCATGGAATCTTTTTTCCGTACACATGCTTATTTAGTAGAGCATTTGAAAGCTCCCGTGCGTCGTGACCTGATGGACGAGATCAATTGGAAAGACCGAATGATTGGTATCAAAGGCGCTCGTGGCGTGGGTAAAACCACCTTCCTGCTGCAGTATGCCAAGGAGCATTTCTCTCCGTATGACCATTCGTGTCTTTACATCAACACTAACAACTTTTACGTCCAAAACATCGGCATCACAGAATTTGCCGGCGAGTTTTATCATTCAGGGGGCAAGGTGTTGCTCATCGACCAAGTGTATAAACAGCCAGAATGGAGTTCCCAGTTGCGCGAGTGCTACGAACGTTATCCAGGCTTGAAGATTGTCTTCGCAGGCTCCCCTGTGATGCGTCTGAAAGAAGAAAACCCTGAACTGAACGGCATCGTGAAATCCTACAACCTGCGCGGATTCTCTTTCCGTGAGTTCCTCAATCTCTCAGCAGGTTTGCAGTTGCGCTCCTACTCGCTCCAGGAAATCATTCATAACCACAAGCAGATTGCCACCGAGATTTACTCGAAAGTCAATCCACGCGAATATTTCCAGGCTTATCTGCACCACGGTTTCTATCCCTTCTTCCTCGACAAGGTCAACTACAGCGAGAACCTGTTGAAGAACATGAACATGATGATTGAGGTTGATATCCTGCTTGTGAAGCAAATCGAACTCAAGTATCTCGCAAAAATCAAGCAACTTTTCTATATGCTCACCACGAGCGGAAGCAGCGTTCCCAATGTCAGCCAGCTGGCACAGGAACTCGGCATGAGCCGTGCGACGGTGATGCACTACATCAAATATCTCGAAGAGGCTCGGCTGGTCAACATGATTTACGGAAAAGGTGACGAGTTCCCCAAGAAGCCTGCTCGCGTGCTCTTGCACAATCCCAATCTGATGTACAGCTTCTATCCCCGTTGTTTCGACGAGCATGATGTGCTGGAGACCTTCTTCTGCAACACGCTCTGGAAAGACCACAAGGTGAACAAGCACGGCAACCTCTGCTCCTTCCTCGTCGATGAGCAGGTGGAATTCAAGATTGCCGAGCACAGCACGAAGTTGAAGAGCAAAGCCAAGGCGCTCTATGCTGTCAACCAGTGCGACATCGGCGATGGCAACCAGATTCCTCTCTGGATTTTCGGCTTCCTCTACTAATAATAGACAATAGATAATGTATAATAGATAATAGCCATGCGGAATGCACGCATATAATAAGGTCAAAAGCATATCCGGATGAAAGAGGAAAACATCATTAAAGAAAAAAGTTTTTAAAATATCTATTAATAAATTTATGGGTAAAGAAAAGAAATTTATCACTTGTGATGGTAACACCGCTGCGGCTCATGTAGCATACATGTTCTCCGAGGTGGCTGCCATCTACCCCATCA
>CAJOGQ010000078.1:8078-17422 GCA_905234125.1 uncultured Bacteroidaceae bacterium | reverse complement strand
AGATTTTTTGATTTGATTGAAACACTCTGTAAACTCGTTTACAAGATGCTTCTAACAAATAAAAAAGTAGTCCCATCATATTCTCCTTTATTCCTTTTTTCCTTAGACCATATATCTTTCTGTGGTTTCTGTGTGACTTATAATCCTATCAGTGAGGTGATGAAGGTCTGTGTGACTCTCAATAGGTAACTGTCAACATCAACTCTAAACACTTAACTCTAAACAATCAAACAATGGCAGTAAAGAATCCGCAATTTGAAATCAACCTGCGCAAGAATGACAACAGCGCGATGTCAGCGGCTTACGGAAAGTACTACCCCAAGGCGGTGGAGAAGAAGACCATCTCGCTGAGAGGCCTCTGCAACCACATGGCTGACCACAACTCCATCTATGGTCGAGACGTCATCGGTGGCGTGCTCACCAAGATGTCCAACTGCATCATCGAGCTCCTCTCGCAGGGAAATCCCGTGAAGATTGACGGCCTGGGCACCTTCGTCCCCACCGTCGAGTCCGTCAAGATGGGCATCACCAAGACCGACATCCTTGCCGGCAAGTGGAACGCGTCCAACTATGTGAAGGCCATCCACATCCGTTTCCGTCCAGAGGGCAACTCTGATGATGACATCACCTCGCGTAACTTCAAGGATCAGTGTGTGCTCAGCACCTACGGTGTGGAGGAGAAGGTGGATCTGACACCCGACGAGAGCGACCCCAAGAAGAAGCAGTTCATCAAGCGCATCACTCCGCTCGATGACTGGATTGCCCAGCAGAAGAGCGCATCAGGCTCCGGCAGCGGTTCATCCCAGTCCTCCGGTGAGAACACCAACACAGGTGAGGATGAGGGCAACACGCCTCCACCTGAAGGAGGTGGATTTGGAGGGTAATCAGGCGGAGCCTGAAGTGAAAAGTGAAAAGTGAGAAATGGCAGTTGGTGTCCGGGAGGAACGGCGATGGCTCACACGGAGAACCCTCTCAATATCATCAATCACCAGCCATGAACGCGCTCTGCGCCACTGCCCTCACTATCCTCGCTCTTTGAATTTATCTATTAATGTTTAACACCTAATTTATTGTATCAGTATGAAGAAAGAAACCTGGAAACAGATCATCCAAATCATCATCACCATCCTCACCGCCATCAGCTCCACTGTGCTCGTCCAGAGTTGCCTCCCTAAACTCTAAACCCTCAACCCTAAACTCTTAACTACCATGAGGGAACTACAACATTCCAAGGTCAAGTTATTGATCATCCATTGTTCTGCCACCCGTTGCGATCGCCCATTCAGTGTGGAGAAACTGATTGCTACTGGGAAGGCGAGGTTTGGTCAGGTGTCCTACCACTACTACATCCGTCGTGATGGGGAGATTATCCCTACTCTGCCGGAGAGTGTCCAGGGTGTGCATGCCCGTCACTACAACCATTGCTCATTGGGCATTTGTTATGAGGGTGGGTATGATGAGAAGGGGCGTGTGGCTGATACGCGTACCCAGGCTCAGAAGGCGGCGATGTACGCGCTGTTGAAGGAGCTTCGGGAGGAATATCCAGATGCCCGCATCATCGGGCATTGTGAACTGCCCCACGTCGCCAAAGATTGTCCCTGCTTCATCGCCAGCACTTATTATCGAGATTTGCAACCGGTAGATTAGGGGCAAGGAGCGAGGGGCAAGATGAAAGAAGAGAGGTGGGAGGCTTGGTGCCTTTCACCTCTTTTTCATTCATTATCTCCAATAATTTTGATCATCTCCGCAGGAGTGACAACAATCGGGTTCTGTGGAAAATGGCGTCGATTACCTGTAACGATGAATGCACCTTCTTTAGATAACGCAACTTCGTAGAAGACCCTGTCGTCCGGATCTGGGAATAGCTCATCACTCGGAACACGTTCCAAAGATAGCCCCATCCGAACCAACGACATCACAGCCTCTATTTGCTCTTCATTAAAATTGAATTTCTCTCGGTGAAGAACCTCATTATATTCATTTAGGATCTCCTCGTTGTATAAAAGAACAATGCGTTCCTCCACGACATGGTCAAGCAATGCCACTGTAGGAGAATCTGCTCTTTTCGACATCAAGGCAGACACCAGCACATTGGTGTCAAACACTGCATAGAACACTCCCATCATGCCATCACTTTGCGAGCGACCCTAGTTTGGCGGATTTCGCTGTTGATTTCATCAAGCGACATCTCTGAGTTTCCATTGTGCTCACTCTGAAGACGCATCGCATTGATGGCCTTACGAGCATTCGCTCTAATTTGCTGTTTCAGATTGAACTCCACCAGCATAGCTTCCACCTGCTGTTGTATCCATTTATCCATCGCATCTTCATTGGCAAATGAAGACCGGGTCTGCTTAACCAGTTCGTCGTTCAATGTGATATTATATGTGCACATAACCTTCAATCTTTAGAATTCCGGCACAAAGATAAGGAGTATTTCTGTAAATATCAAATTTTTTGAGGAAAATCAATGCGAGAAGCTTTGGTGTGTGGTCGCTTCGCTTTGGATTTGAACAATAATGTCCAAGAATTATCCAATAATTGCCTTCTGGGTATGTATGAGCAAGGTATCCTCTTGCTCCTTGCCCCTCGCTCCTTGCTCCTTAACTCAACTTGCGAAAGTTGAGTAACTAATATGAATATCCATCAGAAAAGAAATTCGTTAGATTCGTGATATTCGTGTTCGTTATGAACTTCTTTTATTCTTGAATCTTTAGAAAGGAAAAAGCTGCCCTGCTGCGTCGCACAGCAGGGACAGCTGCACATATTGGTACATATATACGGGTGGTATATATCAAGTGTGTTGATGTTCCCGCTTCCGTGCCTGGGGACCCAGGTGCTTGCCTGCCTGACGTTTTGCACTGGTGCTCACGAACTGGCAGAGGTATGGGGAACCGGGGTTGTGCTTTTGGATGTATGTCTTGGCCAACTGGCGGTATTGCGGTTCGCCAGTGGCGATGTAGAGCGCGATGTGGAGATAGGCGCGGGTGTTGGTCGCTGCCTTGCTCTCGCGGAGTCGGGAGATGTCTGCCAGTTCCTGCTGAACTTCTTGGGTGAATCGGTGTGTGGCCTCTTCGTCGCCCAGCATGTGGGAGCAGATGAGCATCAGCGCTATGAAATGGCGCTTCATCGCTCCGGCGGGGAAAGGGGTGTCCCGCTTCTCCATGATGGAGAGGAGGGTCTTCCTGTCTTCATGGTCGCTGATTTCTGTCCGCTTGCCGTTGACCCTGCGCTTGAAGATGTCTAAGAGTTTCTTCTGTGCGGAAGCCACCAGGTTGGCGTGGGTGTTCTTGTCGGCGGCGTCGAGGTAGGTGACGAAGAGGTTCTGGAAGGTGACGTTGAAGAGGTTCAGCTCCACCTGCAGCTCCACGATGCCTCCTTTCTTCCTTTTGACATCGACCAGCTTGTACGTCGCACCCTCGATGTCGAACGGTGTGCCGGCAAGGGGAACCTGTTGGCCGACCTTCAGCTCGCTCAGCAGGAGGGGCATGTCGAGCCTGACCTGTTCGTCGTCGCATGCCTGTTTCAGCGTTTCCATGTCGCGCTGTGAGATGCGGGCTTTGTGTTCCCGGTCACTGCGCAGGAAGAAGGTTTTGTCGGCAAATTCCCTGTTCCATCCCCTCAGCAGCTCTTCCAGCGTTCTCTCATCGCCCTTGACAAACAGGTAGCGCCGGAGTGCGGAGCGTAGCGAGAAGCGTCCATTGGTCAGCTCCCGCTCTGTCCCCAAGGACGTGTACGGGACGAACATGCTGAAAGCAGGCTGTCGGCCAGCCTTCTCCTCTGGCAGGTTCTCCTGGAGCAGACGCTGCTCTGCCTGTTTGGGATCAGTGGCAAGGAGGACAAACCAACATTTAGAGTTTAGAGTTGAGGGTTTAGAGTTTAGAGACAAGAGTTGAGAGTTGAGAGTTGAGAGTTGAGAGTTGAGCAAGTTGACAGTTGAGAGTTATTTATAATTTCCTCTCCCCATGCATCTGGTGATGCTTTGGTTAATTTGTTTGTTTTCAAATGGTTAGATAGCGGAGTGATTGGAAATCGACTGACCGAAATTCGGGATAGGCGTGCCTGTCCTTTCGGTTGCTCCTAACCTGTCTGCCCCGAAAAAGGGCAAAAATGCCATAGTGTATAGATAACTGGCATTTTTCTACAATTGGTTGTATTCCAATACGATAGGAGCATGGCCACGGAAAAAGTGTCCAATCAGATCTGACGATTTTGGGGAATTCCTCTGTTTTTTAGCTATTTTTGTTTCGGTGACTTGTCGAAATTCCTATTTTTTTGAACTTTGATTTCAACAGGGTCAAAATCAAGTCAATACGCCTCAAATACCTTAAAAAAAGAGGCTGTTTCTGAAAATAAAAGTGACATTAGTATGTGTATTTCAAAAAAAGTTCATACCTTTGCAGCCGAAAAATGCCAGTTATCTATACTAACTGGCATTTTTCTATTGGACAGGGTGAATCCCCCCTTTTTTATTGAATGATAGCGCCAATGATGCGTTTGTTCACTGCGTCAATTTTGCTGCTTTCAAATGACTTCAGATAGGTTCGTGTAGTTTGCAACGAGGTGTGTCCCATTCTCTCCTTGATATACGATTCGGGCATGTTGTTGTGATAGACTGTCGTTGCCCAAGTGTGCCTCGCCACGTAGGTGGAGAGGTTGATGTCGAACGGTAACATTTGGGAGAGCAGTTTGAGGCGGTGGTTGTATTTCCGGATGGCCTTTTGGTACTGCTTGTAAGACTCCTCGATGTTCGTGGTGGTGAGAATGGGAAAGAGATAGGGGCTGTCGGTGGCATAATGATCGATGTACCGTTGCATGGGCGGCAGGATTTCCATTTCGATGTGTATGCCTGTCTTCTGACGTTCGTAGGAAAGCATCCCGTCATGGATGTTCTCACGGGTGAGATGGATGAAATCGATGAAGGGGAGGCCACAGGCACAGAAACAGAAGACGAAGGTGTCGCGGGCAAAGGTCACGTCCTTGACCATCTGCTCAAATGAGCTGCGGTCGGCAAGTTTGCCCAAGGCCTTGAGGCTGTTGGCGATGTCGAGTTGGTTCAGCATCGTCATGATCTCTGATTTTTGGGCTCGTTTGCACGTGCGGGCAGTTGATGTGAAGACATGTTCGAAAGGATTCACGTTCTGCAGATAGAGCGGGATGCGGCCATCTTTCAGCGCCCAGTGATAGACAGAGCGCAGGTTACGCATGTGAAAAGACAAGGTGTTGCGTGACCTGCCTCTACCGAGTATCCACTCCTGATAGCCCGCCAACACTTCTGATGTGAGTTTGCTCATGGGAATGTCGGTCTTCCCGATGGTGGCGAGGAATTCGATGAAGTTGTCTCGGGTACGCAGATAACAGCAGGCTGAGCCAAGTCGTTTCTCCCTGCGGCAGAGCTCGATTTGTTCGTTCATGCAAACAGTCAGTTGCCTGGATTTTGACTGCTTTTTTGCAGTTTTTGGTTTGTTGATTGTTGTCATAATTTTTTGTTTTTGGGAGAAAACAAAAAAAATGAAATCCATCACGGATTCCATTTTCCTTGTCATTTTCTACTGAAAATCAAAAATGAACCTAAATCTTTTACTAACCTAAAACCTATTGTATAACCTAAAACCTATGTCTAATATTACTATTTACTTTTCACCTATGAGTGATGCTTTATCCTACTCAAAACAATCAATTTACCTTATCAATTACCTATTGAAGAACTAATATAATCTTCTACTTTTTCTTATGACACTGCAAAGGTACGGCCTTTTGACGATTTGGAAGTAATAAATTGTCGAAAAACTTTCAAGAGACCTTGATTATTTGACATGTATCAAGTATTGTGTGCGCACACAGCGAAAAATCCTCTTTTTTTGTCACTTCGGCTTTACTTTTTTGTGTGTATTATTTGTGGGGTTGGAAAATAATGCCTACATTTGTGGCTTAAAATGATTTAAAGGATATGTTTAGTGCCATTTCAATTATCATTATTGTGGTTTTGGTCATCGCTTTGGCGGTGATGTCTTTCTTGTTTTATCAAGAGAAACGTCGTGGTTTGAAATACAAAAATGGTGTGGCTGTGCAGAAGGTGTATCTGCAGAATATGAGCCATGACATCCGTACCCCGATGAATGCCATCTGTGGTTTTTCGCAGATTCTTTGCAACAAGCAGATGCGTGACATGCTGTCGGAGGATGAGATTTCGGAGTATGGCGTGATTATCCAAAGCAATACAGACCTCCTGAGCACGCTGGTGAATGACATCCTTGACATCTCTGACATGGAGAGTGGCAAGTATCGCATGAACATCGGCACGTGCTATGTGAACGATGTGTGTCGCAAGGCTATCAGTACGGTGAAGTATCGTTGTCCTGAGGGTGTGAACATGTATATGACCACTGATGTGGCGGATGACTACACAATCCAGAGTGACCCCAAGCGTGTGGAACAAGTGATTATGAACTACCTGACCAATGCTGAGAAACATACGGAAGCTGGTGAGATTCATGTGCATGTGTCGTTGGAAGAACATCCAGGCATGATTACGTTCTCTGTGACAGATACAGGTGAGGGGGTGCCTCCCGAGAATGCTGAACGCATCTTCGGACGTTTCGAGAAGTTCAACACCATCAATGGTGGAACAGGGCTTGGTCTGCCGATTTGTCGCAAGATTGCCACGCAATTAGGAGGGGAGGCGAAACTCGACCTCACCCACAAGGGCAAAGGTGCACGTTTCATCTTCACCCATCCAATTAACTCCTAACTGTCAACTCTCAACTCTCGACTCTCGACTCTCAACTTTCAACTCTCAACTGTCAACTGTCAACTGTCTAACCATCACTCTCACCAAAAAGTAAATGAGGACTGCCAGAAGGAGGTAGCCCACATAGATGAGGGTGGTCCATGAAATGATGAGATAGACCAGCATGGCTACGCCGATGAGTTTGGCCAGATAGGTGATGCCTGGTTGGAAGTAGAAATGGTGATAGATCTCATCAATCACAGCAATGAAGGTGATGATGTCCAACCACAAGACCACCACAAGCGCTGCCATCAATGGGGGAAGCACCAATGGGTTAAGCGTGGGATGGAAGTAGTATTCCTGCCAGAATTCAGGTACGAAGTTCTGCACAGATGCATAAAGCGAAGCCATGATGCCTGTCCACAGCAGGAAGAGGGCAGGGTAGATACTGGGCATTTCGCTGAGGAAGTCGAGCAGGTGTGCCACCTCCTGTTGCAGAAAATCTTTTCTCTTTATGTTCTTCTTCCTGCCGATGAGGAAGGCTGTCAGTCCCACTGCTAAGATGGCAGACATCCAGATGGCACGACTGGTAGAGAGAGCATCGAGCATCTCAGAGATGAGGTCATTGGGCGTGACACCTTTCAGCAGCTCCTTCTCTCGAATCCATCCCATGGTGTACTGGTTGCTTGCCACCTTCACCCAGATGGAGTCGATGGAGTCGCCAGGCACAGTCTTGATGGCAGCCACTGCAATCTCATCCCCTTTGCGCACATAGCAGGTGTCGCTGATGAGGTCGCCCTCACGAGGAACGAGGGTGAGGAAATCGGCCTTAACGAGAAAGTTGAAGTTCTCTGAGTAGTGGTGTGTCAACCTGAACTCCAACGAGTCCACCTGCTGACGCGTCAGGCTCATCAGCGTGGTGTCCTCTGCTGTGGTGGTATCGACAATGTTCACGATGACAGGCACAGAATCGCTGTCAGCAGGTGTGGAGTCGATGGGCGTTGATACGGCTCCACCCACACACGAGACAATCAGGAGCGTCAGTAATATGTAGAGTAACTTTCTCATGGTTCACATTTTACATTTCACATTTTCCATCTTTCAGGTATAGTTTCATGAAGCAGTTCTTGCAGTCAAATTCCAACCTGAACATCTTTCCGTTGGCCAATCGAAGGGCAAGTGGCATCGCCTTTCCCCCTTCTTTCAGACATTGCCCCAATTGTCTGCGAATGCAGTATTTGCAGATCATGACGGGCGTGTTCTCGTCATGCGTCAGTTCGTATGGTTCGGGCGTCGCAATACAGACTGGTTCGTGTGCTTGTCTTTCTAACGGATAGTACTTGATCCGTTCTGCTGTGAGTTGGTCTGTCAATTCTCTTCGCCATTGGCTCAAGGTGGAGGAGGGAATGAAGAGGTTTTTCTTTATATATATATTAATAATGTGTACCTCGAAGATGGTGCCTCCCAATTTGCTCAACTGCCGTTCGATGTTCTCCTTCTGATGGGTGCGTGCCAGTTCGAAGGTTTCTTGGATGTCGATATGAGCAGTCAGTCCATCCTCGTCCGTCATGCTGATGTGGTCTTCATACACATCGATGCACACCCCAATCTTGCGTTCTGCCGATGGTTTGCTGAGCATCTTGTCCCATTCAATGTCCTGGTTTCGGAAGTACTGGATTCCTTTCTGTGGACGAAAAGCATCAGCGTTGTTCACTCTGAATCCCACCAACTGTCCCTTTTCTATATAGCACATGCCATCGCCATTGTGCAATTGGGTGTTGCGAGTGACAGGTTCTCCCATGGCTTTTGGGGTGTCGATGTTGGCATCTGGTTGACTCACATCCTCCACGAAGCCTCGATTGAAGCTCTTCCTCACGTCAGGCACAAACTTCAGATGCACCTTTCCTGATGATGCACGGCAGAACTCTGTCGGATGTTTCGCAATCACTTTGTCTAATGCCTCAGAATAGGCTGCTGTCACGTTCTTGACATAGTCAGCATCCTTCAGACGTCCTTCGATCTTCAGCGATGAGGCTCCTGCCATGAGAAGCGCTTCGAGATGGTCGATTTGGCAGTTGTCCTTTAGGGAAAGGAAGTGTTTGGCTCCTCCCTTCATCTTCCCTACAGGGAGGGAGTGGTTGCCTTGTTCGTTGATCAGTTCGAAAGCCATCCTGCACACTTGCGCACATTCCCCTCTGTTGGCGCTCCTGCCAAACAAGGCTTCGCTGGCATTGCATCGGCCACTGAGACAGACGCAGAGGGCACCATGCACGAAGACTTCGAGTTGGGTTTGGGGACATGCGTGGTGTATCTCTGCGATTTCTTCGATGGTCAGTTCTCTGGCAAGAACGACTTGTGGAAACCCCAACTCGGCCAACATCTGCACCTTTTCAGGGGTGCGGTTGTCCATTTGGGTACTGGCGTGGAGTGGGATAGGGGGGAGGTTGAGGCTGAGGATGCGGAGGTCTTGGATGATGAGGGCATCCACTTGAATGTCGTGAAGTCGCCAGATGAGCTTTTCCACCTCCTTCAGTTCTTCATCGAAGATGAGCGTGTTCACCGTCACATAGACCTTCGCCTTGTACAGATGGGCAAAGCCAACGAGCCGCTCAAT
>CAJOGQ010000078.1:1660-8066 GCA_905234125.1 uncultured Bacteroidaceae bacterium | reverse complement strand
GCCATCGCACGTGCGCCCCATGCAGAGGCACCTATATAGACAGCGTCAGCACCGTGCCTGATGGCTTCGATGCCGATGTCTGCTGTCTTTGCTGGAGCGAGGAGTTCAATGGGTCTCATTGGAAAGTTAGAAACTTTTAGTTGATGTCATTAATATTGAACGGTGTTTCTTGATACACGTAGTAGTTCAGCCAGTTGGTGTAGAGCAGGTTGGCCGCTGCACGCCATTTCACCACAGGATGCTTCTTGGGGTCGCCTCCAGGATAGTAATTCTGTGGTTTGTTGATGGGCAATCCCTTCTTCAGGTCACGCTTGTACTCTCCATCTAACGTCAGTGGCGAGTACTCCAGATGGCAGGTGATGAAGAACTCACGTCCGTTTCTTGCCTCCACGATTGTCACGCCTGCCTTGGGACTTTCAGCAATGATGTGGAGTCCAGGCACCTTCTCAATGTCTTGGCGCAACACTGTGCAGTGACGGCTGTGAGGGGCATAGAACTCATCGTCAAAGCCTCTGAAGATGGGCAGTTCAGGTGCCAGCATCTGATGCTTGAACACGCCAAACACTTTGTGGGGCGTGTTGTGCTTGGGCACTCCATAGAAGTGATACAAGCCAGCAAAGGCAGCCCAACACACATAGATGGTGCTGGTCACGTGGTTGTGGGCCCATTCAAACACATCCTGCAGTTCCTTCCAATAGGTCACCTCCTCGTAGTTGATGAACTCCAAGGGTGCACCTGTCACGATGAGTCCGTCATACTTCTCCTTCTTCATGTCCTCGAAGTTGCGATAGAATGCCAGCATGTGCTCGATTGGCGTGTTCTTGCTGGTGTGCGACTTGATTTTCATGAATTCCACTCTGATCTGCAGGGCTGAGTTCGAGAGGATGCGGATGAAGTCAGTCTCTGTCGTGATTTTCAGGGGCATGAGGTTGAGCACGGCTAAGCGAAGCGGACGAATCTGCTGACTGTCCGCTCGCTTGTAGCCCATCGTGAATATATTTTCCTGTTTTAACTCGTCGATGGCAGGGAGTTGATCGGGTAGGATTAATGGCATTACTTATTTTTGATATAGTTCACAATCCATTCGCCCACTTCCTTCGTGCCATACTTTGCACCACCTTCCACTTGGATTTCAGGTGTGCGGACATTCTGGTCGAGCGATGCATTCACAGCCTCGCGGATGAGGGCTCCTTCTTCCTTCAGGTCGAAATACTCGTAGAGCATGGCCACAGAGAGAATCTGAGCCAGAGGGTTGGCGATGTTCAGACCCTTTGCCTGAGGCCAACTGCCGTGGATAGGTTCAAACACGGGTGTGTGCTCACCTGTCGAAGCCGATGGGAGCAAGCCCATGGAACCTGTGATGCAAGAGCCCTCGTCTGTGAGGATGTCACCAAAGGTGTTCTCCGTCACCATCACATCGAAGAACTTGGGTTCCTGAATCATGCGCATCGAGGCGTTGTCCACATACATGAAGTCAGTCGTCACGTCAGGATACTGAGGTGCCATCTCCTGCGCCACAGCACGCCACAGACGGCTTGAAGCCAGTACGTTGGCTTTGTCCACCACTGTCAGGTGCTTCCTGCGTTGGCGGGCATACTGATAAGCCACCTTCAGGATTCTCTCTACCTCAGCACGGCTATAGGCATTGGTGTCGTAGGCATAGTCGTTGCCCTCCTTCTTCTCACCAAAATACATGCCACCCGTCAATTCACGGATGCAGATGAAATCAGCGCCACGCACCAGTTCGTCCTTCAGCGGAGACTTGTGAACGAGGCAATCAAAGGTGGTCACAGGACGTACATTGGCAAACAGACCCAGTTTCTTTCTCATGGCCAGCAGACCCTGTTCTGGACGCACCTTGGCGTTGGGGTTGTTGTCAAACTTGGGGTCACCCACCGATGCGAACAACACTGCATCCGCATCCATACACGTCTGGAACGTGTCCTCTGGGAATGGGTCGCCCACCTCATCGATGGCATGTGCGCCACAGATGGCTTCCTTGTAACTCACTTCGTGTCCAAACTTCTCAGCAACAGCGCTACATACAGCCACGCCTTGCTCCATAATCTCTGGTCCGATGCCATCACCGGCCAGCACAGCAATTTTCAGTTTCATTTTCTTATTTAATTATAGATTCTTTCGTGTATCACCTTATCTTCCATGAAGCAAGGATGCACAGGACCATACCCGTGTCCAAACTCATACTCAGCACCTAAGGCGATGGCCTTGTTGATGAACTCCTCGCCTTTCTCCACAGCCTTCTCCAAGTCATAACCCTTCGCCAAATAGGTGGCGATGGCCGAAGAGAACGAGTCGCCTGTGCCATTCACGTTGTGGGTGGGAATACGCCGTTTCCTGAACTCCCTCACCTCGCCTGTCTGGGCATTGTAGAGAAAATCGGAGAGCATGTCTTGGGCTGATGAACCATGACCTGCATACACCTGGCTTTGCATCGACTTCACGATGACGCTGTTGCCCCATTGTCCCAGTTCTTTGATGTCCTCGCTGATGTTGGTGATTCTCCTCTTCAACAGCACCTCGGCCTCCCTGAAGTTGGGCGTGATGAGGGTGGCCAAAGGAAACAGCTTCTCCTTATAGGCACCTATGCTGGCGTCGCTCACCAACTGCACGCCGTTGCTGTCCACAATCACGGGGTCAATCACTTTCTTCGTGTCTGGATAGCGCTTCAGCAGACCAGCCACCCCGTCGATAATCTCAGCTGTGGGCAACACACCTGTTTTGATGCATTGCGCTCCCACATCGCCCAAGAACGACTCAGCTTGGCTCACCACCAGTTCGGCAGGGAGGGGTGTCACGCTCTTCACATGACGCGTGTCCTCATCCACAATACCTGTCAGCGCACACGCTGCATAGCCTCCACAAGCCGTGATGGCCTTGATGTCAGCCTGCATGCCAGCACTGCCCAATGGCTCACTGCCAGCAATCAAAAATACGATGTTGAGTTGCTTCTTGCTCATGTACATTATTATAATTGGGTGCAAAGTTACGAGAAAAAAGTGAAAAGTGAAAAACTAAAAGTGAAAAATTTGCTGCTACGGTAGTTTGCCCACTATTTACATGTAAGTGCGGTGGCCAATTTTTCATTTTTCACTTTCACTTTTCCCTTTAAAAGTGAAGAAGCGCGAATCTCACGACTCACGCTTTTCTCGTTCTCAATAAGTATTAATTTTTTTAAGGTAAAAAGATTGTTTTTAGGATGTTGCAAAGGTACGGACTTTTGTAATTGTGAACAAACCTAAAAATATGTTTCTTAACATCTGTGTGCGCACACAGCGCATTTTTCAGGCTTTTTTCTTACTTCTTTCTGCTTTTTTCCTCACTTTTTTTAATCTTTTTGGCTTCTTTTCCCTCTAATTATACAAACAAAAAAGACACATATTATATTATAGGTATATGATCAGAAAGATTTTGATGGCATGCGTATGGGCACTCATGGGAGTGGGTGTGAGTCATGCCGAAGACATCACCATTCAGTTCAATGGCTCGACAGCCAAGGTGAAGCAACAAGTGAAGGATAGTGTGAACGTGACGGTGGAAGGTGCGCACGTGAGTGTGGAGAGCGCCTTTCAGGCTCACAAACTCACCATTGCCTTGAGTGGTCAAAGCGATGATGGACAACTCATTCTCAAAACCAATGGCAAGGCAAAACTGCAACTCAAGAACCTGCAACTGACCAGTCAGGAAGGGGCTCCCTTCTGGCTGAAGAATAAGAAGAAGGTGGAGATTGTGGCTGAAGGTGCGAACAACACCCTCACCATCATGGCCTGCAACGACACAGCCAACCACAAGGCTGCCACCATCTGGGCGAAGGACAAACTCCTTTTCTCGGGTAAGGGAAAACTCAATGTCGTTGCTACAGGCGACGGCTGCCGAGGCATTAAGTCGAAAGATGACATCACCATCGAGGAGCTCACGCTCAACGTCACTACGTCAGGCAATCATTTAGGTGAGAAGCCTTTCAGCATGGGCGGTTTCCCTGGCATGCCAGAGGGTGGGTTCCCTGATTTCGGAGGTATGCGTCCAGAGGGCAACGACAGTACCAGACGTGGCGGCTTTGGAGGTTTCCCTATGGGTGGACCCGGCGGGTTCGACTTCAACAACCTACCTGATTCTGTCAGACAGAATATGGAGGAGATGCGTAAGAACTTCGAGGAGATGATGCAGAACGGCAACTTCCCGATGGGAGGATTCCCAGGTGGTTTTGGAGGCCGTCCTGAAGGCAACGACAGTACCAGACGTGGCGGTTTCCCTGGCTTCGGTGGCGGTTTCCCTGGCTTTGGAGGTGGTGGAATGCCTGACTTCGGAGGCGGCTTTGGGAACCCAGACAATGAGGATGGCGAAGGCGGAGGCATGGGCTTTGGCGGCAAGCGCAAGTATGTGGCCTCGACCAAGGGCATTGCTTCGAAAGGCAAAATCATTGTCAACAGCGGCAATGTGACCGTGCGTACCAACACAGCAGGTGCCGAGGGCATCGAAGGTAAGGAAGGGGTCATCCTGAATGGTGGCAACGTGGATGTATTGTCTCCAGATGATGCCATCAATGCCAATGCCACAATCGAGTTCAATGGTGCCAACGTCATTGCCCGCAGTAAGGGCAACGATGCGGTCGATTCCAATCCGAAGGGAGGTTTCTTCATGCCGTTCGGAGGGAATAACGAGCAGAACAACGACGACCCAGCCATCATCATTCGGGGAGGTACCGTCTATGCATGGAGTCAGGTGGGTTCTCCCGAGGAGGGACTTGATTGTGACTTCGCGGCCTTGGTCATCGAGGGCGGCACGGTCTTCTCCGTTGGAGGAGGCATGGGAGAGATGCCCTCTGTACCTACCAACCAGACGGCCAAGCAGGCCACGGCCTTGATGATCGGTCTCAGTGTGACGAAGGATGAGCCTATCCAGATTTATGACAGCAACAGCAAACTCATCGACACCATCACCGTTCCCTTCACGATGCGTCGAAGCGCCAGCCTCGTCACCAGCCCAGCTTTCAAGGTTGGCAACTCCTACAGACTACGAAAAAACCTTCACGTTGAACGAGAACTTCACGACGGTGAGGTAGATACTACAGGTGAAAGAGGCTTTTACTTGACGAAGCGTGACGTGTCGCCGTTGAAGGTGCGCCAGTTGGGAGTCACTTTGACTTCCTGACCCAGCCATTGCTCCATCTTGTCCAACATATCGTAATCTTCCTTGCCGTCTAAATGGCAGAAGCCCATGGTGTTGGGACCAGAACCCACCGTTCCCTGTTCTGAACGGTGAAGCACACGAACGCCGTCGAGGATGACACCCACCTCGTCGTAACTGTCCTCTTCGCCATCCACCATCAGGATGGCACCATGCTCATAGAATTTGACCTTGGATGTGCCGGAATACTCTGAGCACAACAGCATCTTGTCCTCGCTCTCCACAGGCGCAAGATTGTAGAGCACCTGCTTGTCCCTCGCCTCGTCCTTCAACCATAAGGCCAAGGTGGAGGCGACAGGCACGATGGCATAGTGGGTGAATTGAGGCGCATACTCGCTCTTCAGCCTCTCCAATTCCCAGCCAGACTTCTCCATGATGTCCAGCAACCCGTCAATGTTACGCTCCGTGAAACTGAACTTTCCGTCCTTCCACTCGTAGCAATGATGGATGAGACACTCGTAGGTGCCATCGAACGATTCCACCACCTCCAAGCACCACTCGCGAGTCGCCTCGTCAGTCAGCCTGACACAAAGCTCCTGCTTCATGTCTGGATGCGATGGTTTGAAGTCCGCCAACATGGCCTTCGCCGCCTGCTGAAGGCTATCGGGCAGGTCTTCCAATTGCACATAGCCTATTGGCATCTCCTTGCCCGCCTTTTGTGTCATTTCCTTGTTGGCCTCCTTGTCCTCCTCCTTATTTCCCTCTTCCTTCGGCCACTTCAGGAAGGGAATGATGGCCAATCCTCCCACAATGAACAGGAGTGCCAAAGCCTTTTTCCACCAAGATACTTTTTCTTTCATCATCGTTTTGGGTATTATTGATTCATTGTAAATGTGTTGCAAAGGTAGTGAAAGCCGAACACAATACAAAATAAAAACGCTTTTATTTTTATTGTTGAGGCGAATCCTACCTTAGAGCGTAGCTCAACGGTACGATTAAGTGAACAAACCACAAAGGGAAAAGCAATTTTTTTGTCGAAAAAAAGAGATGACGAAGCTTTGGTTCAATTAAGACTAAAAATCATGTTAGTTAACTCGATTCATCGAATGAGTTAACTCGATTGATGATTTGAGTTAACTCAGGGTTTTCCGCCCCCTTCCACTCATCAGATTTCTGGCACGAACCTCATCGACGGAGCGGGTGACGAGGCCACCTCGGCCTTCCTCTGACGTAACTTCAGTTTGGCTTTAGATTCATCACC
>CAJOGQ010000078.1:0-1532 GCA_905234125.1 uncultured Bacteroidaceae bacterium | reverse complement strand
CCACAAAACTCGATGTTTAACTTCTTAATCTATCCAACAACATGAAACAGAAAATCTACAATTTGATCGTGCTGGATGCCTCTGGCTCCATGTATTCCATTCGCCAAGAAGCCATCGCTGGCGTAGTAGAAACCGTTCAGACCATCCGTTCTGCACAAGAGAAAAATGCAGGCCAAGAACAGTTGCTGAGCTTGGTCGTGTTTAATGGCAGCAGTATCGCCACCGTCTATGACCGCATGCCCATAGCCAATGTGCCGGACTTCAACGAAAAGGATTACCAGCCGACTGACAACACACCGCTCTATGATGCAATGGGCAATGCCATCACCCACCTGCGCCGTCATATCCAGGAGGATGACAATGTGTTGGTGACCATCATCACAGACGGGTACGAGAATTCTTCCGTCGAGTGGAATCGTCAGCAGATCCTTCAATTGGTAGAAGAACTGAAGAAAACGAACTGGCTTTTCACCTACATCGGAGCCAACCAAGATGCCCTCGCTGTAGCCAAAGACATGGGTATAGACCATAGCATGAATTTCAGATCCGACAGCAAAGGCACGAAGGGCATGTTCCTGAAAGAGAAATTGTCACGTTGTGCCTTCTACGACAAGCTGGCCGGAGGTGTGCATTTCTCAGAGGCAAAATCCGAGAAGTTCTTCATGGATGACGAAGAAGACATTTAGCAAGTATTTCCTCTTCACTCGAGTCATCTTGTCATTTGACTCAAGTCAATCGATGATTTGACTCGAGTGAAGGTTTTGAGGTAAGGGGTTGCATTCGCTCATTGACGAAACAAATAACGCAATATTTAGACGATGAATAACAGAAATGCGCCAAATTGAAGCATAAAGTGCATTTTTTTTGCAAACTATTTGTTTTTGTCGAATATTTCGACAAAATTTGCGACAAAAAAGGGTAACCACGATTCTGCAAATAGTATTCAGTTTGCCCTGTGCAGATAACTTAGTATTCAAGGGTGGCAACTCCTACACAATCAAGACGAAAGACTACGAGAAAACCTTCACGTTGAACGAGAACTTCACGACGGTGAGGTAAGATTTTAGGGAGCTGATTTTCACGAACCAGCTCCCTTTTCATTTTCAATCTTGCCCTTTTGGGGAGGTCGAGGGGCTAAAAGCGAGCTCATACCCTCGGCAGATTTCTCCCCTATCAATGAGGTTCTTCCACCTCTCGCCGTTCTCCACCATCGCCATTGCCCAGACGAGGGTCACGACATTGTAAGGGTCACCATCACTGGGTTGCGCCACGATGATGTCCGTCTCTCGGAGTCCTGAGAGGTCACACACTCGTTGGATGTACCCTCTGGTGTTGTTCCCGTCATTTGGCGGTGCCCAGCGAGCGATGATTTCTCGCACCGAAAAGATGTGGTACTTCACGTTGTAGGTCTTCAGGATGCGGAAGGCAGCTCTGTAGCCCCATTCCATTGCCTTGAACTGATAAAAGCTCTTGTCGTTCTGCTCTGGGAGCAGCCCTTTCCATTGATCCTTACCCTTGCGGATATTCAACGG
>CAJOGQ010000077.1 GCA_905234125.1 uncultured Bacteroidaceae bacterium | reverse complement strand
CAAGCAGGTCAGAAAACCCTGAGTTAACTCAAATCATCAATCGAGTTAACTCATTTGATGAATCGAGTTAACTCAACTAATTTTTAGTCTTAATTGAACCAAAGTAACAAACGGGTGGAAACCTTACGAGAAACGTATGGTTTCTTACCGATAAACTGGTTGTTTGTTTACTACCATTAAGAAGCGAGCCGGTATCCCCAAGGCATTGAGCCGGTAGCTCAAGGGCGTTGAGGCGGAGGCTCAAAGGCGATGAGGCGATAGCAACAAAAAAACCTGCGAGACAAAGTCTTGCAGGTTCAATTCTCCTTGGGGATTCGCATCCCGAGAGTTGTGCTCTAAATGCTCTGATTATTCAGCAACAGTAGAGTCAACAGCAGCTACGAGAGAATCAGCAACTGAATCAACAGTTTCAATTACCTCTTCAACGATCTCAGTAGTGTCAACAGCTGTAGTGTCCTGTGCAGGCTGCTTAGGATCGCATGCTACGAATGAAACAGATGCAGTGAGAGCGATTGCAGCAACAGCTGCGAAAACCAACTTCTTCATAATTTTTCTTACTTTTAATTTGTTAAACAATTATTATGCTTTCAAAACCGCTGCAAAGGTACGCACTTTTTAAGATACGTTGTTCTCTGAAAATCCTATTTTTTACTTTTTTTCCTAAAATTCTTTAAGTTTTTAATAAAAAAGGACATTTTTAAGGAAAATCCGTCCATTGTGTGCGCACACAACGCCAACAAGAAGTGTCAAATTCATTTTTTCGATGGAAAGGGGTGAAGGTTTCAAGAATTTATTGTATCTTTGCATCGGAAAAGGGTTGAGAGTTGAGGGTTGACACTTAAATGACAAATAAATATAATAAGTATGAAACTGAGAAATTGGATGTTGTTGCCAGCCATGCTGTTGATGGCGGCATGTGTGGAACAAGCACAAAAGGGTTACACCATCACGGGTACGGCTGAGGGTACTGTGGATGGCGACACGGTCTTCATCTGTGAGATGCAGGGGTTTTTCGAGATGATTCCTACGGACACGACGCTTGTGAAGGACGGCAAGTTTGAGTTCAAGGGTCAATGCGAGGGTGCCGCTTTGCGTTTCATCGTACCCATGCATGCAGGACAGCCTGTGGTGACGGAGATGTTCATCTTGGAGAATGCAGACATCAAGGCCACGCTCATGAAGGGCGAAGGGAAGAGTGTCGTTGAGCAGGGTCCCAACGGGAAGTTATACACGGAATTTCAGCAAGGCATAGAAAGTATCGCTGAACAGATGAACGGACCTTGGAACATCCTGAACGACTCTACCAAGAGTGAGGCCGAGCAACAGGTGGCACAGAATACGCTCGATTCCTTGCAGAAGGTGCAGGCGAACTTTGAGAAGAAGTTCATCGTCGACCATGTGCCATCAGCCATCAGCGACATGCTCTTTGCGTTCTGCTCCCAGCACTTTGAGGAGGCTGAGCAGGAGAGAATCATCAAACTGTTTGGTGAGAAGCAACCTGAATACCCCGTCTATAAGACCATCATGAAACAGCGCAAAGCTATGGAGGCCACCGCTGTGGGTAGTGACTACACGGACTTGGAAATGCCTGACCCCAACGGCAAGAACATGAAGGTGAGCGACTATGTAGGCAAGAACCAATATGTGCTCGTTGACTTCTGGGCTTCGTGGTGTGGCCCGTGCCGTGCAGAGATGCCAACTGTGGTCGAAGCCTACAAGCAGTATCACGACAAGGGTCTTGAGGTGATTGGCGTTTCCTTCGACAACGACAAGGAAGATTGGGTAGAGGCCATCGGCAAACTCGAGATGACTTGGCCACAAATGAGTGACCTGAAGGGTTGGGGAAGCGCAGGTGCTGGTGCCTACAACATCCAGGCCATTCCTGCCAATGTGCTCATCGACAAGCAGGGCAAGATTGTGGCAAAGAATCTGCGTGGCGAAGACCTGCTGAACAAAATGGCAGAACTGCTTCCATAATCAGAAGCCGGAGAAGTTCAAGACGGTGCTATTCCACCCACATGAGATCGGACATGACATCGTTGGACACAAAAAGACCTGAATGAGAAAGATGCAGGACTTGGTCATGCAAGACCAATCGTCCTGCATCAATTTGTTTCTGGGCATTACAGAGGCAATAGTTCCTGAAGGACTTGCCAAACTTTTCCTCCAAGAGATCCAATCGGATGCCCTCAGCCGTTCGCAAGCCTGTAAAGACAAACTCATCATAACGCTCAGCCTCCGTCAGTTGCTCCACCTCCAAAGGTGCCCCAGCCAGATAAGCCTCCAAAGAATCAGGATGGAAGCAACGTTGCTGTCCATCGAAGGAATGGGCACCAGCACCAACACCCAAATAAGGAATCCCATGCCAATAACTGGAATTGTGACGTGACTCCCTGCCAGGCAAGGCGAAGTTGCTGAGTTCGTAATGACGATAGCCCGCATCGGTCAAGGCCTGAATCAAGTGGTCGTACATCTGCACGGACAACTCCTCATCCAATTCTGCTATCTCACCCTGTTCGAGCAACCAATTCAGGCGTGTACCCTCCTCATACATCAGCGAATAGGCTGAAAGATGCTGGACATGAAGCGACAAGGCCATCTGCACATCACGCTTCCATTCATCGAGCGTCTGTCCAGGGAAACCAAACATGAGGTCGATGCTGAGATTGTCAAACCCTGCCTGCTGAGCCTCCCCTACTGCACGAATGGCTTGTTCAGAGGTGTGACGACGGTTCAAGAACCGCAATCGCTCATCCTGAAAAGTCTGCACGCCCATGCTGAGCCGATTGATGCCCATACCTTTCCAAGCCTTCAAGAGTACAGGTGTCACATCATCGGGATTGGCCTCAAGGGTGATTTCAGCTCCCTCACGTACATTATATATATATATAATAGAAGAAAGGATGCGTTTGACCTCCTCAGGAGGCAACTGCGAAGGGGTTCCCCCACCAAAATAGATGGTTTCGATGGCATCGCCCTTCAAATAATCCTTCCGTGCATCCAACTCTGCCACCACTGCATCGACATAAACAGAGCACTTTTCCACCGATGTAGTGGAAAAGAATCCGCAATAAATGCAACGTGACTTGCAAAACGGTATATGTACGTAAATTCCGGCCATTTCGTGACAAAATTACGCATTATTTACTTAATAAAGATGAAAAATGTAAAAGAACGCAAGGTTTTTAGTACACAAACCAAAAAAAAGTCGTAAATTTAACCCGATTTTGGATTTTATCACTAATAACAACAATAAAAACAACCTAACAATGAAAGTTTACCAAACGAACGAAATCAAAAACATTGCCTTGCTTGGCAATGACGGTGCCGGTAAGACCACTCTTACCGAAGCACTTTTGTATGAAGCAGGAATTATCAGCCGTCGTGGTCGCATCACCCAGAAGAATACCGTGAGTGACTACTTCCCAGTGGAACAGGAATACGGCTATAGTGTTTTCTCCACCGTTTTCCATGTGGAGTGGAACCACAAGAAGTTGAACATCATCGACTGTCCTGGAGCTGATGACTTCGTAGGTGCAGCGATGACAGCCCTGCATGTGACTGACACAGCCCTGTTGCTCATCAATGGCCAGTATGGTCCAGAGGTGGGCACTCAGAACCACTTCCGCTACACGGAGAAGTTGGGCAAGCCCGTCATCTTCCTCGTGAACCAGCTGGACTCTGAGAAGTGCGACTACCACCAGGTGCTCGACAGCCTGATTGGCATCTATGGTCCCAAGGTGATTCCAATCCAGTACCCCCTCAACGAAGGTCCTGACTTCAACTCGCTCATCGACGTCCTGCTGATGAAGAAGTACTCTTGGAAGCCCGAAGGTGGCGCCCCCATCATCGAGGAAATTCCAGCAGAGGAGATGGACAAAGCAATGGAAATGCATCGTGCCCTCGTGGAGGCTGCCGCTGAGAACGACGAGGAACTGATGGAGAAGTTCTTCGAGACTGAGGCTTTGACTGAAGACGAACTGCGTCTTGGCATCCGTCGTGGTCTCGCCACCCGTTCGATGTTCCCAGTCTTCTGCGTGTGCGCCACCAAGGATATGGGCGTTCGCCGTCTGATGGAGTTCTTGGGCAATGTGGTTCCATTCGTGGACGAGATGCCACAGGTACACAACACACGTGGTGAGGAAGTGAAGCCAGATTCCAACGCTCCCACATCGCTCTATTTCTTCAAGACTGCCAACGAGCCACACATCGGTGGTGTGCAGTACTTCAAGGTGATGTCTGGTAAGGTGCACGAAGGTGACGACCTCACCAATACTGACCGTGGTTCGAAGGAGCGTATGGCACAGCTCTTCGTATGTGCAGGCGCCAACCGCATCAAGGTGGAAGAACTCGTGGCTGGCGACATCGGTTGTACAGTAAAGCTGAAAGATGTTCGCACAGGCAACACGCTGGCAGGCAAGGATTGCGAGAACCGTTTCAACTTCGTGAAATATCCTGATCCCAAATATATCCGTGCCGTCAAGGCTGAGAATGAGGCTGATACAGAAAAGATGGTATCTGCCATCCAGAAGATGTCGCAGGAAGACCCAACTTGGATTCTGGAGCAGTCGAAGGAACTGAAGCAGACGCTCGTGAAGGGTCAGGGTGAGTTCCACCTCCGCACATTGAAGTGGCGCATGGAGAACAATGAGAAGATTGGCATCAAGTTTGAAGAGCCCAAGATTCCATATCGTGAGACCATCACAAAGGCTGCCCGTGCAGACTATCGTCACAAGAAGCAGTCTGGTGGTGCAGGTCAGTTCGGCGAGGTACACCTCATCGTGGAGCCTTACTACGACGGCATGCCCGAACCAACCAGCTACAAGTTTGGCAACCAGGAGTTCAAGATCACGCCAAAGGGCAAGGAAGAAATCGACCTCGAATGGGGTGGTAAGCTCGTGTTCATCAACTCCGTGGTGGGTGGTGCCATCGATGCTCGCTTCATGCCAGCTATCCTCAAGGGTATCATGAGCCGTATGGAGCAAGGTCCTCTGACAGGTTCGTATGCTCGCGACGTGCGTGTGATTGTTTACGATGGTAAGATGCACCCTGTAGATTCAAACGAACTCTCGTTCATGCTCGCAGGACGTCACGCTTTCTCTGACGCCTTCAAGGAGGCTGGTCCAAAGTTGCTGGAGCCTATCTACGACGTGGAGGTATTTGTGCCAGGCGACAAGATGGGTGACGTGATGTCTGACCTTCAGGGTCGTCGTGGTATGATCATCGGCAGTGAAAGCGAAAGCGGTTACGAGAAGTTGATTGCCAAAGTGCCATTGAAGAGCTTGGCCAGCTACTCCACCACCCTCAGTTCCATCACAGGTGGTCGTGCCAGCTTCATCATGAAGTTCGCTTCTTATGAGCTCGTTCCAACAGACATGCAGCAGAAGCTGATGAAGGAGTTCGAGGAGCAGAACAAGGACGAGGATTAATATCGACAGACATTCCAACGGCGACATTCCATCGCCATCATCATCACGAGGAACTTGCGCAAGCAGGTTCCTTTTTTATATAATTACCAAAATCGTAACTTAAACGGCATCGATGGATAAAGAAATGCAAAATGTTTAACCTAATGCCAATATTTTCTGCCAAACCCACGTTATTATTTTAAGATTTGCCGTAATTTTGTGGCATCAAGTTAACGAAAATGAAGAAATCGACCATAACCATACTCGCTATCGTGATGGGTGTTTCCTTCGCCAGTTTGCTCATCATGCAGATGCGCTACATCGAGGAAATCACCTCGTTGCGCTACGAGCATTTCGAGGAATCGGTGAGTCGAAGTCTCTACGAAACGGCACACCAACTGGAATTGTCGGAGGCCAAACGATACTTGGAGGAAGGGTCTGAGGCTCTGAATGGTATCGCAACAGCTTACGATTCGGTCTATGCCAATACAGACTCTTCAGTGGTTCAGCGCACTCATCAAGTCATCGCCAAAGATGGTAGTGTGTTCACCTCGCGTGAGACAACCGTCAGCACTAATCTCTCGGACAAGTACTTCACCCGCAAGACCTCTAACAACAACGAGCGCCTGCGTTCGCTGAAGGAAATTATGGACATGCGCTATGCCACAGAGAAGAAACTGGTGGATGAGGTCATCTACAATATCCTCTACACAGCCAGCGACCGTCCGCTGAACGAGCGCATAGACTTCAAGGAACTCGACCAGATTCTGAAGACGCAACTCACCAACAACGGCATCAACATCCACTACCACTTCTCCGTCAGCACCAACAATGGACAGAAAGTCTATCAATGTGCCGACTATGAAGAGGAAGGCCGTGAGAAGAGTTTCACGGAGACTTTGTTTAAGAACGACCCTGTACAACGCAGCGGTATCTTGACTGTTCACTTCCCAGACTTGAGCAAGTATATGTGGCGTTCAATGTGGTTCATGATGCCTTCACTCCTTTTCACCCTCATCCTGCTGATCACCTTTATCGTCACGCTGATACTGGTGTTCAGACAGAAGAAACTCACGGAACTGAAGAACGATTTCATCAACAACATGACCCACGAGTTCAAGACGCCCATTTCGTCCATCTCATTGGCAGCACAGATGTTGGGTGATGAATCTGTAAATAAAACCCCAGCACTCATGCAACGACTCACATCGACCATCATCGACGAGACCAAACGACTGCGCTTCCAGGTGGAGAAGGTGTTGCAACTCTCCATGTATGAGAACCAACGGGCGAACCTGCACATGAAGGAGGTGGATATCAACGAACTGATTGCTGGCGTGACCCATACCTTCGCCTTGAAGGTGGAGAAGAACGGTGGTAAGATCATCACCAACCTCAAAGCCACAGAACCTGTCATCTGCGTGGACGACATGCACTTCACCAACGTTATCTTCAACCTGATGGACAACGCAGTGAAGTACAGGAGG
Source organism: uncultured Bacteroidaceae bacterium (assembly GCA_905234125.1). GTDB lineage: Bacteria > Bacteroidota > Bacteroidia > Bacteroidales > Bacteroidaceae > Minthosoma. The sequence goes on along the minus strand of CAJOGQ010000077.1, from coordinate 11,073 downwards.
AAAGATGCCGACCTCGAACTGAACGTGGAGACTTGGAACGAGCCAGGACTACTCTGCATCTCCATCAAGGACAACGGCATCGGCATCAAGAAGGAAGACTTGAAACGCATCTTCGAGAAGTTCTACCGTGTCCACACGGGCAATCTGCATGACGTGAAAGGTTTCGGACTGGGCCTTGCCTACGTCTATAAGATTGTCAAGGATCACAAGGGAACCATCGTGGCAGAAAGCGAACTGGGCATTGGCACCAAATTCATCATCAAACTGAAAATGAATGATTAGCCAGCCCACCAGCTCACGAGCTGGGCAAAATTCAAATCCAAGACGTGACAAATGTAATTAACGAGATAACGACATATAATAATAATGAATTAAAAATTGACACGATTATGATTACAGACGACAAACTTGAAGAAGTGAACATTCTTCTTTGCGAAGACGACGAAAGTTTAGGCATGCTTCTCCGTGAATATCTGGAGGCAAAAGGCTACAACACCACCCTCTGCCAAGATGGTGAAGAAGGTTTCGACACATTCCTGCAAGGCAACTACAGCTTGTGCATCCTCGATGTGATGATGCCACGCATGGATGGCTTCACACTGGCGAAGAAAATCCGTGAACTGAACTATGAGATGCCATTCATGTTCCTCACGGCCAAGAACTTGAAGGACGATGTGCGCGAAGGTTTCGAACTGGGCGCTGACGACTACATCACAAAACCCTTCTCGATGGAAGAGGTGGTGTTCCGCATCGAGGCCATCTTGCGACGCGTTCGTGGCAAGAAGAACAAGGATGTGGCCGTGCGTCAGATTGGCAAGTTCACCTTCGACACCCAGAAGCAGATTCTCAGCATTGGCACCAAGCAGGAAAAGCTCACGACTAAGGAGGCTGAACTGCTCACCCTGCTCAGCAATCGCCAGAACGAACTTCTGCAACGCGACTATGCGCTAAAGACCATCTGGATTGACGACAATTACTTCAATGCCCGTTCGATGGACGTGTACATCACCAAGTTGCGCAAGCATCTGAGGGAAGACCCCAACGTGGAAATCATCAACGTACACGGCAAGGGCTACAAGCTCGTCATCACAGAAAGGAACGGGGCTGAACAAGCTTAACGAAGACGCCATCAAGTCTCACGACAAGATGATGCGACACAAAAAGGTGGACTCCGCAAGGAATCCACCTTTATTGTTTGTTCACGAAGCAAACCTCATTGAGAGGCATGCCTCTGTCATGAGCAAGGAGCGTCTTTACGCATCCTCCACCTTCTTGTTCATAAAGATATGCGTCAGAAGACCTGCGATGATGAGGAAAAGACTGCCCCAAGTGTACCAATTCTGGTCCGCCATATCACCCATGAAAGGAACAAGGGCGCAAAGGATAAGAAGAAGTGCGCCTAACACGATGAGTAAAATACCGATATTCTTTTTCATTGTATTGTATGTTTTTTGATGAGTTTCTTTCAAAATCAGCTACAAATTAACTACATTTTCTTCACATGGCGAAACTTTTGGGCAAGAAATTTGCATTTAGGAGCCAAAAAACTTCATTTCATGGCTAATTATACAAAAAAAAGTCGTACCTTTGCACCGCTTTTTGAAATTCAAGAGCACAAATTAACATTATTAACAACAAACAATTGATCTTATGAATCAATACGAAACCGTTTTCATTTTAACTCCCGTTTTGTCTGATGTTCAGATGAAGGAAGCGGCAGATAAGTTTGTCAACTACCTCACGGAGGAAGGTGCCGAAATCATCAGCACTGAGAACTGGGGGTTGAAGTCACTTGCTTATCCTATTCAGAAAAAGGGTTCTGGCTTCTACCAGATGATTGAGTACAAGGCCGAGCCCACAGTGATTGCTAAACTCGAGTTGCAGATGCGCCGCGATGAGCGCGTGCTCCGCTATCTCACAGTCAAGAACGAAAAGTACGCAGCAGCATACGCTGAGAAGCGTCGTAACAAGAACAAGGAGGCATAATCATGACAGCACCATCAGAAATCAGATACTTAACTCCTACGACAGTTGACGTTAAGAAGAAGAAGTATTGCCGTTTCAAGAAGAGCGGTATCAAGTACATCGACTACAAGGATCCAGAGTTCCTGAAGAAGTTCCTCAACGAGCAGGGCAAGATTCTGCCTCGCCGCATCACAGGCACTTCTCTGAAGTATCAGCGCCGTGTCGCTCAGGCAGTCAAGCGTGCTCGTCACCTTGCACTCCTTCCATACGTAACAGACTTGATGAAATAAAAAATAGGAGGTAAGACAGTATGAAAATCATTCTTAAGAAAGACGTTCATGGCTTAGGCTACAAGGACGAAATCCTCACAGTGAAGGACGGTTATGGTCGCAACTATCTGCTTCCCCAGGGCTTTGCAGTGCTCGCCACTGAGAAGGCCATCAAGCAACTCAACGAAGAATTGAAGCAGCGCGCTCACAAGATTGCCAAGATGAAGGCTGACGCTGAGGCTCAGGCCAAGAAGTTCGAGGGCGTGTCTCTCACCATCAAGGCTCGTGTTTCTGAAGGTCGCAACATCTACGGTTCCGTTGGTCCCAAGGAGATTGCCGCCGCATTGGCTGAGAAGGGTCTCGAGATTGACAGCAAGCTCATCACCATCAAGGGTGTGAAGACGCTGGGCGACTACGAGGCTGTGGCTCACTTCCACCGCGAAGTTTCTGTTGCCATCCCATTCGAGGTTGTCAACGAAGAGGGTGAGAAGACTCCTAAGAAGGCCGAGGCTCCCAAGCCCGCTCCAGCCGTAGAAGAGGCTCCCGCAGAGGAGGACTTCGACGCTGAAGAGGCTGAAGAAGAGGCCACTGAAGCATAAGAAGAGGCTGACGAATAGATAATTCTACACATAATACTCAATGAGAGAAAGGCTGACGCATCATCGTGTCAGCCTTTCTTTTTTGTATCAGTCGTTCGTTTTGTACGTCAACCTTTCTCTTGTGTATCAGCCTCTTCTTTTGTGTCAGCCCATCTTTTTTGCTTTCTCATCCATAGATTTCCTCCATTGAACCATTTCCTCATACGTCCAGAATTCCCCTCCTTCCTCTCTGAACATGCAGATGAGCTCGCGCAGACGTTCCAGCAAGGCTTCACCGCTGTTGCGCTTGATGATGTAGGGAATCTTCAGTCCCTTGAGTTCCTTCAGCGGATAGAACTCCCAAGGATGGTTATACAGTACGAAATGACCATCGTGTTGCCACGTCCAACGTGCCCATCGCTTGTAGAGCCACATAGGCAAATTGTGGAGCGAAAGCCAGAACAACGGAAAGCGGAACCAAGGGGTGACTGATGCCGGAATCTGCAAGACCTTCCCACGCCAGAAGGGGGTGCGAGGCTCTGAAATATGCATGTATCGTCCAGGGATGAAGGCCGGATTGAGGCTGGAGTTGTAGTGATAGCCCAGACGCTCCAATTCTTCGTTCGACACAGGGAACATGCGGGGCTGACGATAGCCGTACACCTGCTGTCCTGTCAATGCCTCCAACTGCTTTTTCGACTCCTCCAGATCCTTCGGCTGAGGGTTCAGATGATTGCATCCATGCGATGCCACTTCATGTCCGTCCTTCAGGATTCTTTCCATGATTTCCGGAGCATGAGTCGCGAAATTGGTGGTGCAGAAGAAGGTGGCCCATACCCTCTCCTCCTTCAGCATGTCGAGGATGCGCTCGATACCATATTTGGAGACTTCCATCCCCTGCCCTATCGGGTCGTAATCCACCCCATGCTCGCAGGGCAGATCAAATTCTTCCGTGTCAAAACTGAGAAAAATCATGTTCCTAATTCCTTATTTTTATATGTATCTGAAAAACGTCAAAAGACGATGCGTTTTTGCTGAAGTATACTTTGGATAGTAGGTAAAGTATACTTCAGCTACTAGCCAAAGTATACTTCGCGTTTTTAGCCCCTTTTTCCGACCTCTAAACTCACATCACTTTTTCGATAGTCATGGGTCAACAATTCCCACATCTCCACAAACCAAATCAGGGTGACGGGCAAGGCTTTCAAAGCATAGCGAACCATCGTGACCTGTCGGAAATGTCGTGGGAAAAGGTCGGTGGAGCTCAGGCTCGTCAGCACAAACGCGAACACCATCAGCGCAATCTCCCACTTACCCCGTTTCCATGGGGAGGCTGTGTACCAAATCACCACACCCACCATCGCGATGATGTAGCCGTATGCCTCCGTGCTGGTGCTCAGGATGCAGATGCAGATGAGAGCTGACGAAAGCATGGTCTCGCGGAAGGCGATGTGCTGATACTGACTCATCCTGAACAGCGGAGTGAGGAAGAGCAACGCGCAGGGCACGAACACCCACAAGTCCGAATAGGTGGTGCATCCGCTGAAGTTACGCACCAGACCTAAGAGGGAGATATTCTGCTTGGTCTCGAACAGCAGGTTGTGCTCGTTCTTCACAGCCAGCGCCTTCATCCATTCCACATACTCATTGCATGTGTAGTCAAAGCCGAACATCAGCATGGGAAGCACGGCAAAGAAGAGCATCCATGCCACCCACGTCCAAACGAAACGCCACTTGTGCTTCGAGAAGAAGACGAAAAGCAAGCCGACAATGCCGAAGAGTTTGGTCATCGTCCCCATCGCAATGAAGAACGTCGCCCAATGGTCATGCTCCTTCTCCACCAACAGGAAACTGAGCATGATGCCCGACACCACCAACGTGTTCAGTTCCGCATCCAGCACACAGTTCAAGATTTCCTGAATGCAGAACCACATGATGAACACCTGCTGATACTTCGTCAGCCACGAGATGCGGATGGTGAAGAACAGGAAGAAAGTGATGAAGATTTCCCAAATCACCTGCCCCACCCAATCGTTCATCAGCGAAAAGGGAGCAATCAGCGAGGCAAACGTGGGACCATACAGGAAATAGTTCGTGTCCTCCTCATACAGCGGATACAAAGGCATATTCGCCCACGCATGGTCGAACGAATGGGTGAATATCAGATAATCATAGTCGGGATGACCGCCATGCACAATCTTGTAGATGCAAAACAGCGTCACCAATCCCCACAACACAGCCAAAGTGCGATAATCACTCAGCCAAGCCTGCTTAAAAAACTTCTCAATCTTATTCATTTTCTCTCTCCATTATAACTGCTCACAAAATACCCCGGACGCCTTTTCGATTCATTGAACACCCTCGCCAGATACTCCCCTATCACACCAATGCAAATCAACTGCGCTCCACCCAGGAACAGCACCGTCACCATAATCGTCGGATAGCCCGCTACAGGGTCGCCATACACGTTCGTCACAATAATGATATATATCAGATAGAGGAACGCACAAAGCGACACAACCATACCCAACACACTGGCCAGTCTCAACGGTGCCGTCGTGTAAGCCATGATGCCGTTCATCGCCAGATTCAGCAATGCCCTGTAACTCCACTTCGACACACCAGCCTGACGCTCCTTCTGCTGATAGAAGATGCCCTTCTTCCGAAATCCAATCCACGAATACATGCCCTTTGTGTTCCGCTCCACCTCACGCATCTGCTTCAGCGCCTCGATGCACGAACGGTCGAGCAGACGGAAATCGCCCGTGTCCTTCTGAATCGGAACCCTGGTGAACATCTGCAACAGGTCGTAATACCACTGCGACGTCTTCCGCTTCATCCACGTCTCCTTCGAACCCTGACGCGTCGCATACACATCATCATACCCCTCTTCCCACCAATGCAACATCTCCGGAATCACATCCACGGGGTGTTGCATGTCGAAATCCATAATGATCAGCGCATCACCCTTCACATAGTCAAACCCCGCCATCATCGCCAGTTCCTTCCCATAGTTGCGCGACAAGTCGATATAGTTCCAATGGGCAGGATCCTCCCGATGCAGACGTGCCATCTGTTGCAACGTATGGTCTGTGGAACCATCGTTCACCATCAGGAATTCCCACTCATAACCCGGATTCTCGTCCAGGACCCGCTTCATACACTGCTCCAAAACGGGGAAAGAATCTTCCTCATTATAGGCAGGAAGCAAAATCGTCACTTTTTTCATTTCTTCTTTCTATAGACATATCTAAGTATCATGAAATTCGTCGGCACAGCCACCATCAGCACCAGCACAGGAGCCAACAGGCGATGCACTCCCCACACAGTCAGCAAGTGGAACAACACCACATGAATCAGGTAGTTCACCACATGACTTCCACTGAAACCCAGCAGACGCATCCACGTTGGACGCGCATGGAAAGTCCAGTAGCAAGTCAAGAAATAGTTATAGATGAACGAGACGATATAACCAATCGAATAGGCAATGTCTATCTGGATGAACTGCATCGCCAACACATACACGCCATAATGAATGCCTGCCGACACACCACCGTTCACGCAGAACCGCACGAACTGTCCCAACTTAGGATGCCCCTTCTCGTTTCCCATCCAAATTCTTCTTTCTTATTCTTAATTCTTGTGCAAAGGTACGATTAAGTGAGGGAAAAACCAAATAAATTTGAGTTTTTCCGAACGAGAGCACCATCGGTAAAGCCCAAGGTACGAAAAAAGTAAAAATTTTTCACTTTTCATTTTTCACTTTTACCTTTTTTCCCTATCTTTGCACCCAATCTTCAACTAAATCATTCAACTCTAAACACCAAACCAATATGAAATTCTGTTCCAATTGTGGCACCCAATTGCCCGACGACGCAAAATTCTGTTTCAGTTGCGGAACCCCAGCTGTGGCTCCTGCTAATCCAACTCCTGCTGATCCAGTGCCGGCTAATGCAGTCCCTGCTGATTCGGCACCTACCCCATCGCCCTCCAACATCCCGTCATACCACGCACCAGCCAACGCGATACCCCCTACCCCACCACCATTCTCTCCTCAGCCCTCAACGCCTCCACCTGCCAGCTCAGGAGTGGCTCCCCTCGCTGCCACCATCACTGGCGAGAAACGGAAACGCAAGTCATATGACGAGGAAGTCTTGAAACAGGGCGTCACCCTTTGCGACGACGGCAAATACCGCTGGATCTATGCGATGAGCATGTGGAAGAACCCCACCATCCTTTTCGTGGTGGTTAAAATCTTCTTCTGGGTCTTCGTGGGCATCTGGGCTTTCATCCTCATTCTCAACATCTGCGAAAACGGATGGAAGTTGGACGATGTTCGGGATATTACCTGGCCGTTCCTCATTTTCATGGGCGTGTTCGCCGTCCTCATCCTGATTGCCTACGCCATCATCGCCGCCATGTATGGAGGCAAGTACATCGTGCTCTTCACGATGGATGAGGAAGGCGTCCTACATGAGCAGATTGCCTCACAAGCCAAGAAAGCCCAGAAAATCGGTGCCATCACCGCTGTGGCTGGTGCATTGACAGGCAAGCCCGCCATGGTGGGTCTGGGAGCCACATCCGCTGCCCGCACCTCCATGTCCTCCGACTTCAGCAAGGTTCGCAGCATCAACCCCATAAGAGGTTGCAACGTCATCAAGATCCGCGAGTTCCTCTCCACCAACCACGTCTATGCCCGCGATGAGGACTTCGACTTCGTGTACAACTTCATCAAAGACCGTTGTCCACGGGTGAAGTAAGGCCCCCAAACTACCTATGAGACGTATTTTCTATAGATTGTTCAGCGTTATCTTGCTGATGCTGGTGTCTTTCTCCCCAGCGAGAGGACAGCGAAAGACCGTTGGGGTGAAGGCATACGGTGGAGGAAGAACCATCAACGCCACGTTTGAATATGGAACCAGTGGCCTGGTGCTGGAAGAGGTCGAGCACTTCGACGAAGGCGATCCCATCGACACCCAGCACGATGTGGATTCCAACACCAAGATCATCCGACTGAAGGGACTCGCATCGCCTGGCGACGAGTTCATGATGGGCATCTCCATCGCCGAAATCAATGGCACCACCGAACAGTATAAGGAACACAGCCACAACGGCACCACCACACACATCTACTGCTCGACACAACCCCGGCTGAAGAAATATGAGGGCACGCTCGAATGGAACGAAGACCTGCCGCTGTACTATGGCAAATTACCCATCTCATGGAGCCCTGTCAAGATTGACGAGGACGATGCGAAGCAGAGTGGAGGCACCATCTATTATTATATGTATGCCGCTGCCTACGACTTCGAGAACAACAATCTGAAAGCCAGCGTCAAGGTCATCGTCCAATTGTCGCTGGACGGCGGAGAGAAGCATGTGGAGGTGGACAACGTGGCAGGAGGATATGAGGGCATGTGGGATTATGCCATCCCGGCCAGCGTCATCATCGCCATTCTTGGTTACACTTTGACCAAGGGCAAACGGAAAGAAGGAAAAGAAGAGGGTGAGGAAGACCCGAAACACCCCGACAAGCGTGAGATGCTCATCTACAAGGACTTTGGCGATACGTTCCTCGCAGGCGAAGACCCCAAGCAGGTGTTTGCCAAGATTGTTCGGAAGACCAAAACAGGCGATGTGACCGATATGGCTCTGACGGAGATGATTCAAATCAAGGCGGGTGACGAATACATGCAGATGAGCGACAGCGAGATGCAGGGCGATTGGAAGTCGGCCTGGGTGACTGCACCCGACACAGAAAACCCGCCAGAGGAGGGCATCGTCACCTTCTTCATGGGCAACGACAATGGCAGCTACACCAATCGCCTCCACTTCAAGGTGGAAGCGGGCAAGGTGCTCTTCGGCCAGGACAACCTGACCCTGCCGGCACACTACGACAAAGAGGTGCGCCTGCCCTTCGTGGTGGTGGGTATGGACGGCAGCAAGGAAGTCGATGCCCATATTCTGAACGTGGGGACAGAAAAGCCGACCGACTTCTACAGTGTAAGGGTGGAATGGAACGAGAAGAAGGAGGTGCATGAGGCCATCATCACCGACCTGAAACGGGATCCAAAGACTGACAACGGAACTCCAGGCGACTACATTCCCTTCACGCTCAAGGTGGAGGCCAAGCACCCGGGCGGCCGGACGATAGAAGGCCAGATAGCGCTTGTGAGGTACTACATGGGGCTGGTGCTCAAGGTGGGCGACCTGAAATGCTACACCGAGGAGTACGACAAGTCGAAGCACCAAAAACTGCTGGTCGGCGTGAAGCGTGGCGACAAGACCTTCGTGCCAGCCGAGACCATCGGACGGCTATTGCTCTACGACTACGACGAGGGGGCACACAAGATAGTCATCATCAACCCCATCCCGACGGAGAAGGGTTTCTTCATCAAGGCTGTGAACGAGGCGGAGGACAACCAGGTGCAGGGCATCGGCATCCAGTGCGACGTGGTGAGCAACAAAGACCCCAAGGGCACGGAGTGCGTGTTCCGCTGCGTGCAGGGTGTGCTCGACCCACCTTCGCGCATCGACGCTGTCATCCACATCGAGACCGAGTTGGAGGGAAAGACATACGCCTACGACAAGCAGGTGCTGCTCTGCTCCCAGCCTTGGCGCACCTTCCAAACCGACGCTGAATGGTCGGAAGCACGCAAGGCTGACAACGAGACCATCGAGAAGCTCAACAAACTGATAGACCGCATAGAGCGCCAGGGACTGGCTGGAAGGCTGTTGCCCATCATCAAGTACATAGACAACATGCTTTGGGGCTATGACTTCAATTATGGATTCGACCGCGACCAGCTGCACTTCGTTGGCGTCATGTACAACCACATGCTGACCGAAAGGCAGGAATACACCTTCAATGAGTCAACAGCCATCACGCTGGGCGACGAGATGCTCATGTTCGCAGGTGCATTCATTGAAACGAACATCAGACCTGTGGTGAATCTCACCAACAAGTTCAATGAGAAACTGGGCGTGCCCCTGCTGATTGCCCGCATCGGCGTGGGCTTCTGGACATACGGAGCCTCGGAGGCCTACTTCAGGGCTTACGATGCCCTCTGCATTGGCGTGACAGCCTTCAATCTGGCTGAAATCTATGTGAACGAAGGCAAGGACGGGCTCACGAAATCGCTCGTGGTGATGGCAAAGGACACAGCCAAGTTCCAAATCCTGATGACGGGCGTCCAGATAGGACTGCGCTTGGGCTTCAGTGGTCTGCGGGCGAAGTACAACCCACGCACACCCAATGTCAGCACCCCCGTCAGGCCGACCGACATCAAGCCGAAGACAGAGCCGGTGCCATCGGGAAAGCAGTTCTCATCGGCCAAGAAGGGACGCATCACCCAGCAGGCCATCAGCGAGAGTAACCAGCGACAGGCAAAGGCCGTGAAGGATGTGACCTCGCCAGAGGCAAAGGCCAAAATCAAGGGCATGAAACCCAAGCGCGACCTGACGGAGGCCTTGGAGTATAACGAAGCAAAGGCGAACCAAGACCTGCAGGATCTGCGTGCCGTCGTCGAGCTGTGTGAAGAGAACCCCACCCCCGAGAACCTTGCCCTGAAACGGAAAATCATCATCGACGTGCAGCACAACAAGCGGGCCATGCACATCATGAAGCACCTCGGATCCGAGTTCACAGAGACGAGACGGCAATTCAACCTCGAATGGTATGGCATCAACAACAAAGTGGATAAGGCCGTCATCCAAGACTTGGCTGAAAAGTATCACGTCTCACCCAAAGAAATCAAGGTGGGCAACATCTCGACATCGAAAATGACAGACCTACTGACGGGAGAGACGGCCACGATGGATCGCGACACGCACTACTACACCCTCGACGCCAAGGGCGAGAAGGTCTATTTCGACCAGCAGTTCACTGAGCAATCCTACTACCGGCATCTGCACGAGAAGACCTTGGGCTACGAGGCCATCAGCCAAGAAGCAGCCAACAAGTTCGGCAGGAAGGTGGATCACACGGTGATAGAGGACGTGGTGCACCATCCCGAGAGCTTGGGACCCAAGGAAAACCTTGAGGTGCTCATGAATTCCAAACGTCACTGCGAATCATTGGCCGACCCCAACAAGGCGTCAGACGCCATCATCTGGAAGAGTGAGGAACGATTCCGAACGGCAGAGGAAAAGCTCCAGCTTGCCGACACGATGACCAACCACATGGAAAAGGTGAAGTTGCAGTCGGACGCCATCAACGACCTGCTGGAGGGCAACTACATGACCGCCAAGGATGCCGACAA
>CAJOGQ010000076.1 GCA_905234125.1 uncultured Bacteroidaceae bacterium | reverse complement strand
CCATGGCAAACCAATAGAACTGTAACTATCTGCTGGTACATCACGCTTGACATAGTTAAACTCCTCGCGCACGGGGTCAAGAGGCATTGGCGCTTGAGGAAGTGTTGAACAATGCATATCAGTTGTCAGAGTGCCATTACCATTCACAACAGGCCATGCATTCTCATCCCACCGAACTGGAGCAAGCATTGTCTCACGTCCCATGACATGAAGCAGGTAACCGCTTGTCCGGTAGCCCAGGCAGATCATCCACCATGTAGAGTCAGGTGCCTGAACGAGGTCGGCATGGCCCAATCCTTGGATCTCACTGTTCTGCATTTCCATATTGAAGTGCGAGAGGATAGGATTGGCACGATTAGGTTCGTAAGGTCCAAAGAGATTACGGCTACGCAGGATGTTGACATGATGTCCCTGCTCGGTTCCTCCCTCGGCAAGCAACATGTAGTAATAGCCATCCTTCTTATAGATGTGTGGACCTTCTGGATAACGCCCACCCAGACCAGTGCCCAGATGATGGATTTCTCCAATCTTCTTGCCTGTTTCCACGTCTATCTCACAGATTTTTATGTCACCCTCTTTCCAAAGGAAATAGCACTTGTCCCCCTCGAAATAGAGCGTAGGGTCGCAACTGCCGATAGCAAAGTCGATGACGATAGGCTCAGACCATTCGCCGGCAGGGTTATCTGTCCACACATAGAAGTGGCGACGAGAAGGAAAGACCGTTGTCACCATATAATAGCGCCCTTTATTCTCTCGTATAGTAGTTGCATATACGCCAGCATTCGTCCACCCCAATTCTGGATTGTTCTGTTTATAAAGACCCGTGAGGTCGAGTTGGGAAGGTCGAGTCAGGCAGTTGCCCACCTGTTCCCAGTGAATCAGATCTTTACTATGGAAAACAGGAACTCCAGGGAAGTACTGGAAGGTGCTGTTTACGAGATAGAAGTCATCGCCAGCACGGCACACACTTGGGTCGGCATGGAATCCAGGCAATACGGGATTCTTGAACCCCTGAGCCATCGTCAAGTGTATTCCCAGCACGATTGCCACAGCCATCAATTTAATTCTCTTCATACGATTCTGTATCTTTAATGGTAAGTAATATTGCTTTTGTTCAATCCTATTCATTCCATTCTTCCCCATTTGTTCATATTCGTTAGTTAGTTTTGGTTGATAAATCGCGTACAAAGTTAGATGATTGTACAAAAATGGAGTTATAAGTCTCTGTTACTTGCAACTATATACGAGCAGTATTTACTGAGCAGATTGGCCAAAGGCAAATCTCCTTGCTGGTATCGGTCTGCATCAAACTTTAGAATTCTTTCACAGATAGGCTTCTTTCCTTTATATAACGCATGGAGATAGGACGTGCCATTTTCTTCAGTGATGCTAATCTCTGTAAAAAATTGCGTCAAATCCTCTGCATCATAGACGATGGAGTAACTTGGTCGCTTTGCTCCAGGTATGTCCTCTATCAGGATGTTTTTGCTTACCAGATCCTGTATGTCGCGGATGGCTGTGTCCTGCGAGCACTTCGCCAACGTTGACCATGTCTTCGACGTTATCTTTGCCTCATATCCGTCAAGAAAGAGATTGAGCATCTGCGTCTGTCGCTCTGTCATTGGCACAGACGATGCTTTCTGCCAGAAGAAACTTTTGTTCAAGATGGTGGTCACGATGGTATCTGCCTCGTCAAGTGCTTCTGCCAACTTCTGCATGTACCACACTAACCACTCTGTAATATCACCATCGCCATGCTGCATACGTTCAAGAATCTCGTAGTAGTGATTCTTGTCCTTGTTGATTTGTGATGAGACATTATAATCCACGAGCCAAGAGCATGTCTGAAAGGATGCGAGCCAATCGTCCATTGCCATCCTCAAAGGGATGAATGCTCACAAACCAGAAATGAGCGATGGCAGAACGGATGACACTACTTACAGGTTCTTCTCTATCAAACCATGCGAGGAACTTTTCCATCTCCTCTTCCACGCGGTCTGGAGAAGGAGCTATATAGTGAATTTTCTCTCGCCCCAACATTCCACTGACTATATGCTCTTCGTTGGTTCGGTATTGACCAACTTCTATTTGGTTACCTTCGCTATATCCAGATGAAAAGAAAGCGGCTTGCCAAGCGCAAAGTTTTTCTTTTTTGAGGGGCATATCATAATGCTGAACCGCTTCGAGCATTACACTCACAACAGAATCGACATAGTGCGATGGGGCAGTATATTTCGCGTTCTCAATGCCAAGCTTTCTGGCAATGGAAGAACGAACCTGCTCTACATTCAGACGGATACCTTCAATCTCTGAAGAATACACGATGTCGTATGTCAGGTTCTCTGCCATAGCACGCAGTTTGCTGTCAAAGCCCAAAGAACTCAACCTCCCGTAAAGCAGACCTTGTTTACGAAATACTTTTTCCTGAAGGAGTGACACCTGCGAAGCGTCCCAACGGAAGTTTGTCCAATCGTCTCTTTCGTGTATATACATAACGCTTTCTTACTTTTTGCGACGAAAAACCGTTTGTATCGTCGCAAATTCTGCGGCAAAAGTACTGAAATAATTCTGAACCGCCAAATGAGCTCACAAAATATCGCACATTATGCGACGTTTTTGTGGGGAAAACGTCCGAAATCCTCTTGTGATTGGCAATTATTGATGTTTTGTGGGTATGAGAAAGGAAAATGTTGATGAAAATGTAAAAAAGGGAAAGATTTTTTTGTGTTGCCCACAAATATTCCTACCTTTGCACTTGAGATTAATGATTAATCATTCATATTTGTGCATATATGAAAAATTCTATCTACAAATGCGTGGGCAAGGTTTGCGCCGTTTTGCTTACCCTGCTGGGTTTCACAGCCCCCATCACGCTGGCATCGTGTTATGGGCCTATGCCCGAGAAGTATTACACTTCAGGAGAATTGACTGACTCAATCGACTCTTTGGGTGTGCAGGATGAAGATTCTGTGGATTTGGAAGTGATAGCAGACGACGCTTTGATGGAAGCTGAGGAATGAGTTGAGGGGAGAGAAAGGCGAACATGAAGAATATCCGAAATTTTTGCATCATTGCACACATAGACCATGGGAAGTCAACCTTGGCTGACCGACTCTTGGAGAAAACCAAGACCATCGAGATCACCCAAGGTCAGATGCTTGATGACATGGACTTGGAGCAAGAACGTGGTATCACCATCAAGAGTCATGCCATCCAGATGGAGCATGTGTATGATGGTGAGAAGGAAGAATACAAGGGACAGAAGTTTGTCCTGAACCTGATTGACACACCTGGACACGTGGACTTCTCCTACGAGGTGAGCCGTTCTATCGCAGCCTGCGAAGGAGCGCTCTTGGTGGTGGATGCCACACAGGGAGTGCAGGCACAGACCATTTCCAACCTCTACATGGCCATCGACCATGACCTCGAAATCATCCCTGTCATCAACAAGATAGACATGCCCAATGCGATGCCGGAGGAGGTGGCAGATGAAATCATCGACCTCATTGGCTGTGACTTGGAGGACATCATCTATGCCAGTGGTAAGACGGGTGAAGGAGTGGGCGACATCCTGAATGCAGTGGTGGAGCGTGTGCCCCATCCTGTGGGTAAGGAGGATGCTCCTTTGCAGGCACTCATCTTCGATTCTGTGTTCAATTCTTATCGAGGTGTCATCGCCTACTTCAAGATTGTCAATGGTGTGATGCGTCCTGGTGAGAAGGTGCGCTTCATCAACACCAAGAAGGAATATCTGGCAGAGGAGATTGGTACGCTGAAGATGGACATGGTGCCCAAGAAGGAACTGCGTACAGGCGATGTGGGCTATATCGTGACAGGTATCAAGCAGGCCACAGAAGTGAAGGTGGGTGACACCATCACCTCGCTCAGCAATCCGACCAACGAAGCCATTCAGGGTTTCCAAGAGGTGAAGCCGATGGTGTTTGCTGGTATCTACCCCATCGAGACAGAAGACTATGAGAACCTGCGCACTTCGTTGGAGAAGTTGCAACTGAATGACGCTTCCCTGACGTTCCAGCATGAGAGTTCCGCCGCTTTGGGCTTTGGCTTCCGTTGTGGCTTCTTGGGACTGCTCCACATGGAGATTGTGCAGGAACGCTTAGACAGGGAATTTGATATGGATGTCATCACCACGGTGCCCAACGTGAGTTATATGGTGTATGACAAGCAGGGTGGGGCACAAGAGGTGCACAACCCCAGCGGTATGCCTGACCCAACGCTGATTGACCACGTGGAAGAACCTTATATCCGTTCTACGGTCATCACGACTGCCAACTACATTGGTCCTATCATGACGCTCTGCCTCAGCAAGCGTGCAGAACTGGTGAAGCAGGACTTCATTGCTGGCAATCGTGTGGAGATTGAGTTCCTGATGCCATTGGGCGAAATCGTGATAGACTTCTACGACAAGTTGAAGAGTGTTTCTCGTGGTTATGCTTCCTTCGACTATCATCCTGCAGGTTTCCGGGAGAGCAAACTCGTGAAACTCGACATTCTCCTGAATGGTGAGTCTGTCGATGCCCTCTCCACGTTGACGCATGTGGACAATGCTGTCACATTGGGTCGTCGTATGTGTGAGCGACTGAAGGAGTTGTTGCCTCGTCAGCAGTTCGACATTGCCATTCAAGCTGCCATTGGTGGTAAGATTGTGGCACGTGAGACGGTGAAGCAGGTGCGTAAGGATGTGTTGGCCAAGTGTTATGGTGGCGATGTGTCGCGTAAACGTAAACTGTTAGAGAAACAGAAGCGAGGCAAGAAGCGCATGAAGCAGAT
This sequence comes from uncultured Bacteroidaceae bacterium, assembly GCA_905234125.1. Taxonomy (GTDB): domain Bacteria; phylum Bacteroidota; class Bacteroidia; order Bacteroidales; family Bacteroidaceae; genus Minthosoma. Next base: position 7,917 of record CAJOGQ010000076.1, on the reverse strand, counting down.
TGGTAATGTGAGTGTGCCTCAGAAAGCCTTCTTGGCTGTCTTGAAGTTGGATGATGATTAAGCGCTCGTGCTTCCTCTCAATGGAACAATGATTGAAACTGTAAACGATTAACTAATGAAAGACCTATTTGATATGAAAAGATTATTCACTTTATCAGCAGTTTTGCTTGCGGCGTTGAGCATGACTGCTGAACCTGTTGATATAGAGAAGGCAAAACAGGTGGCATCTTCATTGATGGATGGGGATGCAGAACCTGTGTTGGTGTCACAAGCCGTGCGTGCAGAGAGCAAGATGCGTCGTGTGAATGCAAAGACGCAGATGACAGCTCCTTACTACATCTTCTCACGTGGAGAGGGCAAGGGCTTTGTCATCGTGAGTGGCGATGACTGTCTGCCTTCCATATTGGGTTATACGGAGAGTGGGGATTATGATGAGTCCCAACTCCCTCCTCATTTCTTTCAATGGTTGAACCACTACAAGACCATCATTGAGGATGCGCAGGTGGCTGGAGAGAATGTGAGCCGTGAATCGACCCAACGCAGAGTGCAGAACCGTGCGAAAGGGTGGGCGAGCATTGCGCCTTTGCTGACGTCCCATTGGCATCAGACCAGTCCGTACAATGACCGATGCCCCTTCATCCCTGGTACTAAAAACCGTGCTGTTTGCGGATGTGTGGCAACGGCTGCTGCGCAGGTCATTTATTACTATCGTAAGGATAATCCTGAGACTTTCAATGCCAACACGCCCACTTATGGCACGGATGAATGGCATCAGATAGCAGTGACAGAGCCCATCAAGAAAGGGACTCCCCTCAAGTGGGGACTGATGCTGGACAGTTATCCTGGTGGCGAACCTGCTGATTGTCGTTCTGCTGTGGCTGATTTGGTGTATGGCATCGGCACGATGGCCAAGATGGGGTATAGTGCTGATGGTTCAGGTGCCCAGATTTATGATCTTGTTCCACCGATGAAGTCATTCTTCAATCTGTCCAGCGAATACGTGAGCAAAGGCAATATGTCCACAGCTTCATGGGAGAAGATGATTTACGATGACTTGGCACAAGGTCATCCGATTGTCTATTCAGGTCATAATGACAAGGATGAAGGTCATGCAGTCGTGCTGGATGGCTATCAGTCCAGCACAGGACTTTTCCATTTCAATTATGGTTGGGGTGGTCAAGGCGATGGTTATTTCACGGTGGATGATGAGACAGGAATGAATGGCTATCCTAAGTGGGCGGAGATGACCTACAAGATTCATCCCCTCAAGCCCAACCTGACCGTCAGCATCGTGCCTCCTGTGCATGTCTATGCGAATGTGGAGAATGAGTTCACTGTGAAGGTGGAGAACAACAGCACCTTCGATTTCCAAGGCATTTACCTCTTCGCCTCTGCTTCCAACTCGAAGCCTGCCAAGTTGAGCAATGCCAAATCGAGCGACAAGACAACCGTGGTGGCTACAGGCGAGACTGTGGAACTGAAGATGACGGCCAAGCCAACCAATGACCGTGATTGGTACATCACTGTGACTGATGGAAATCTGAATGTGTTGGAGAAGATAACAGTCACGCCTGAAATAACGACAGCCAATATCCATTTCAAGAGCCTCTCGCTCGATGGAAATATAGACAAGGAAACCTTCGATGGCAAAGACTTCCAAGTGGTTTACAACGACAAAACGATGGCTTCGGCCACGCTCACCAATGCATCTGACATCGCCTTTGATGGCACTTTGCGTCTGAATATCTATGTCTATGATGAGGCCACGAAGCAATGGAAAGAGGTGGGTGATAAGTCTGGAAAGATTGCCATCGCTGGCAAGTCAGAGGGAACGGCAGAGTTCAATCTCACCTCCACTTCCTCTTGTCCTTTGGAAGTGGGCAAATATTATATGGGCAAGCTTGATGAGTCTGTTTCTTCTTCCGATGACAAGATTCAATTTGATGTCGTTGCTGACACCCCTATCCGTTTTGTCTTGAAGGACAACAACATGGAGGTGGTTGGCTTTGAGAACACCACGATGAAGCTCAAGGGCAATTTTGACAATACAGCTTTCAACACAGCCACATTCGCCAACAAGTCCTCCTATCGTTCTGCCACGATTTATGACCTGACCCAATGTGCACATATCAATGTGGTCAGTCAGACGGTCAATCCCAATGCCCTCATCTATGTGGCAGATGACAGTCAGGCTACAGGCTTGAACGTGATTCGTGCAGGCAAGTGTGCCAATCTCTCTTTGGTGGCTGGTTGCAATTTCACGCCTCGTGCTGATTTCGTGGCAGAGAAGGCACAAATCAACATCATGGCCGAGCCTGCCCAGTGGGTGTTGCTCACCGCTCCTTTTGAAGCTGTCGTGCCTGATGGCATCATTGCTCGCGAGATTTTGGAACACTCCGTCTCTGGCATCACCAATGGCACGAGAGATGTGCATACCTTGGAGGCAGGCAAGACCTATCTGCTGATGACTTCCTCATCGAAGAACGTGGTGCTGAAAGGGGATAAAGTGAAGGTGTTGGCCTCTCCTGTTGCGAATGTTGACCCTGCTGTTGTGGGCACATACGTCAACAGCGTCACTCCTGCTGACGCCCAACTCATCGAGAATAGCGACAAGCCTTCCTTCGTGCCTGTGGATGAAGGTACGGCTGTTGAAGCTATGCGTGGCTATTGGTATGCCAGCGACCTGACCAAGTCCTTCCGTGCCTATCCCAACCTGACGCTCGACCCTGCATACGTCCTCTTGGCGCAGAACATCGAACTGGCCTACCAGCAACTCGACAAATATCAGGCATTGACCAAGCGCGATGCCTATAGGGCTTATCTGGCAAAGATTCAGGAGGCCGAACATGAGTTCTCTTATCGTGGAGAAGACGAGACCACGCTCACCTCGTCCACGCAGGTGAAGAACTATGCCACGCAGTTGTTGGACGATGGCATCACCTACATGCACCAGATTGCACGGCTCAACAATCAGGAGGTTGACTTCACCAGCAACATCGCCAATCCGTCGTTCGAGACCAACTCAACCAAGGGATGGACAGTCGAAAAGAAAGATGGTTCTTCAGCTGGTTCCACAGTCAATAAGGGTACGGGTGCCAACCAATATCGTGCTGTTGGACTCGATGGCGAATATGTTTTCCGTAGTCTTTTCGCCAAGGCCGACTCCACCTCTGCCAGCATTTCACAGGTGGTTGAAGGACTCACGCCAGGCTATTATCGGTTGACGGCAAAGGTAGGCACAGACCCTGAATCCACAGTCACCATCTTTGCAGGCGATGCAACAGCCACCGTCAATGGACACGCTTTTGGCTCTCTCTACCTCACGACTGCCACGATTGACGACATTCTGGTCGAAGCCCCTGAAGGAGCAGAGACAGGTTCACTCACCATCGGCGTGAAAGAGGGACGTTGGTACAAGGCTGACGACTTCCAACTGACGTATGTGAAGACCATCAAGGACATTGACGAGGGACCAGATGCCATCATCGATGTGGTGGCTGACGATGCTGTAAAACCCTCCCAAACGCGCTCTGGCATCTACACGATGCAGGGTCTGAAGGTCTCCCAGATGACCACCCCAGGCATCTACATTGTGAACGGAAAAAGGGTGCTGAAACGCTAAAATGTGCTAAAAAGCATGTTTTTTCACAATAAAACATGCTAAAAAGCATAAATTGTTTGGTCATTTCTCATAAAGTCCTTACCTTTGCACCAGTTTTAGGAACTAAAGGTAAGAATTGTATGAAGAAATTATTAGTATTAGCCCTGATGGCTATCTCGATGACGGCAGCGGCAACAAAGCCTGAAACAAAGGTAGACCTTCAGAAGAAATGGGGCGCAGTCATCCAGGCCATCGCGATGGTGGAAAGTGAGTGCCAACCCAACCAAGTATCTAAGAATGGACTCTACGTCGGTTATCTGCAGATTTCCGAAATCCTCGTGCGCGAGTGCAACCGTATCGTCGGATACAAGAAGTACACTTACGCTGACCGTTATGACAAGCAGAAGAGCATTGACATGTTCATCGACTACCAGGAGCACTACAATCCTGACGGCAACATGGAACGTGCCATCCGTCTCTGGAACTCTGGCGACCTCAAGTGCATGACCCGCAAGGCTCGCACCGAAGGCTACTACCAGCGCGTCATGAAGCGCTACACCGCCACCGCTTCTCTGCAATAACACTGAAAAGATTTTTCTTTTATATCAAAACGTCCAAGACAGAACTTCGGTTCTCTCTTGGACGTTTTTTGAAAAATCATGTGAATTATCCGTACCGTTGAGCTACGCTCTAAGGTAGGATGCACCTCGGAATAAAAAATAAATCCAAATTTATTTTATTCTTCGCTCGGTTTTCACTACCTTTGCACACATATTTAAACTATAAGGTTATGGAAGTAAAGGATTCTTGGCGGGAGAAGGGCTATGTGGATGAGCCTATCCCTGAGGGCATCGATTTGAATGCCGAGATTCGCAGGATGTGTAAGGAGAAGAATGCGGTCATTCTGGCGCATTACTACACGGAGGGGGCTGTGCAGGACATCGCTGACTTCGTGGGCGATTCGCTGGCATTGGCGCAGTGGTCGGCGAAGACGGATGCTGACATCATCGTGATGTGTGGCGTACACTTCATGGGCGAAACAAACAAGATTCTCTGTCCAGGGAAGAAGGTGCTGGTGCTGGATTTGAATGCTGGCTGTTCGTTGGCAGACAGTTGCAAGGCTGAGGATCTGAAGGCGTTCATGGATGAGCATCCGGGCTATAAGGTGGTGAGTTATGTGAACACGACGGCTGCAGTGAAGGCACTGACGGATGTGGTGGTGACGTCGAGCAATGCAAAGTTGGTGATTGATTCGTTCCCACAGGATGAGAAGTTGATCTTTGGTCCTGACAAGAACTTAGGCAATTACATCAATTCGGTGACAGGCCGTGAGATGCTTTTGTGGAACGGTGGTTGTCATGTGCATGGACAATTCTCGTTGGAGGGCATTCTGAAGCTGAAGGAAGAGCATCCGCAGGCAAAGATTCTGGTGCATCCAGAGTGTCCGGCACCCATTCAGAAGGTGGCGGATGTGATTGGTTCGACGGCAGGTCTGCTGAAATTCGCCATCAAGGACGAGGCTACGGAGTTCATTGTGGCAACGGAGAGTGGCATCCTGCATGAGATGACGAAGGCTTGTCCGCAGAAGGTGTTCCTGCCTGCGCCTCCTGAAACGACGGAGGGCATCGGATGCTCCTGCAACGAGTGTGAGTTCATGAAGCTGAACACGCTCAAGAAGCTCTACAACACGCTGAAGTATGAGTGGCCCACCATCGAGGTGGATCCGGCCATTGCAGAGAAGGCGCTGCAACCCATCGACAAGATGTTGGCAATTAGTAAGCAGACCCTCCCCCCGCCCTCCCTATAGGGAGGGAGTGGTATCCTATGTTCATGAGGAAATATGTGGGATCATCGTACTGCGTCGCCTGATAGATATGCGTTGTTGAAGGAGTTTGCCAGAATGAATCGTAAGAATATGACTTTGGCAGAAAGTGTGATGTGGCAGCTGCTTCGGGCGAATGTTATGGGGCATAAATTTTTACGTCAGCATATCATTGGAGATTATATAGTGGATTTTGTTTGTCGGGATGATGGATTGATCGTGGAGGTTGATGGAGCTTATCATGCGGAACTTGAACAACAAAAGGCAGATGAGATTCGAACGAGAGATTTGGAAGCAATGGGCTTTCGAGTCATCCGATTCTCCAATGAGGAGGTTTTGTATGATACAGAATCAGTAGTCCAAGAGATAGAAAATTACATCAATCATTAAAATGCTTAAAACTCAATCGCATATCTTGGAGAATGGTAACTGCTCCCTCCCTATAGGGAGGGCTGGGGGAGGGTCTGTCGCTGCATTAGTGTCTGGCGGTGTAGATTCTGCGGTGTCTGTACACCTGCTGAAGGAGCGGGGGATTGACCCGCATTTGTTCTACATCAAGATTGGGCCTGACAAGGACACGGAATGGAACTGCACCTCGGAGGAGGATGTGGAGATTTGTCAGTGGTTGGCACGAAAATATGGGCTGAAGCTGGATGTGATTGACCTGCACAAGGAGTACTGGGATCAGGTGGTGGGTTACACGATGGAGAAGGCTCGGCAGGGACTGACGCCCAACCCCGATGTGATGTGTAACAAACTCATCAAGTTCGGATGCTTTGAGCAGGTGGCTGGTAAGGATTTTGATTTCACGGCTACAGGGCATTATGCCACGACGACCCAAATAGGTGAAAGGGTGTGGCTCTCGACTTCGCCCGACCCCGTGAAAGATCAGACGGATTTCCTCTGTCAGATAGATTCCCTGCAGGTGAGCAAGCTGATGTTTCCTATCGGACATCTGTGGAAACATGAGGTGCGTGCCATCGCTGAGCAGGCTCATTTGCTGAATGCGGAGAGGAAGGACAGTCAAGGCATCTGTTTCTTGGGCAATATTGATTTCCGCGATTACATCAAGGCGCACTTGGGAGAAAATCCTGGCGATGTGCGCGAGATAGAGACGGGGCATAAGATAGGGGAGCACAAGGGTTTGTGGTTCTATACCATCGGTCAGCGCAAGGGACTTGGCTTTGGTGGTGGTCCTTGGTTTGTGGTGAAGAAGAATATCAAGCGGAACATCCTCTTTGTGTCGCATGGCTATGACCCAGAGAAGGTGTATAAAGACCACATCACCATGAACGATTTCCATTTCATCAGCGGAAATCCGTTCGAGGAAGGGTGGGGCGATGAGCAGAAAGGAATGCGAGTGACTTTCAAGATTCGCCACACGCCAGAGTATTTAGGTGGTGTCCTTTTCAAGAAGGAGGATGGCCGTTGGTTCTTGCAGGCTGACGAGAAGATTCATGGTGTGGCACCAGGTCAGTTCTGCGTAGTGTATGACCAAGACCATCATTTATGCTTTGGCAGCGGAGAGATTGATTAAAAGTGAAAAGGGAAAGTGAAAATTTCACTTTCCCTTTTCTCTTTCCTTATTTCTTCTCCTTCAGCAGGTCGCGGATTTCAGTGAGGAGCACTTCTTCCTTCGTTGGTTCTGGAGCAGGTGCTGCAGCAGCCTCTTCAGCTTCCTTCTTCTTGCGGAGGGCAGATGCCTTGGCGATGGCCTTCACGATGAAGAACAAGCAGATGGCGATGATGAAGAAGTCGAGTACGTTCTGGCAGAATGCGCCATAGTTCCATGTGATAGCTTCGACAGCTTCTTGCACCACTTCGCCAGCCTCGTTGGTCACCTCTGGGATGCCGGGCTTGAGTTCAATCTTCAGGTCGCTCACGTTCACGTTCCACATCGCAGCCACGAGAGGCATGATGAGGTCGCCGACCACAGAAGACACGATTTTACCAAATGCGCCACCGATGATGACACCGATAGCCATGTCCATCACGTTGCCTTTGAAGGCAAACTCTTTGAATTCGTCAATAATTTTTGCCATAATTTTGAATGTTTTTATAATAAATGGTGAATCAATATCGTTATAAGAGCATAGTCTTGCTCCAAAATCGGGGGCAAAGATACGGATAAGTGAGTACAAAAACAAGAAAAGATAAATATAATTTAACAAATAGCAAAAAAAATGAAGAATAAGTGGTTTTTTCTGGTGTCCATGTGCCTGATGCTGATGCTCTTGGCTGCCTGCTCGACTGCACATCATTGCAACTGTGGATAGTTGACAGTTGATAGTTGATAGTTGAGAGTTGGGGACTTGAGATGCCTGAACAAAAAAAGACTCTGTCGGAATGACAGAGCCTTTCTTTATTTTATCAGATAAGAATCTCTTATTTGAGCTCAGCGAGGTACTTGATAGTACGAACCATCTGAGAAGTGTAAGAGTTCTCGTTGTCATACCAAGAAACAACCTGTACCTGGTAAGTGTCGTCGTCAATC
>CAJOGQ010000075.1:11179-24034 GCA_905234125.1 uncultured Bacteroidaceae bacterium | reverse complement strand
GTCGGCCTTCAGGAATCAGGAAGAGGAACGGCGTTGCATCATGCTCATCCGAAAGAACTTCGGGGAGAGCATCCGTCTGAAGGGTGTGACCAACAACGGCAAGGGGGTGACGAAGCAGATGGTGGAGTACAACATCACCGTCAAGTTCCCATTCTGATAACAAACGTTAAGGTGTAAAAATACTGAAGTTTCTGTTTTCATATCTCGTCAATTATGACGAACTTTACTGTTGATAAGATGGAGATGAAATTATGATTATCAGAACAAGAAACAACTATGATTTCTTCGAGGTGTCCTCTGCGATGCAGAAGGCCATCAGGAGAGGTGACACGGGAGTGGCTGGCTACTTCGCCTTGGAGCTGTGGGAGAGCGGCTACCGTGACTATGTGTGGAAACGTCTGTTCACCATCAGCGCTGAGGACTGCTGGGGCATCATCACGAAAGAGGTGGAAGCCCTGTGGCAGGGTCACGAGCTGGTGAACAAGAAATCGAACGAGCCGAAAGGCAGGGTGTTCGTCAGCAAGTGCGTCATCCTTCTTTGCGAGTGCGCCAAGTGCCGTGATGCCGACCACCTGCAGAACTTCGTCTATGACCGAAACGACATAGATGTGGAGAGGTGGATAAACGACGTGAGGCGGTTCCCCATCCCCATACCCGACTACACATTCGATGTGCACACAAGGAAGGGGAAGAAGATGGGCAGGACTAAGGAGCAGTTCTTCAAGGACGAACTGGAAGCCTTGCAGCCTCGCATGAGGGGTTTGTTCGATGACCTTGTGGAGTAGGACGTTAGCAAACGTTAAGGCGTGAAAATGGCGGGGAATCTGTTTGCATATCTCGCCATTTTTCACGAACTTTACAGTAAATTAAAACTAAAAGTTCAACCACTAAACGAGAGATTATGAAAAGGGTTCATCCAAGACTGAAAGAGAATATCGCACAGGTGCTAAAAGACACCCCAGCAGACAAGACGCTGTACTTCGAGTGCGAGATTGGTGACTGGGTAGAATACGTTACCAAGGAGAACATCATCGAGAAGGCGATGGCCAAGATGCCGGAGTTCTTCTTCAACTCCTTCATCAGCGTCGAGTTCGACAACAACATTCTGGTACCAAAATTCCTGAGAGTCGAGCAGGCTGCATGGACGGCTGCACAGAATGAGTATTCGGCTCAGAAGGGAGAAGCGATGCAGGGTGACTATAGGGGAAGAGAATAAACGATTGTTCAACCATAAAAACTGAAAGACTATGACTAAGATTGAAGAAGACTTGATGTACAAGGAGATGTGCGCTCGTATGCCTTACGGCTTGTACTTCAAGTGCGGTGGTTACGCCACCACCAAGCTGACCTCCATCCACAACGCCTACTCGGAGCACAGCAGCGGCATCATCCTCAACGGATTCTACAGAATCAGCGACAACACGAGAATCTTCCTTCGTGACCAATCTGACATGACCGATGATGAGCGAGCCGAGTTCGACAACGCCTACGAGGAACTGTCACTGGGCAACACCAAAATCGTCGAGTTCAGGTATGAGCATCACCTTGACGACAAGGGACTCATCATGAAGGGACTCGCCATCGAGGTGAACGGAGAGGACTACGACCATGCTTGCAGGATGTGGAACGGGAAGATTGAGGAGGGGTGATCATGGAAGGTGACGGCCGGATAATCACATCGTACTATTGCGCTAAGAAGGGCAGGAACCTGGACAACATACTCGAATGTGCGAGGTGCTGGTTCCTGCTTAGTTTTGCTGGAAATTATTGTAACTACAGATTTGAAAATTGAAAACACTATGAAACTGATAGATAAAGACGCTTTAGTAGCGGAGATAGAAAAGTATTATAATGAATGCCTTAGAAGGGCTAAAATTACTGACTCTGACTATTGGAATGCAAAGGCTGATGCTTACCGTAATGTGTTGGTAATTCTTGACGACACCCTTAAAGTGAAAGAGGTGGATTTAAATCTTATTATAGGTTGGTTTGACCACATCGCTCAAATAGCAGATGATAGACTCACCTTAAATGGTGAAAGAATGACAGATGGACAAGCTCTTATCGAAATTAAATGCTTGGCAAAAGATAGTTCTGAATTTATCAAAAAGTGGTATCCAGAAGGAGAATAAATCATGACACAAGAAGATAAAAGGGAGAAGGCAATTCAGGAAATCGCTGAAATGCTGAGAAGGAACACCTTCCAAATGGAGGTTCAAGTGAAAAAGAAACCACAAGGCATCCGAATCATCTACGAGGTGACTCAGGAAGAATTGGATGCCGCGATTGAAAACCAAAATAGGAGGAATAAACATGGATGCTGAGATTAGAAACTGTGAGATTTGCCCCGAAAGTTCTGCTTGCGCTCTTAACGAAATGGAGGTATGTGTTCTTGACGAGAAGCCTGACCGTTTTGTCGAAGAGGACTTCCAGACATTCGAGAAGCAATACATGGAGGACTACAAGGATGAGATAGTCAGTCCTTATGATAGACACGCATGACTTGTTGATGGCATGAAATGGCAGAGGGAGAAAGACCTCAAGGGCGCACTTATGGACTACTACACATTCGAGAATGGCGAGAAGCAATTTGCCCGCTACATTCTCGAAATGATTTCCAACGGCTGGCACATCAATGCTATTAAAACAGCATGTAACGATAAAATCAAGGAGGACTGAATATGAGACTAAAACACATTACATTTACAGGAATTGATGCCAGGACTGACATTAACGCCCTCGCGGCTATTCAGTCCGAGTTCCCGATAGCGGAGTTTGGAGTGCTGACAAGTTATCACTGGCACGAGAATGGAAACCGCTATCTCAATCCAGAGCGCATCATCAAACTGTGTGGCAAGGGCTTGAAACTTGCACTTCACGTCTGCGGTTCTGCTGCTCACGATGCTGCCTGCAAGGGTGGCTGGGATCAAATCGACAAGTTGACAAATGACAACCTTCATCTGTTCAAGCGCGTTCAATTAAACTTGGCTGAGCGTAAAGACAATCCCGAATACTGCTGGATTCCGCTCATAATTGGACAGGAGTTGATTATCCAGCAGCGTGCCGAGTTAGAGCTTCCACTGTTCGAGAGCACGGTGAAGCATTGGACAGAGAGGTCATACCCTCACCGCGACACTATCAGCGCATTACTCGACAGCAGCGGTGGTCGTGGCATCGACATACCATTGAAGGTGTGGCCATCAAGTGGCAAGATTGGCTATGCTGGCGGTTTCAATCCCGACAACGTGGCAGACAAACTGTCGTTTTTGATGAGCCACGTCACGCAGGGCACGTTCTGGATTGACATGGAGAGCGGAGTCCGTACTGATGATTGGTTTGACATCGACAAGGTGTACAAGGTACTACAGACGTGCAAGCCTATCATTGAAGAATACAACAAGGAGGACTGAATATGGCAAGAGTGAAAGCAAGTGAAATGACCCCTATGGAGCGCATGGAGTACATCATGACCGACTCCACATGGGATGATGCAGAGGAGGTCGGCATCGAGATGCTTGCTCGTTGCTGTGCCTTGCATGTCTATGCGAGAAAGGAAGAGGACTACATCCTCAACCTTTCGATGAAACTTACCGAAAGGATTTGCAGACGTGCAGATGAATGGGCGCATGAAGGCAACAACCCATTCGTCCTTGCCTGTGCGTCTGGAGGACATCGAATGGAGATTGAAGAAAAACTCATCGACATCAGGAAGGGAAAAGGTATGAACAAAAATGTAAAGAAACCCTGATAACCCTGCCTTATCCACAAATAAGGCAGGGTTATTAAACAATAAGGAGGCATTATGAAAAGCTGTATGAAGACACCTATCACATACTACGGAGGCAAGCAACGGCTGTGCAAGCATATACTGAGCATGATTCCACCACACCGAATGTATTGTGAGCCTTACTTTGGCGGTGGTGCTGTTTTCTTTAGCAAACGGCCGTCGAAGGTTGAAGTCATCAACGATCACGATGAAAGGCTGATAACATTCTATCGCCAGGTTGTAGAGAATTTCGACGCGCTCCAGCAGCTCATCCAGCGAACGCTTTGCTCTGAATCGGAGTGGCTTCGAGCACGCCGCATCTTCTACGGACGTGGCGAGCACAAAGCCGCTGACGTGTCGGATCTGGAGATAGCATGGTCTGTGTGGGTGATGTGCAACATGAGCTACAGTGCTTCGCCAAACTGCGGTTGGAAGTGGGACAATATGGCTTCTACGCCTCGTATGCTTGAGACGAAGCGCACTGCATTTACAGATGCGTTGCATAAAAGGTTGGCGACGGTACAAATATCCTGTAGAGATGCCGTGACTGTCATCGAGCAAAGAGACTCGGCCGGAACGTTCTTCTATCTCGACCCTCCGTATGTAGGCTGTCAGCAACAGCACTACAAAGGCTTCACGTCAGAGGACTTTGATATTCTGCTTACCACGCTTTCAATGGTGCAAGGAAAGTTCATCCTGTCGCACTTCTGGAACGACCAACTGCGTGAAGCCGTTGAAAAGTTCGGATGGAAGGTTGTCACGATTGATTCGATGATGACTGTTGCTAATAATTGCAGGACAACACTCAAACGTAAGCAGGAACTGCTGGTATATAACTACAATCTCGAACCAACATTATTTGATTGACTTATGAAAGTTTTTGTTGACAGAATCATGGATCTGCTTGAAGATGTGGAGAAGTATAAAATTCAGTTTCCATCATCATTCACAAGCATTCGTGACATAGAAGCAAGTTTGAAAGAGAGAGTGAACGACCCTGTTGGCAGCTTGTTCGGCATTCAGGTGTCTGACGAATGGGAAGATAAATGCTACGGGTTTGAAGTTGACAAGGTGACTCCGACATACACCGTGTTCAGATATGTCGGCATTTGGAAGACGTAAAAGTTCAATTATGGCAAGAGTGAAAGCAAGTGAATGTAAGTGCTGTGTATGCGGAAAGCCAGCCGTGGCGTTCTTCCCTGTCATTGACCCAGACATACCGAGCCATCCGTATTGCTCCACCTGTATCGACAAGGAGAAGCTGAAACTGGCAATGAAGCTGTGGGGTGATGATGAGGAAATGATGAGTGCGGCAAAGAAGGCAATAGCCATTCAGCGAAAAGAACGTGAAAGGGTGAAAAATGGTGACGCTACGGAATCTGTTTGAGGTGTTCGGCCACGATCCAAAATGGGAAGCGCTGGCCACCAAGTATGCACGAGCCATGACCGACGTCTTCCTGTGCGAGTTGGGCGACAATGACATCAAGACCATCACGCCATTCGACATCGAAATGCAGGTGGCATCATCCACCGCATCGGATAAGACGAAAGCATGGGCATCATCCTGCATGACGCATTTGAGGAAATGGGCTAAGGAGCAAGGGAAGCCGTTCGGCGAAGCTCCAAAGCCCATTCTTGTTGAGCCTCCACAGCCGAAGGTATCCGTGGCGAAGAAATCCATCATCAGGGAGAAGAAAGCCCAGCAGCGTGAACTTGACTGGTCAGGCGTTCCCCTGCATGGGTGGCCAACCGACGGCACCGTCTATAAGGACGAAGCGTCTGCAGGTCAGGGCAAGGGCTACAAAGACCGCTGGATTGGCGAGTTCTACTGCGGAGGCGTCCACTTCCGGCATCGCTCAAAGAACAAGGCTGAATGCGAGGAATGGCGGCGTGCCGTCAGGATGGGACGAATCAAGCCGTGGGACAACGGCCCCGACTGGCGCAAGGTTGAGCAGAGCAAGTATCTCGATGTGAAGTACGGTGAGATAATCATCAGTGCCGCCGAGGAAGCCTGCCTGCTACTGAACTATCACGAGACTGACAATCTCGAACCCATCTGCGACTACATGGAAGGGCGGCTGTTGCCCCACATGATGTTCTACTGCGCCCATACGCTGAGCATGGGGAGACGGACGGCTATAGATGCCGTGGTGCAATGCGCTGGCATCATCCTGACCGATATCGTGCAGGGGAAGCCTGTGTCGAACTTCACCAAGCAGGCGAAGCGCATGCTGAGGATCAGGAAAGCGCACCGCTCCTTCTGGTACTACGAGAAAGCGCCCGTGGACGTGAGGACGTTCGTGGACGGCATAGACTACTCCATCCTCTCCGAGGTGTGGAGCGTAACAAAAGACAAACGATTGTAAAACGATAGAGCTTATGAACAAAGAGGCTTACTGCAACTACGAGACATCCAAGTTGCTCAAACAAAAAGGCTTTAATTGGCCTTGCAATTCAAGGTGGTACCAGCGGACACTTGACGGCAAGCCCGAAGTGTGGTACCAGACTGTGCCCGAGGACTTCAACCGTGGAGACCTCCGTAACAATGTCAGCCGTCCGACACATCAGATGGCGATGAGGTGGCTGAGGGAAGAACGTGGGATTGATATTATTCCGCAGATAATCGAATTGAGAACCAAGTGCTACAGGTGTGAAATCTCCGATGATGTTATCTCATACAATGCCGGCATGCCCAAGCCTTCTTACGAGGAAGCCGTCGAGATAGCTATAGCCACTTGTTTTGAAAATCTGCTGTTGGATGAATGAGAAAGTGTTAAACCAAAAATCAGAAGAGAAATGGACTACGACGAATTGAAGAAAGTGACAGAACTTGCGCTCGATGCTGCGTATAATGACTGGACTGAGATACGTTCTGACAGCCGAGCCAATCATGATGCAGAGTTGTGCGCAAGGCTGTTCAACTACCTTAAGAACGCCATCGAGAAAGCTGAGACTAAGGACAAGTTCGGGTTTCATTCGGAATTTAACCTCGGTGCGAGGGTTGCGTGCAAGAAGATGCACGACTGGTGGAACGACATGCCGAAGCGGAAGGATGAACGCATCTACCGTGAAGCTGAGTTTCGTCTGTTCACCGGAAGCGTCGACGGCATGCACAGGTTTATCTACAGCACCGGTGACATGGACATCGGCTACAAGAACCACGTCCGAGACAAGAAAGGCAACCTTGTAAGCGTGGAGGCCTACTTTGTCAAGTGAAACCAAAACCGCAGAGCTTATGAAAACCGTATTTGTTGACATCATGACCCGCGACGGGTTCTACGACCAGATAACCTACCGCTACTCGCCGTTGTTCCCGATCGACGGCAACGACGTGGAGCGTGCGGTGCTGGAGAGACACCCCGAGCTGAAGAAGAGGCGCTACCGCATCGAATTCAGCGGCATGAGGGCGCCAAGGAGGTGAACATGGGAAGGAAGGAGAAGAAAGACACCGGAAGGTATGTGGTGTTCGACCAGTTCCATTGGAACGACCCCGACCATCTGGAATACGTCTTCGGAGGGTGGGAGTACGCCTTGTCGAACTATCGGTTCCTCAAGGCTGCTCACCCCGACAAGACACTCGGACTGACATCAGTCGAGAACTACGAGAAAATCAAAGAGGGTACACGCCCGACGCCGTGCTCACACTGCGGAAGGCAAGAAAACTGAAAACATCATGGGAGAGAAGAAAGAAGGAATCGAGCCTCATCATGAGCGCACCGAGTACACACGCCCCATCTACTACGGCAAAGACCGTGCGTGGTGCCAGCTGAAGAAGACCAAGGTGGCATCTGACGAGTGCTTCAAGATGTGCCCGCACTGCCTGCGGCACCGATACGACCCGAACAGACCGTCCTTCACCATCGAGTGCGAGATGTGGCCGTACATGCTCGACCAAGCGACTGGCGTCGTGGAAAGGAGGAAAGTATGAAACTGCACAAGATTGTTCGGCGTGTGTGCGCCGTGTTCCTGTATGCCGTCCTGATTGTGGTGGTGATCATCGGGGCGCCTATCTGGCTGCTTGCCGTCATCATCCGAGGGAAGGATGCACGAGAGTTCAAGATACGGATATGAAGACAAGGCAGCTGACAACGTACAACGACTCGCCCACCTTCAACATGCTGTCCGAGTTAGACCAGATGGCCTACCGGCAGAACGGGACGATACACCCGGCGGACGAGGAACCTCCCAAAAGGAGTGGAATCTACAAGGGACGTGGCAACATGTGGGTGAGTCGGGAAGAGATGGAGATGCTGCAGGGACTTTTCCTCGCCACCTACATCACTCCAGTTGACAGGCATGTGTCAACGCCCATGTTCCTGTTGAAGTCGCAGGATTACGGCATAGTCAAGATTGAGGTGTTCCACGAGAACTACCTTATCGAATGCAAGGATATGTTCTACGAGGCTGTTGCCATCCGTCTTCTCTCCTGTAGGCAGCAGGTGGAGATTGTTGGGGACAACAACCTGATTTCAGTAACAAGAAGACAAAACAAACAAACGAACTTATGAAAAGAAGCACATTGAGAAACATCGCGGGAACCGTTATGTGGTTCTTCGCCGGCATGTTCCTTTGGGAGTATGCCATCAAGCTGATGGTCGAACGTGAAGAGAGGCAGTCGAGGGATGGAGGCTTCCCCGTCGAGACGGATGACATCAGGCGTTACTCTGACGCCATCTACGCAGGGATGATATTCGACGGTAGGCCTCATCCTGCTCATGCGGAGATCCTGGTCATGAACAAATGTTTATGTTTTTTGCTATTTTGTGCAAATACTCCCATTCTGGGCGATTACCCACAGGGGGCAAATAATTACCCCCAGGCAATTACCCCCGGGGGCAATTTACAAAAGGTGGTAAAATGGTGAAGATTCTGTTTGCATATCTCGCCATTTTTCACGAACTTTACAGTAAATTAAAACTAAAAGTTCAACCACTAAACGAGAGCTTATGAAACCCAAATTCATCAACGAAATCGGCAAAATGATGCTTGATTCCATCCGTGAATCCATCATCGACGGAGAACACGCTGCCAGCATCGTACACGAGACCGAATCCTACACCATCGACGTCACCTGCCATCGTGAAGGAATTGTCGAGGTGGAGCTGATCAGCAACGAGGACGGCATCAAGAACCTCCCCAACATCGCCAGCGCCATCAAGGACAATCTGCCTGACTGGGGAGAAGTGGAGGACATGGTTTGGAGTGACGACGAGGAAGACGAATGGCAGAGCCACGGCTTCAGGAACGAGTCCGACTACAATCAATGGAGGCACGGATCATGAAAGGCGTTATTCCCTACGACGATATCACCAAGCCGTTGCTCAAGCAGATAGACCGCATGGCTTCCGCGACGGGAAGGTGGAACAGCGACATCCTCGAGGCGATGCTTGACTACATCCTGTGGAACTTCGACCCGATGGGCAAGCCACCTGCACGGCATTGGGAGTGGAGCAAGGAGGAAACGGCCATGCTTCATGAAATGATGCTGACGTACTTCCGCCAGATGGAGTATGCCCTTGCCCGCAAGCAGTGGTACGACATGTTTGGCGACCTGTTCATGGCGTGGATGGGCGACAAGAAGTACCGAGGGCAGTGCTTCACTCCAGCGGACGTGTGCGACATGATGGCTGAATGCACGCTTGGCGACAGAATCCTCGACGAGCCGACGGCATCCATCCGAGCGTTCGGGAAGCGCATCACCGTCTGCGATTGTGCATGCGGAAGCGGACGCACCTTGCTTGCCGGTGCCGCCTACTTCCTGAAGAAGCACGCCAAGAAGCCGTACCTCATCGCTGAGGATATCAGCTTCATGTGCTGCAAGATGTCGGCTGTGAACTTCATGGTGCACGGATGCTTCGGTGAGGTGGTGTGCCATGACACGCTTATAGAACCTGACGAGGTGAGGGTTGGGTATGTGGTCAACGAGGGCATCTATCCGTTCCCTGGCATCCCCACAGTCAGGGTGGAGTGCAATCCCGACAAGCTCGTGGCCACCTCTCTGTGGAGGATGCGGAAGCGGAAAGAGGAAGAACCTCAGCCGAAGAGGCAGGAGGCGGTGCAGTTAAGTTTGTTTTAACTAACAAAAGTGAATTATGATTATCGAAGATTATTGCTCTTTTGAAGCAGCATTAAAATATTCACTTGAAAATTTGATTTAATTATGACACAAGAAGAAAAACTTGAACAGGCGAAGAGTCTCTACAAAGATGCAAATGCCGACCAACGTTATGTGCTGGAAAGTCTTTTTCCCGAACTCAAAGAGTCAGAGGATGAAGAACCTTCGGAGATAAGGAAACACCTGCGTGATATAATTGTTAAGAACTTTCCTGTGGAGAATTTGGACAATCGTATTTACTCTTTACGCCTTGATGATGAAGCCCTCGACAAGGCATCAGAGGAACTTCTTGAATTAGCCAAGAAAGAGATGGAGAGAAAAGCAAGGTGAGCAAAAGGTTGCCAATAAGGTTGGACAAAAACGAGAATTAGTTATGATAACAATAGACGAAGTAAAAAAAATCGTAACCCTTATTAAAAGGGCAAATTGTACAAGCTATGCACTTGTCAGCGAGACGGCAAAAGAACTTGGAGTAAAAAAGACCGTCCTCATGCAATACATAGAAGATAACCCATCTCTTTTCTCCTTGGTGAAAGTAGAGAAGGGTAAAAAGAACTATGGGCTTTCTATAAGAACTTGTTATAACACTCCTGTTGAGAATCCTGACTCTGATGAGTGGCTCGAGATGATGCAAGAAAAATGGAAGAAAAAATTGCATGTCATGAAAATGGATTACTATGGTGTTGTTGAATTTCATTTTTTCGGTATTGACAGTGGTGGCAGTTTACGAGAGCATCTTTGGAGGAACACTAAAGAAAAAATTGATTATTTGTCCGAAAATGGAATAATCGAATTGACTGAGACTGGATACGGCGGGTTTGGTGATTATCATAAGGGGAAATGGTATCTTGTAAACGAGAAGAGCTTACAATCATTAAAAGAGAATGGATGGACTACGGATTTTGCGGAAGTTGTAAATGAATCAAAAATTTGATAAGATTATGACAGAAAAAGAGTTTTTATCAGAAGTATGGAGGGCACATGACATTGTGCTCACATCCGAAGGCATCAAGGCGAGAGTTCAGAACGTGTGCTTCACAACCAGAAGCGTGCGAGTCACAATGCCAGGTGACGGAATGCCTGAATGGCTCCGTTGTGAACTGATTGAGGCGCACACCACGCAGAAGGGTGATGCGTGTGACCCAGCGACTATCATCGAAGACCTTCATCACAAGCTGCTGGCGGCCCAGGAAACCATCGAGAAGAAAACCGAGCAAATCAAGGAGCTGGAGGAGAAAATGAAAAAGAACTATCTGAAAGACCTTCTTTTTGCCCTGAACCTCATGAAGCAAGGTTTGCAGGAGAAGAAGCACAAGATGGCTCAGATTGAGAACGGTCTTCGGATGATAGATAAAGTGATCGCCGAACTCAACGGCGAAGAAAAGGGAGAGTGAATGTGCTCTGATTGTTAAACGCATAAAGGGTGAGAGAAATGACAACATGGACAAGAAAGATGGTGAGGACACTGAAGAAGGATTACCCCACCGCAGATTTGAATGAACTTGCAGAGAAACTCGGAAAGTCCGTCGGTTCCATCAGGGCGAAGGCACAAGTTCTCCGTGTCCGCAGAGCCGGGCACAAGAAGAAGCACAAGTGGAAAAAGAAGGAACTGAAAATGATTGCTGAACTCTATCCGTACAAATCCACCGTCGAGATAGCGGAGATGCTCGGATTCACCGTTTCGATGATTGCCGGAGTTGCCGAGAGGTATGGAATGAAGAAGTCGCACGAGTTCCTGGTCAAGCAGGGAAAGCACTGTGCGGCGCATCCAAACACCCTGTCACGGCGGTTCAAGAAGGGACATCCATCGCACAATGCCGGGAGGAAGCGGAGCGAGTGGATGAGTGCGGAGAACATCGAGAAGGTGAAGGAGACCCAGTTCAAGAAGGGTCACGTCCCTTGGAAGACGAAACCCATCGGATACAAGAGCAAGTACAGCGACGGCTACTGGTACATCAAGACTGAGGACGGCATGGAGCTGCTGCACACCCATGTCTGGAATCAGCACCACGGAGAAGTCCCCGATGGCCACGTCCTCATCTTCATCGACGGCAACCATGACAACTGCGATATATCGAACCTCAAGATGGTGTCGAAGAGCGAACTGATGGCTGGCGTCCAGAAGCGCCTCACCAAGGAACAGCGCAAGCAGATGGCGATCAAGTCGCAAGAGGCACGAAAAGAGCGCATCCGCAAAGACCTTCTCCGCATCCGCTGGGGACTCGAGCCTGTAAGCAAGCTGGTGAAGGGATATGGAGGGCTGAACCGATGAGGACACTGAACGGGCAGGCTTTCTATGACGAGCCGACATCCTGCGGGACGTGTCCATTCTTCTACAACGGAGCGACCGATGCCCCATCCGCCATGCAGTATCGGAGCGAGAGAGGGCATTGCCGCCTATGGAACGAGATGCACAAGACATGGCGGTCAGTGCCGCCAAGGTGCAAGAAACTATTCAAGCGCCTCATGTCCTACCCGGACGGAGGCACATACGTTATCGTAGCAAATTGAAGATCATGATTGAAAGAGACGGGAAATTCATCACGGTGGCCGACCATCACTACCGCATCAGTGATGTGTCTGCTGTAATGGCGGTCGAAGAGGAAGGAACCCCCTACGTCAAGGTTATGCTGAAAGGGGTTGGTTCCTCCTTCATGACGCCATGCGAAGACGAAGAGGCCAGACAAAGCGCCATCGACAAGATTATGTACATTCTCAACGAGGACTGAACTATGGACGAGAAAGAATTGAACAGGAGCTTCTACGAGCTCGTCAAGAAGGTGCGCACCGGACAGAAGCACTACTTCTCCATCTACAACATCCCCGGCTCCAAGGAATACCTCGACAAGGAACTGAAGCCACTCGAACAGGAGGTGGACAAGCGGCTCGCCGACGAGCATCCCACCCTCAAGTCCGCTCTCGACTTTCGGGAGTGCGTGAAGAGGATGCGCTACTGGCAGTGCGCCTACTTCCG
>CAJOGQ010000075.1:0-11155 GCA_905234125.1 uncultured Bacteroidaceae bacterium | reverse complement strand
TGGGAGAAGCAGGTGGACAGGTGGATCCTGCTCACCGAAGACCGCATCAAGGCGGCAATGTCGCCGAAACTGCAATTTGAAGACTGACGGGTGGACGCGCCAGGGGCAACCAGATGAAGAACTCTGCGTAATTGCCGACACGCTCCTGGCGCACACCGCTTTTGCCCCCTGCGAGAATATCTCGCAGAAGCACCGACCCGAACAAGAGATTGGCGGGGAAGTGAACAATCTGAACCAAAAACCGCTACCTTTGCGGCAAGAAAGGAGAACTGAACATGAAAGAGAATGGATTGACGCTCAAGCAGGAGAACTTCTGCCAGGCATACGTCAACACGGGCATCGCCAGTGCTGCGTACCGCTCTGCCTATGACTGTGCCAACATGAAGGTGGACACGATTTGGCAATGCGCAAGCAGGCTTTTGGCAGAACGCAAGGTCGCCGCAAGGATTAAGGAGATTCGGGAAGAGAACGAGAGGAAGTGCCGATTGAGCAAAGATGAAGCGGCAAATATCCTCGCTGGCATCTCCAGTATCGACCCATCGGACATCTTCAAGTGGGATGAGGAGAAGGGCAAGTATGTGTCAAAGGACATCAGCGAGCTCCCCAAGCATGTGCGCCTCGCCATCAAGAAGGTCAAGTACAGGAACGGAGTGCTCACCTTTGAATTCTACGGCAAGACCGATGCCATGAAGCTGTTGGCAGAGATGAACGGATGGGAAGCGCCCAAGGAAGTGAAGCTGAGTGGTGACGTGAAGGCGAAGGGAGAACTGCGCATAGGTTTCGATGATGAGGAGGGCGGCGTATGAAGAAGACAGTGTACATCAGCGGTCAGGTCAGCGGACTGAGCAAAGAAGACAGCTGGGCAAACTTCCATCAGGCAGAGATGCACCTCGTCCATGAAGGGTACAAGACCATCAATCCCCTGCGATTCACGTTCCCGAAAGTCCTGCACTGGCTGTCTGACAAGTTCAAGGCCAAAGGGGATTGGGCGTACAAGTTCACCATTCTGCATGACCTGTGGGTGCTTGCCAAGTGTGACTACATCTACAAGATGCCAGGGTGGAAGGACAGCGTGGGTGCGCAGATAGAAAGCTGCTTGGCGTTCAACCTTGGCGTGTGGACGCTTCCCAAGGTGGTGCGTGAGAGAGTTGACAGACGTATGACGAAGTGGTACGAAAAGCAGAGAAGCAAGAAAGATGATCGTCAACCACAAGAAACTCAACCCTAACGGATTTTGGCTGTTGCGGTGCCTCAGAGACGAGACACTGCGATATGTCGTGTTGTACGGCGGCTCATCAAGCGGAAAATCCTTCAGCGTCGCACAGGTCACCCTCATCATGACGCTCTTCGATGGGGAGAACTCCCTTGTCATGCGCAAGGTGGGTGCAGCCATCAGCAAGACCATCTATGAGGACTTCAAGGTGGCGGCTCAGACGTTGTGCATCAGCGACCTCTTCCGCTTCACCCAGAACTGTTGCCGATGCAC
The DNA here is from genome assembly GCA_905234125.1 of uncultured Bacteroidaceae bacterium. Lineage (GTDB taxonomy): Bacteria > Bacteroidota > Bacteroidia > Bacteroidales > Bacteroidaceae > Minthosoma. The sequence continues at coordinate 9,669 of CAJOGQ010000075.1, read as the reverse complement.
CGTCAACGGGGCAAGGATAGACTTCTCAGGCTTGGATGACCCCGAGAAGGTGAAGGGTATCTCCAACTACAAGCGTGTCCTGCTGGAGGAATTGTCAGAGTTCGAGGTGCAGGACTGGAAGCAGATAAGGAAGCGTCTTCGTGGTAAGAAGGGGCAGCAGATAGTCGCCACCTTCAACCCCATCAACGAACAGCACTGGATCAAGAAGGACTTCATCGACAACGACAAGTGGCATGACATCCCGATGGAGATAGAGATAGAGGGACAGAAGCTCCCCGAACGGCTCTGCAAGGTGAAGAGTGTCCGAATGAATGCGCCCAAGAAGGTGATGAATGCGAGGACGGGGGAGCTTGAAGAAAAGCCATCTAACGCCATCATCATACAGTCCACCTACCTCAACAACTTCTGGGTGGTGGGCTCACCCAAGGGCACCTACGGCTACTATGACGAGCAATGTGTGGCAGACTTCGAGTATGACCGCCTGCATGACCCCGACTACTACAACGTCTATGCGCTGGGAGAGTGGGGCGTGATACGGACAGGCAGTGAGTTCTTCGGCAGCTTCAATGTCGGGAAGCATGTCGGATGTGTAGCGTATGACCCAGCGTGGCCGCTTCACCTGTCCGTCGATAACAACGTGCTCCCATACATCTCATGCTCGATGTGGCAGGTTGTCACGGATGATCACGGCAAGCATATCCGTCAGGTTGGCGAGGTGTGTTCCGAGAATCCCAACAATACCGTGAAGAAGTCTGCCAAGATGGTGTGCGCCCGTCTGAGGTCGATGGGGTGCACGGACAAAGTGTACGTCCATGGTGACGCCAGCACCAAGGCATCCAACACCTACGACGAGGAAAAGCGTAGCTGGATGGACTTGTACATCGAGTCGCTGAGGGGTGAGGGTTTCGAGATTGAGGACTGCGTGGGCAACAAGAACCCGTCCGTCGCCATGAGCGGTGAGTTCATCAATCAGGTGTTCGATGGTTCCGTTGATGGACTGTCCATCGAGATAGGGGAGCAGTGCCGCAATTCGGTCATCGACTACCAGAGCGTGCAGAAGGATGTGAACGGCGCCATGCTCAAGACCAAGGTGAAGAACAAGCTGACGGGCCAGAGCTATGAGGAGCATGGCCACCTCTCCGACACATTCCGCTACATGGTCGTGGATGCCTGCAAGGAAGAGTTCACGGCATTCAGCCTGAGACGCAAGCGGAATGTCTATGCCAAGGATGGTGCGCTCAAGTTCTTCAACGCGGAGGGAGAGTACGAGTATAATGGTTCTGTCCTGTATGTGATGCCGAACGTGTGCGGCAAGTTCACCATGTGCCAGGCACGTTCGGTGGGCGAGCTGTGGCATATCGTGTCGGCCACCTGCATCGAGACGACCTCCACGGAAGAGATGGCAAGCCTCATCACCGGCAGTGGTGCGGATGTCTGCGTGGTGGAGTGTGAGGAAGCCTACTTCCCCTTCGTCCGTGACGTGAGAGGCAGGACGGAAATGCCAGTCAAGGCGATGAAGGAGTTCGGTGATGTGGATGGACGGATAGCAGCCACCAGCGACTTCGTGTCGGAGCGTGTGCGGTTCAGGAGTGACTATGCTGACAGCGATGGGTATGCCGCTTTCATGGAATCGCTATATGAGTACAACAAGGACAGCGAGGACAAGTGTGCCAGTGCCGTATTGAGTGGGCTTGTCCAATATGTAGCCAAGCGTGACAGATAAGCATGTAAAAAAGTGCTTATTTGGAATGTGGCTTGTAACATGATGAAAAACACAAAGTTAAGTGGTGTTTTTGGAAAACACTCGTTTTCCTCTTGACGCTTCATCGGTATCTTGAGAACCTTTTTGCCGTAAATTTGCCGCAACAAAAGATATCGCGATGAATTGGTTCACGAGATTATTTGTACAGAAATCCGCTGACAACGTGGTGGAGGCTCCTGAAGAGAAGCCTTCGCAGCCGTCGTCATCCAACGACATCGGCACAAGGATTATCACCGAAATCCGAGAAAGAAGGTTGACTGAAATCGGCATGTCATACATCGACATGTACCGGAACATCCCCGAGGTGTTCTTCCCCATAGAGTACATCGCAAGCCGCATCGCTGGCGGCAACTTCCAGCTGAAGAAGGAGAAGGATGACAGCGTGGTGTGGCGAAACAAGACTGTAAACGAGCTCATGAGCAAACCCAACTGCGCTTTCTCGTGGAAGGAGTTCGTCCATGACCATTTCGTCTGGAAGCTGTCAACCGGCACATCATTCATCCGTGCCGTGACCTCCATTGATGTGGACTACCGCAGCGTCCTCGCTTACTGGGTGCTCCCATCCGACAGGGTGGAGGTGGAAGCTCCGAGAGAGAGACTTCCCCTTTTCGATGTGGCGAGCATTGAGGATCTGATTGCCAGCATCAACGTGAACGGCGGTTTCGGCTCCCAGATGCGCATCGACCCAAAGCATGTGATGATTGACCGTGACGGCATCGCCACCTTGCTGACTGAGCAGGGGTACATGAAGTCGCACAGCCGTCTGGATTCCCTGCGCAAGAACATCGCCAACCTTCTCGCCGTGTATGAGGCCCGCAACGTCATCTATGTGAAGCGTGGTGGGCTCGGATACATCGTCAGCAGGAAGATGGACGCTACCGGCACCGACGCATTGACCGAGAAGGAAAAGAAGGCGCTTGTCGAGCAGAACGCCCAGCGCTACGGAGTGGGTGAGGGTCAGATGCCGTATGGTATCTCTGACGTGCCCATCGACTTCATCAGAACCAACCTCTCCATCACGGAATTGCAGCCGTTCGACGAGACACTGGCAGACGCCATCAACATAGCAGGGGCATACGGCATCCCAGCCGTGCTTGTTCCGAGGAAAGACCAGAGCACATTCAGCAACCAAGCCACAGCCGAGAAGACAGTGTACACATCCGTGGTGATGCCGATGGCGAAGGATTTCTGTCGTGCGTTCACCTCGTTCATCGGACTCGACAAGAGCGGGTACTACCTCGACGTCGATTTCTCGGGTGTGGACTGCATGCAGGACGGCTTGAAGACGGAGGAAGAGGTGAAGAAGCTGGTGAACGACCGATGCCGCCAGCAGTTCATCGACGGCCTCATCACACTCAACGACTGGAGAGGGCAGATTGGTGAAGCCAATATTGACGAAGAAGAAGACCCCTTGTTCAGCAAGTTGAAGTTCAACATGACTGACGAGGAGCTCGAGAGAGTGAACAGCATAATATTAACCCAACAAAAACCCAACAACAATGGCAACAGAGAAGATGAAAAGCCTGGTGTACAAAACCAAGGCGAATGACGTGGATGAGAAGGGCATTGTTACCGTGGCCGTGAACGGAATCGGCGTGAAGGACTCACAAGGTGACATCTCAATGCCCGGCTCGTTCAACAAGACTTTGGCTGAGAATATCGGCAAGATGCGCTGGTTCCTGAACCACAAGACTGACCAGCTGCTTGGCGTGCCCCTCAGCGGCAAGGAGGAGGACGGCAACCTGATCATGGTCGGTCAGCTCAACCTTGAAAAGCAGATGGGGCGTGACGTCCTCGCTGACTACAAGCTCTTCGCCGAGAACGGCAGGACGCTGGAGCACAGCATCGGTGTCAGCGCCATCAAGCGCGACAAGGATGACAAGAGCAAGGTTCTCGAGTGGAAGATGTGGGAGTACTCGACACTGACGGCATGGGGTGCGAACCCACAGACGTTCCTGGTTGGCATCAAGAGCGCCAGCCGTGAGCAGGTGGAAGAGGCTGCACGTCTATTGTCCAAGGCAGCGGAGGGCAAGTACGGGCACTCGGACGAAAGACTTAATTCATTCGATATGGAATTGAAAAAACTTTTGAAGGCACTTGACGGAGGTAACATCGTGAAGTGCCCGTACTGCGGACAGGACTTCGACTATGACCAGCAGCCAGAGCATTCGTTCAGCACTCAGGTGCTTGAACTCGCCTCCCAGTACGCACACTGGATGGTCGATGGTGTTGTCTATGAGGAGATGCAGAAGCTGGCGCCTGAGATTCAGGCAGAGGTGATGGCAGTCCTTCAGGCAGTGAACATCATGAAGGCTGATGGTGCGCTCGTCACGGAGCAGAAGAACGCCATCGAGCTCTACACCGAGAAGAACATTCAGGATGCGATGACGTATGTGCGTTGTCCGCATTGCTGGAACAGAGTATATAAGACAATGACAGTTATCGGCCAAAGCGCCGAGCCAACCGCCAAGGAGGATGAGCCGTCTGGTGACACTCATGGGAAATCCGAGGAAGAAACGGGTGGCGAGGCAAAAGAGGAGAAAGCCGCCGGCGGCACTTTCGACTTGATGAAGCTGGGTGACTGCTTTGAGTCGTAACCGTAATATTAACCCCAAAATCATTTCGCAAGTATGAAGTACAAGAAAATGACAGTGGATGAACTCCTCTCTGCTATCAAGGCAGGTACGTCTGAGGAGAACAAGGCTCAGCTGAAGAATCTGTATGAGCCCATCGTCAATGCCATGAACGGAGTTCTCGACGAGATTGTGAAGGGTGCCGCCGACAAGGAGGAACTCGCCAAGCTCGATGAGTTGAAGTCGGCTCTTGACGAAATCAACGGTGACAAGGGCATGAAGGCCGACGTCGCCAACCTCTTCGAGCAGGTGAAGCAGGTGAACGCCACCATCGCTGAGCTGAAGAAGCAGGGCGTGAAGCAGGAGACCATCTCCAAGTTCGACGAGCAGATTAACGCCATGTTCGAGTCTGAGCGTTTCAACGATTTCGTGTCCGGCAAGAAGAACAAGTCGGGCGAGTTCGACATCTCGGCTCTGAAGAGCTCCGAGTATCCTGTGAACATGACCAGCAACTACACTGGCTCGATTCTCATCAGCCAGCAGCAGAAGCGCGTCATCGACCCATTCGCTTCCGGCAAGACTCACCTCCGTGAGGTTCTGTCCACCGAGCAGGGCGATCCGCAGTTCCCAACCCTCACCTACAACCAGATTTCCGCTCTGAACCGCAACGCACGCTTCGTGACTGAGAACGGCCTGCTCCCAGAGTCTGCTTTCAGCGTGAAGGAAGTGACGACTGGCACCAAGCGTCTTGGTACCACCATCTTCATCTCCAAGCGCATGCTGAAGAGCCGCGTGTGGGTTCGTTCCTACCTCCTCAACAAGATTCCTGTGTGCATCGCCATGGCAGAGGATTGGAACATCCTCTTCGGTGACGGTCAGGGCGAGAACCTTGAGGGCATCGTGAACAACGAGAACGTGAAGAGCGTGGAGAGCATCATCTCCAACGCTGTGGTTACCGGTACTGCTGGTTCCGTTGCTTCCGTGGCAACTTACAACAGCGGTGCTGACACCATCATCACGTTCGCTGCCGCTCAGCCTGACATCCGTTCGGGTCAGAGCATCGTCTTCACTGGCGCTGCAGAGCACTCTCCATTGCTCACAGCGAAGACTCTCATCAAGATGAACGACACGCAGATCCTTCTGCCGGGTGTCGCTTATCAGAGCGAGACAGCCGCTAACCTGGCGTTCACGGTGAACAACCAGTTCTACCAGAACATCGAAGACCCCAACAGCGAGGACGTGATCCGCACCGCCTTTGCTATCATGAATTACGGCGAGTTCAACCCGACCTGCATCGTGCTGAACCCATCGGATGTGAACACCATCCAGGGCGAGAAGGACACGACTGGTCGCTCCCTCAATCTCGTGACCGTTGTGAACGGCCGCAAGTACATTGCAGGCTACCTCATCATCGAGAGCACGCAGATTCCTGTGGGCAAGTACTTCCTCGGTGACACCCAGAACGGTGCATCGCTGGTTGACTACACCAACCTCTCCGTGGAGTGGGCTGAGGATGTGGACACCAAGCGTCGCAACGTGGTTGCTCTCATCGCTCAGGAAGAGGTCATCCTTGCCGTGTACAACCCATTCGCCTTCGCTTATGGCGACTTGGCATCGCTCAAGACAGCCATCACGAAGCCCGCTCAGCAGGACGAGCCTGAGACTCACACCACGACGACTGTTGTGTACGAGCAGGTTGACGCCACTGACCAGAACCCTGCAAGCAAGGGTTACTACAAGAAGGTGAACGGTGAGTTTGTAGCAGCCACGGAGACTTCTCCAGCTGACAACACCACCTATTACACCCGCACTGAGACTGTAACCGAGGTAACAACTGAGTAGCCATGAAGAAGACTCTCATCATCACAGGCAACGGCAATGCTCTCGAACGCTTCGCTCGGGAGCAGCGCCTGCGCTTCAAGAAGGAGGGCTTCAGCGTTACTACCGGTGTTCCCTCTGTTCCTGCCACCGACACGAAGGCCGCACCAGCGGAGGACGTGAAGGGTGAAGAGGTGGAGGATGTGAAGTCCGAGCCAGAAGCCGACACGAAGGCCGCGCCAGCGGAGGACGTGAAGGGTGAAGGCGAAAAGAAAACTACGAAAAAGTCCAACAAGAAGTGAGCATGGTACGACTGATAGATTGCACGTATTTCACGAAGGGCGAAAGACTCATCCAGAACGCCCCCATCGACCCGGCGAGGTGCACCGACCAGAACGAGATTGCCGTCCGTGAGAGCATCAACGGATGGATAGACAGTGAGCAGGAGAACTTCCTGAACGCGATGATCGGTGCCGTCATGGCGAAGATACTTCTTGCCTACCTCGAGGCGAAAGCCGAGGCTGATGCGGAAGCAGCCGAGCCGACACTTGGCGACCCAGCCGAGACGGAAGAGGTGGAGGAAGACGAGGAACTTGAGTTCCTTGCCGACTCGCTCAAGGAAAGCCTTGCCGACTTTGTTCTGTACAAGATGCTCAGGGGAACCACCGTCCACATGGTCAACACGGGGGCGGTAGTCTTGAAGAGTTCCAATGAGCATGAGAACACCGCAAGGCGACAGGCATCCGTGTGGAATGCGATGGTGGAGAGGAACAAGCGCTTCCTGAAGGATGCGGCCAACAACCTCGAGACCTACACAATCTGTTATGAGAAGTCCATGGTGACACCCATCAATGCACTCAACCTATGAACGAGATAGTGGAGATACTTGGCGACGTGGTGAAGGAGGCTAAGAAGCGTCTCACCATCAGCGTGTACGACGGCAGGGGAAGCTACAACTCCATCGAGAAGCCCGACTTGAACTACATCTTCGGCAACGACATGTACATCAAGGAGAAGCTCGATGAGATGAGCAAGTCGCCGACCGTGCCCGGCAAGCTGCCCAAGTTCCCACTCATCGCGTTGTTCACACCGGTCCTGGAGCAGCGCAACAGTGCGGGCTACAGGATGAAGGCGAAGGTCAACATCCTCATAGCGTGCTCGACACGTCAGGAGTGGAGCAACGAGCAGAGGCTTGCCTCCTCGTTCGTCCACATCCTCCGTCCCGTGTACAACAGTCTGTTCGAGGCGCTGAAAGCTGACAGCAGGGTGCAGGTGCAGTACGATGGGGTTATTCCTCACACATACTCTGAGAACTACGGATATGGCAGATACGGGGCATACACGCAAAGCGGTGAGCAGCTGAGCGAGCCCATAGATGCCATCAACGTTGGGAATCTGGAAATAGTTATCAAGAATATTCAATGCGAAAACAGGAAATAATATGAAGGCTATTCGTAATTGCTACAAGGCAGATTTCAACTCTGGCAAGAGTGGCTGCCCCATCGACTACGGCAAGATCAAGGGTGCCATCATCGTCCCAGCAGGGGAAAAGCTCCCAGCCGGTTTTGATGGAGAAGACCTTGAAGAGGCTTGCCACGAGGACTTGCCTAACCGCATCTATCCCGTGCTGACATTCGTCGAGTACGCGAAGAACGGCGGCGAACCTCAAGTGAGTGCCACCGGTTACGGTGCGAACAAGGTGACTGGCATCAGCGCACAGACTGACACCTTCACCCTTGACGGAGTGGACTACGGCCTTCACGCCGAATTGCTGAAGAGCAAAAACGTGAAGCGTGACGTGTACTACTTCGACGAGGACGGTGTTCTGTACGGCATCAACGACGGCACCGACGTGCTTGCGGGCATCCCGATGTCCTGCATCTACTCGACCATCGTTCCGCACCCAACTTCCAGCGCTGAGGAGTCGCTGACCATCAGCTTCTGCCACCTCGACGCCGAGAAGAGCCAGCAGAACTACGACTTCATCGACACGGACGTGGACTTCGAGGCAAGCCTCATTGGTCTCGTTCCTGTGGAGCTCGTTGTAGATGAAAACAGCAAGTACCACATCGTCGAGAAGATTGGCGGCTACGACCGCACGCCTGAGTTCGGTCCTATCATCGCCACGTCTTCCAACGCGTCCGCTGTGATGAACAACGTGACCGCTGCGACCTACGCTGACGGCGCTCTGACGCTGACAGTGGCCGCACAGACCACGCCAAGCCTCAAGTCGCCAAAGACACTCTACTCGAAGTCAATCAAGGGCATCGTGCAGGTATGATGTTCGAGAAGGTGTCATTCTCCGATGAGCTCTGTTCTGCCATGACCAAGGAAGAGTTCGTGGAGCTCCACGGCAAGGCCTTCTGGCAGGACAGGACGGAGGAAGACAGACGAAAGATGCTTGAAGATGCTTATGAGCTAATAGGTAGATGAGGGCTGGGCGAAAGCCCGACCCTCTCTTTATTACTAACTGATATGGATTTCGACAAACTTACCAATGCAATCAATACGGCTGTGGACGGCTTCGGGGATGCAGTCCTTTCGTGCTTGGAGCAGCACAGCGACGTCGTGGAGGACATCATCCACGAGCAGCTGTATTCAGGTCTGAACGGAGAAGGGCAGCACCTTTCACCGACGTATGACGATGACCCATACTTCAAGTCGAAGCAGCAGGCGGAATGGTACAAGGAGTGGAAGCGCAGGATCACGCCGCCAGAGAGCGGGCAGAAGCTGTTTCTCCCCCCACGTCCTGTCGAAGTCCCGAACCTTTTCATCAACGGCACGTTCTACTTCTCCATCAGGACGAGAAGGGAGGCAGAGTCGTTGAAGGTGTACACTGGCGGGTTTCGTGATGGCCCCGCCATCGAGAGGAAGTACGGAGCCAGCATCTTCATGATAGGCATGGAGGGCAAGCAGTACTTCACCGAGAATATCTTGAAAGACTTTCTGATCAAGTATTGGAAACTGTGTGGACTATGAGCTGTGCGTGTGAAAGGAAGAAGGTGCTTGGTGACAGGGAGAGGGTGAGCGAGCTGGCGCGAAAGGCCGCTCAATTAGAGAACAAGATAATGGCGGTGTGGCAGAGGAATGACGGGACGTATGCGTTCTGCGGTGTTGATGAGTTGGACGGGCAGGAGGTGCTTGAGTATCGCCACTGGCTTTGAAATCAATAATACAACGATATTATGGCAGATGTAAGAATAACTGACTTGGTTGCACCTGAGGCAATAACCCAGCTGAAGGATGTGCAGAAAGAAATCGAGAACGTGAAGAAGGTCTTCCTCGAAGTGATGAAGGAGACCTCCACCTCCATCAAGGTCAAGATAGAGACCGTTGGTGACATCGAGAAGCTGAACAATGTGGTGACGGCTGGCATGCAGAAAGCCGAGGCTGCAACTGTCCAGCTGAATACAGCCGTGCAGCAGCAGAGGGAGATAGTTGGCCAGACATCCAATGCCATCAGCCGTGAACTTGCCGAGATAGAGAAGGAGAACAAGGTGAAGCGTGAGGCGTTCA
>CAJOGQ010000074.1 GCA_905234125.1 uncultured Bacteroidaceae bacterium | reverse complement strand
AGGAGGATATATAATGTCTAGAATTGGTAAATTACCTATTATTATTCCTGCAGGAGTGACTATTACTCATAAGGATGACATTGTAACTGTAAAAGGTCCTAAAGGCGAACTCAGCCAGTATGTAAACCCTGCAATCAAGGTTACTATCGAGGACGGCAAGTTGACAATGGAGGAGAATGAAGAACTGATGCAGGATAATACGAAGCAGCGCCATGCTTTCCACGGATTGTATCGCTCGCTTGTGAACAATATGGTTGTCGGTGTTTCTGAGGGCTACAAGAAGACTCTTCAGATTGTCGGCGTCGGTTATCGTGTTTCAAACCAGGGCAATGTTCTTGAGTTCGCACTTGGATATTCTCATGCGATTGTTTTCGAACTTCCGAAGGAAATCAAGGTCGAGACGAAGTCTGAGAGAAACCAGGATCCTCTTATCATGCTCGAGTCTTGTGACAAGCAGTTGCTTGGACTCGTTTGTGCTAAGATCCGTTCTTTCCGCAAGCCTGAGCCATACAAGGGTAAGGGTATTCGCTTCCAGGGTGAAGTGATCAGAAGAAAGTCTGGTAAGTCTGCAAGTGCTAAATAATTAAAATTGACAAGAGTATGATTACAAAGATTGAAAGACGTATCAAGATTAAATATAGAGTACGCAACAAGATTTCTGGTACTGCTGAGCGCCCTCGCATGAGTGTGTTCAGAAGCAATAAGCAGATTTACGTACAGGTGATTGACGATGATGCTCAGAAGACTTTGGTGTCTGCATCATCACTTGGTCTGGAAAAGATGAACAAGACTGAGCAGGCTGAGAAGGTTGGTGAAATGGTGGCAAAGAAGGCTCTTGAGGCCGGGATTTCCGCTGTTGTGTTCGACCGCAATGGTTACCTGTATCATGGTAGAGTTAAGAAGGTGGCAGATGCTGCCCGTAATGCTGGACTTAAATTTTAAATACGATTATGGTAAATAGAGTTAAAGTACAAAACGATGCCGAGCTGAAAGACCGCTTGGTTGCTATTAATCGTGTTACTAAGGTTACTAAGGGTGGTCGTACATTCACATTCGCTGCCATCGTTGTTGTAGGTGATGGTAACGGTGTTATTGGCTATGGTCTTGGTAAAGCTGGTGAAGTTACAGCTGCTATTGCAAAGGGCGTAGAGGCTGCTAAGAAAAATTTGGTGAAGGTTCCTGTGCTCAAGGGTTCTGTTCCTCACGAGGCTTATGCTAAGTATGGTGGTGCCCGTGTACTCATCATGCCTGCTTCAGAAGGTACTGGAGTGGTGGCTGGTGGTGCCATGCGTGCAGTGCTCGAGAGTGTCGGCATCACCGATGTCCTCGCTAAGTCTAAGGGTTCTTCCAACCCTCATAACCTTGTGAAGGCTACGATTGAGGCTCTTGCCAACATGCGCGATGCAAAGACTGTGGCTCAGAACCGTGGTGTTAATTTGACAAAAGTATTCAAAGGATAAAGAGAAGAAATCATGGCAACAATCAAAATTAAGCAGGTAAAGGGTCAAGCTGGTCGTCCTATCGATCAGAAGAGCACGCTCGAATCTCTTGGCCTCGGTAAGATCGACAGGGTCGTTGAGCGTGAGGATTCTCCATCTTTGCGTGGTATGATTCGCAAGGTTGCACACCTTGTTGAGGTTATTGACTAACGTATTAACACATTAAAATCTGATTAAAATGGAATTATATAATTTGCAACCAGCTGCTGGCGCAACCCACAATAGCAAGCGTGTAGGTCGTGGTTATGGTTCAGGTAAGGGCCGCACTTCCACCCGTGGTCATAAGGGTGCCAAGGCACGTTCTGGTTATAAGAAGAAGATTGGTTTCGAGGGTGGTCAGATGCCACTCCAGCGCCGTGTGCCAAAGTTCGGATTCAAGAACATCAACCATGTTGAGTACAAGGCCGTGAACCTTGATCTTATTCAGAAACTCGCAGAAGAGAAGAATCTTGCTAAGATCGGCATCGCAGAGCTGATCGCTGCAGGTTGGGTGAACAAGAACCAGCTTGTGAAGGTTCTTGGCAAAGGCGAACTCACAGCCAAGGTTGATGTGGAAGCTCACGCATTCTCTGCTTCTGCTGAGGCTGCAATTAAGGAAAAGGGCGGAAACGCTGTAAAACTCTAAACTAATGGGACGATTTGTTGATAAACTTCAGAATATCAAGCTTGTCAAGACATTGACAAACATCTGGCGTATTGAGGATTTGCGTTCGCGTATCCTCATCACGCTGTTGTTTGTTGCTATCTACCGCTTCGGATCTTATGTGGTGCTTCCTGGCATTGATACAGAGGCACTGCAGGGACTTCGTACACAGACGGAAGGTGGTTTGATGTCACTTCTTGATATGTTCTCCGGTGGTGCTTTCTCTAAAGCTTCCATCTTCGCGCTTGGAATCATGCCCTACATCTCCGCATCCATCGTGATGCAGTTGTTGGGTATCGCCGTTCCATACTTCCAGAAGATGCAGCGTGAAGGAGAGAGCGGACGCCGTAAGATGAGTCAGTATACGCGTTACTTGACAGTGCCTATCCTCGTGTTCCAGGGAATCTTCTATTTGATCAACCTGAAGACAACAACCAACAGCTCAGCTATTTACACCTCTTTGGATTGGAACATGTTCATTCTCTATGCAACAATCATTCTTGCTGCAGGTAGTATGTTCGTGCTCTGGTTAGGAGAGCGTATCACAGATAAGGGTATCGGTAATGGTGTGTCCATCATCATCATGATTGGTATTATCGCCCGTTTCCCTGATGCTGTCATGCAGGAGTTGAAGTCTCGTTTCGCTGATGGTCAGGGTGGTCTTGTGATGTTCCTTGTGGAGATTGTGCTGTTCCTTGCAGTTATTGCTGCAGCCATCCTTCTCGTGCAGGGTGTCCGTCGTGTTCCTGTGAACTATGCGAAGAAGATTGCTGGTGCACGCCAGATTGGTGGCGCACGTCAGTACATTCCTCTGAAGCCATACGCAGCCAATGTGATGCCTATCATCTTTGCTCAGGCAATCATGTTCATCCCTGTGACATTGGCACAGTTCTCTGGCAGTAAGTTGAATCCAGTGGTGATGCAGTTGATCGATAATGAAAGCTTCATTTACAATTTGATCTTTGCAGTATTGATCATCGTGTTTACATACCTGTACACAGCCATTACCATCAACCCTGTGCAGATGGCGGAAGATATGAAACGGAACAATGGCTTTATTCCAGGCGTCAAGCCAGGTAAAGATACTGCGGACTACATCGATAAGATCATGTCGCGCATCACCTTCCCTGGTTCGTTGTTCTTGGCACTCATTGCCATCCTTCCCGCTTTTGCAGGAATCTTCGGTGTACAAAGAGAGTTCGCTGCATTCTTCGGTGGCACTTCTCTTCTGATTCTCGTTGGTGTTGTGCTTGACACACTGATGCAAATAGAGTCACACCTGATGATGCGTCATTACGACGGACTGTTAGATACGGGTCGTGTTCGTGGCGAACACTAAGCATGCTTCTATAAGATGATATATCTTAAAACTGACGAAGAGGTCGAACTTCTCAGGGAGGCAAATTTACTGGTTGGGCGGACATTGGCGGAATTGGCGAAAGTGATTGAGCCAGGCGTCACGACGAAACAGTTGAATGACATCGCTGACACCTTCATCCGTGATCACGGGGCGATACCCACCTTCTTCGGATTTCCCAATCCCTATGGAGGACCATTTCCTGCCAGTATCTGCACATCAGTCAACCACCAGGTGGTTCACGGCATACCCAATGAAACGCCGTTGAAAGATGGTGACATCGTGTCGATCGACTGTGGAACAAAACTGAATGGATATTGTGGAGATTCATGCTACACCTTTGCGGTAGGCAATATCTCAGAAGATGTTCAGAAGTTGTTGACCACGACAAAAGAAGCGCTCTACAAAGGAATAGAGCAAGCAGTTGTCGGTCATCGGTTGGGAGACATATCATACGCGGTTCAGTCCCATTGCGAGGCTCAAGGCTATAGTGTAGTGCGTGAGTTTGTGGGACATGGCATCGGGAAAGAAATGCATGAAGACCCTCAAGTGCCGAACTACGGCAGACGGGGAAACGGCATATTGCTGAAGAATGGCTTATGCATCGCCATCGAACCAATGATTGCGATGGGTGCGAAAGACATCTACATGCAGGAAGACCGGTGGGGTATCATCACAAGGGACAAGAAGCCCGCAGCGCATTATGAACATTCCGTTTGTGTGCGCAAAGGAAAGGCCGACATCCTCTCGTCATTTGAAGAAATAGAAAAAGTATTAAGAGATAAATCTTTATAATAAAGTATGGCTAAACAGTCTGCTATCGAACAAGATGGAACTATCGTAGAGGCATTGTCCAACGCAATGTTTCGGGTAGAGTTGGAGAATGGTCATGAGATTATCGCTCACATCTCCGGCAAGATGAGAATGCACTACATTAAGATTCTGCCGGGCGACAAGATCCGAGTGGAGATGTCTCCTTATGATCTCTCTAAAGGTCGAATAGTATTCAGATATAAATAAAATCACAATATGAAAACAAGAGCATCATTGAAGAAGCGTACACCTGATTGCGTAATCGTGAGACGTAAAGGTCGTCTGTTTGTTATTAACAAGAAGAATCCTAAGTACAAGATGCGTCAGGGATGATTCTTTGGTAAGAAATTGAAATAAAAGTAAGATATGGCAATAAGAATTGTAGGTGTAGACCTCCCACAAAACAAGAGAGGTGAAATTGCGCTCACATACATTTATGGTATTGGACGCAGCAGCGCTGGCAAGATCCTTGATAAGGCTGGCGTAGACAAAGACATTAAGGTAAAGGACTGGAACGACGAACAGGCCAGTAAGATTCGTGCGGTGATTGCTGCCGACTACAAGGTGGAGGGTGACCTCCGTTCAGAGATTCAGCTGAACATCAAGCGTCTGATGGATATCGGTTGCTACCGTGGCATCCGTCATCGTCTTGGTCTTCCTGTACGTGGTCAGAGCACCAAGAACAATGCACGTACTCGCAAGGGTAAGAAGAAAACAGTTGCAAACAAGAAAAAGGCTACTAAATAATCGTTAGAGATATGGCAAAGAAAACAACTACTGCGAAGAAGAGAAACGTCAAGGTTACCGCAGAGGGTCAGCTTCATGTACACTCTTCCTTCAACAACATCATTGTTACTTTGGCTAACAGTGAAGGTAATGTTATCTCTTGGTCTGCAGCCGGTAAGATGGGCTTCCGTGGTTCTAAGAAGAACACTCCTTACGCTGCCCAGATGGCGGCTCAGGATTGTGCCAAGGTTGCTTTCGACCTCGGTCTCCGCAAGGTGAAGGCTTACATCAAGGGTCCAGGCAATGGTCGTGAAGCTGCTGTGCGCGGTTGCCATGCCGCAGGAATCGAAGTGACAGAGATCATCGACGTTACTCCACTTCCACACAACGGATGCCGTCCTCCAAAGAGAAGAAGAGTTTAATCATTACAAACATGTCATTTGCCAACGGGTTCGTTTTGTCGCATCTTTCCTTTCTGCGGCTGCTGCTGAGAACCGCATGGCATTAAACATTAAGAAAAAATATGGCTAGATATATTGGACCAAAATCAAGAATCTCTCGTCGTTTCGGCGAGGCAATCTTTGGACCAGACAAAGTTTTGTCTAAAAAGAATTATGCTCCTGGTCAGCATGGCAACAACCGTCGCAAGAAGACTTCTGAGTACGGTCTCATGCTTGCCGAGAAGCAGAAGGCAAAGTACACATACGGTGTGCTTGAGCGTCAGTTCCGCAACCTGTTCGAGAAGGCTTCCAAGAAGTCTGGCGTGACGGGTGAAATCCTCCTTCAGCTTCTTGAGTCTCGTCTTGACAATGTGGTGTTCCGTCTTGGCATTGCGCCCACTCGTGCGGCCGCTCGTCAGCTTGTGAGCCACAAGCACATTGTTGTTGACGGTCAGGTGGTGAACATTCCTTCCTACACTGTCCAGCCCGGTCAGATTGTCGCTGTTCGCGAGAAGGCCAAGAGCCTTGAAGTGATTGAAGCAGCTTTGGCAGGCTTCAACCACAGCAAGTACTCATGGATTGAATGGGACGAGAACGTGAAGGGTGGCAAGTTCCTCCACATGCCTGAGCGTGCAGACATTCCTGAGAATATCAAGGAGCAGATGATTGTCGAGTTGTACTCTAAATAATAAAATATAAACAAATGGCGATATTAGCATTTCAAAAACCAGAAAAAGTAGTAATGTTGGAAGCCAACGACAAGTACGGAAAGTTTGAATTCCGTCCGTTGGAGCCAGGTTATGGTATTACCATCGGTAATCCTCTCCGTCGCATTCTGCTTTCCTCTCTGGAGGGTTTTGCCATCAACACCATCCGCATTGCGGGTGTGGAGCATGAGTTCTCAACCATTCCAGGTGTGAAGGAAGATGTCACCAACATTATCTTGAATCTGAAGCAAGTTCGATTCAAGCAAGTCGCTGATGGTTTTGAATCCGAAAGGATTTCAATTTCCATCGAGAATTCAACCGAGTTTAAGGCTGGAGATATCAACAAGTACCTCAGTGGATTTGGAGTGTTAAACCCTGATTTGGTAATTTGTCATTTGGATCCTCAGGCAACCTTGGAGATGGAATTGAGCATCAACAAAGGTCGTGGGTATGTTCCTGCTGACGAGAACCGCGAGTTCTGCCAGGAGATTAACGACATTGCCATTGACTCGATCTACACTCCAATCCGCAACGTCAAGTTCGCAGTCGAGAACTACCGTGTGGCTCAGAAGACCGACTATGAGAAGTTGGTTCTCGAAATCACCACCGATGGTTCCATCCATCCGAAGGACGCACTTCGTGAGGCGTCCAAGATTCTCATTTACCATCTCATGCTGTTCTCCGACGAGAAGATCACGCTCGAGAATGCAGACTTCGATGGTAATGAAGAGTTCGATGAGGAGGTATTGCGTATGCGTCAGTTGCTGAAGACCAAGCTTGTCGATATGAATCTCTCTGTTCGTGCCCTCAACTGTCTGAAGGCTGCGGATGTGGAGACTCTTGGCGACCTCGTACAATTCAACAAGACAGATCTGCTCAAGTTCCGCAACTTCGGTAAGAAGTCACTCACAGAGCTTGACGACTTGCTTGAGAGCTTGAACCTGTCGTTCGGAACAGATATTTCTAAGTATAAATTAGACAAAGACTAATCAAAAATGAGACACAATAAGAAATTCAACCATCTGGGTCGTAAGCATTCTCACCGCAAGGCGATGCTTGCCAACATGGCAATCTCGCTCATTATGCACAAGAGAATCACCACTACGCTCCCCAAGGCAAAGGCTCTTCGTGTGTATGTTGAGCCACTGATTACGAAATCAAAGGATGACACGACCCACTCTCGTCGTGTTGTGTTCAGCTACCTGCAGAACAAGTACGCCATCACTGAACTCTTTGGTACGATTGCCACAAAGATTGCTGATCGTCAGGGTGGTTACACTCGCATCATCAAATTGGGTAACCGTCCTTCTGACGATGCTGAGATGGCATTCATCGAGCTTGTTGACTTCGATGAGAACATGGCAAAGACCGAGGCTAAGAAGACTCGCACTCGCCGTTCTCGCAAGTCTGGTTCTAAGGCTGAGGCTCCCAAGGAAGATGCCAAGGCTGAAGCACCTGCTGAGGCTCCTGCTGAAGCTAAGGAGGAGGCAAAGGCTGAAGCTCCTGCTGAAGCACCTGCAACTGAAGCACCTGCAGAAACACCTGCTGAGTAATTCATTGCCAATAAAACATATCTTGCAGACCGCATGCTACCGCGTGCGGTCTTTTTTGTGCCTTTTCTCGCGTCTTTTCATCCCTTTTTGTCCTTTTTTGTAAATTAGTTGCTGAAAGTTTGTGCTCGTTCGAGGATTTTTTAGTAGTTTTGCACAAAATATTAACCTATTTATACAAGTTCGCAATGAAAGCAATCCGCAAAATCATTCTCTTTATGTCGTTGCTTTGCGCAGTGACCACTGCCAAGGCCGATGACCAGGATCTTTATCTGATTGGTCTTGAAGACGGTGCCTATACGCCCCTCAACATCACCAATCTGCGAAGCCTGAGTTTTACCCAGTCACAGGAAGAAAACACTGATGGTTCAGTGGTTTATGTGAACCGTATGTCAGCCAACTATCAGGACGGGACTGCTAAAGTATTTGACTTGGCAGGGTATGCGTCGATGAAGTTCGATGAGGCACCCTCTGCCATTCTCGATCTCAATGTCGGGGCAGAAGTGGGTCAGGCCATCCTCCTCGATGGCGCTCAATTGGTTGCCCAACAAGCAGGCAACTTGACCGTTCATGGCATCGATGGCCGTCAGTTGTCAGCGAAAGCTGTTTCGGCTGGCGAGCGTATAAGCCTTTTGACATTGCCTGCGGGCACCTATATTGTTCAAATGTCTGGAACTTCCATTAAAATATTTGTGAAGTAACATGTCGCAGACGATTAAATCCAAGATTCTCATGAAGCAGACAATATACACACTTTTCATGCTCCTCATGCCCGTTGTGGCCAATGCTCAAGTGGAGCAACTTCCAGAGAAAGTCTATGTGAATCAAGAGTCTCAGCACAAGACCACCATCTACCGCCGTGAATACCTCCAGCAGATGGGCATCGTCCACCATCCCTCTACTGTGTTGCCAGGTCGTAGCGACTCCTTGCGATTCGTTTTGGCCGATGGACAGCCCATTGACTATCTGTTGCGCGAGACCGACAGCATCACTTTCTATGCGCCCGACGAACTGATGCGCAGCCATTTGGCCTATCATGACAAGAATTACAGCAAGTTCTATCCCACCTATTCCGACGATTACCGCAACAACGCAGGCTGGAACAACCGCAACAATTGGCAACTCGCCAATGTGCATGACCCCACGGTCATGAAAGCATCTGATGGCTATTATTATATGTCGCAGACCGATGCGGGTTTTGGCAATCCACAGACAGGTAAGGGACATTTTTATGTGCGCCGTTCCAAAGACCTCGTCAAGTGGGAACCCGCCAGCAATTACAACAACTCGATGGTGTTGCCAGAGAAGACCCCTGCATGGTTGCTCGATTCCATCAATGCTGTCCGTGCCCGCCGTGGATTGACTGCCATTGCAGCCAATGACTTGAGTGGATTGGGCTATTGGGCTCCCTGCATGCGCAAGGTGAACGACAACCTCTACCGCATGTATTACAGCATTGTTGTGGGCAACTGCATCAAGACCGGTAGTGCCGATTTCGATGGCAGCTGGAACGAATCCGCATGGATTGGCCTGGCTGAGACCACCGACCCCGCTTCAGGCAAGTGGGTGGACAAGGGTGGGGTACTTTGTTCAGCCTCTGACAAGGGTAAGAATGCTTACGCCCGTGCCAATGAGAATGACTACAACGCCTATTGCCGATTCAATGCCATCGACCCCTCTTTCATCATCACTCCTTCCGGTGAACACTGGCTCATCTACGGATCTTGGCATAGTGGCATCGCCGCCATCCAGCTCGACCCTGAGACGGGCAAGACCCTCCAGCCTCTTGGTGATCCATGGAACATCGGCACCGGCCAGACGACAACCTACGGCAAGTTGATTGCCACACGCAACAAGAGCAGTCGTTGGCAGGGTTCTGAGGGCGCTGAAGTGGTTTACAATCCTGAGACTGGCTATTATTACCTCTTCCTTGCTTACGATGGTCTCGATGTCCCCTACAACACGCGCGTGGTGCGTTCCAAGAATGTCGATGGCCCCTACGTGGGCAAGAATGGCACGAATGTGACCACTGCCGGTGGTGATGCCTATCCTGTTCTGACCCATCCATATCAGTTCAACAGCAAGATAGAACACGATGGTTGGGTCGGTATCAGCCACTGTGCTGTGTGGGACGATGGACAGGGCAATTGGTTCTTCTCCAGTCAGGGTCGCAAGCCCGTTGACTATTCCACCAATCCCGACTGGGCACCCAATGCCATCATGATGGGACATGTGCGTCGCATCTATTGGACCAGTGACGGTTGGCCTGTGGTGTCGCCCGAACGTTATGCGGGTGTCGAGGATGCTCCAATTTCTGCCGATGATCTTGAAGGCACATGGGAACTCATCGACCTCACTTACGACTATGGCAAGCAGAAGACCTCCACAGCCTTGACCATCAAGAAGTCTTCCATCAGCGATAACCGTGTCACTCTTAGTGGTGCCTTGTCTGGCAGTGGTGTGTTCGACGTGGAGAAGAATGTCCTGAAGGTTACCATCTCTGGCACGACCTTCTCCCTCAATGTGGCTCGTGAACTGGATTGGGAGGCCTCGCCTCGCAAGTCCACCATCGTGATGGCTGGTTTCCGCACCAACACCCAAACCTATTGGGCAAAGAAGACACAGCAGTAGTCGGCATTTCTTCACTTCTCTGAACAAAGTAAACTCTCCTTCTGGAAAGGCTATGTTGCTAACTTGGAAACATAAGTTTCCGGGTTGGCAACTTGTGTTTCTGGGTTAGGGATATAAGTTCCCGGATTGGAAACATAAAAGAGTTCCCTAATGAAGAAATAAAGGAAGCGGTGGTGAAGGAAAAATGGATGGCGAAGTGAACGAAAAAAAGGAGAAGTGAATGGAAAAAAGGAGAAGTGAATGGAAAAATGAATGGAGCAGTAAAGGGATGTCGTTTGATGCTAAAAGCGTGACACTTTTGAACTTTGATTAACCATTTTTGAGGAAATCAGGCCTCTGAATTGTTAAAATTAACCCTTATCCCCAAACTTTTAAGATTTTTTTTGTTTATGTGACAAAAAAGTCGTTTCTTTGCAAAAGTTATGAAGGCCGATGTGGTGATTTGGCCAAATGTTGCCACTGAAAGCTCTACCATGACAAAGATTTGAGTGTAAAACTTTTCCAAAACAATTCAACAAAATTAGAAGGACAAACAAATCTATTCTATATTTATTATGTTGTATAACTTTCAGAGAAAAAAACTGTACAGACACCTCTTGGTAGGAGGTGCGCTGTGTGCTGCAGGTTTGGGCATGTTCTCTTGTTCTGATCGTTATGACTTGGATGATAAACAGCCGTCAGGGTTGGATAACATCTATGGTTATATGCAGAAGAAAGGCAACTTCACCAATTACCTACATCTGATTGACGACCTTGGTCAGACAGAGATTCTCTCCAAGACCGGTAGTAAGACAATGTTCAT
>CAJOGQ010000073.1 GCA_905234125.1 uncultured Bacteroidaceae bacterium | reverse complement strand
GCGTGCGAGCCGAGACAGCGAGTCGGCATTTGAAGAACTGTACCGTCGGTATGCCCGACGGCTACAGGGCTTCTTCTTCCGACAACTTGGGGGCGATGATGAGGCTGCATCCGACTTCACCCACGACGTGTTCCTAAGGGTGTATGAGGCGAGAGACAGCTATGTGGAGGGCAACAACGTCGCCACATGGTTCTTCAGCATCGCCTACAACCTCTGCAAGAACACCTACCGCCACAACGAGCATGTGGCCAACTACCTTGCCACCCTCGATGCTGAACCCGTCAGCGAGGAAGATGTGGAAGTGAGGCTGACTAGAGAGCAGCAAAAGGAAGCGGTCAGGAAAGTGCTCTCATCGCTCTCCCCACCGCTTCATCTGCTCTTTTCCCTGCATTACGAAGAAGGGCTCACCATCCCCCAGATAGCCCAAATAGAGCATCTGTCGGAGAGTGCCGTGAAATCGAGATTATTCAGAACAATGACCATCATCCGTCAAAAACTTGCAAGTATATGAACACACATTCAGACCATCCAGAGAGCATGAGCAAAGACTTCGGGCGAAACGCCGAAGAACTGCTCTCAAACGAGGACATCATCACCATCGCACGTGACATACGAGAGGAGGACAACGCCCAACTGCATGTGCGTCCGTGGAAATCGTCGCGCAACAGCACTGCTTGGTACATCGCTATTCCAGCAGCCGCCTGTCTCGCCGGCATCATTCTTGGCTATTGCCTGCATCCTGCCCTCAACGAGAATGACCCACAAGGCCTGACTGCACACACCACCACTGACACCGTCTATGTCCACGAGGTGGTGCACGACACCATCTATCAGACCACCGATGTACACCGTCCTGTGCGTCCTCGTCCCATCACGGCCTCCACGCAATCCCCTTCCAAAGAGCCGAGGAAGATTGGGGTCTCCGTGCTCGAAGACAACATCCGCTACGATCTGCTGGCATCGAATCACGACAGACAGATGTATTGACAAAAAATGAATGCTTGTTTGATGTAAAAACGGCTTAGTGCCCCAACCGCTTCATGTGGCAGAGCATCAGGTTGCCGTCTTCGTCGCGAAGGTGCATTCCCCCACCCTCGCAGTATCGGAACATCTTGCAAGAGGCACAATCGCCCTGACGCATCCAGTCGCGGTTGCGGTAGTTCTGGAAGCCGTTTTCCCACACATCCCAGAAGGCGTCCTTGTAGATGTTGCCCTGATAGTATTTGCCTCGGATGCTGGTACAGGCCGAGATGCTTCCGTCGATGAGAATGGAAGCGACGCTCAGTCCTGCCTCACATCGGTAGAGGTGGTCGCGCACCTTGCCTTCGTATTCGCCCAAGAAGCCCTCGCAAGCAAAGCTGGCATGCACCTTGCCCTCCTGACGGCAAGCGATGATGAATTCCATCAGTTCGTGGAATTGCGCATCGGAGATTT
Organism: uncultured Bacteroidaceae bacterium; assembly: GCA_905234125.1. Lineage (GTDB taxonomy): Bacteria > Bacteroidota > Bacteroidia > Bacteroidales > Bacteroidaceae > Minthosoma. The sequence continues at coordinate 10,585 of CAJOGQ010000073.1, read as the reverse complement.
GGAGTTCAGGATGTTGCTTGGCACGTCCAGCGGGGAAGATGGTGAAGAGTCGCCACTGACGCACACCTGCCTCATAAAGCATATCCTTCAGCTGGGGCAGGTACTGCACATTTCGAGCATTCACACAGGTGACGATATCCCAAATCACTTGCTTCTGACTGGCCAAAAGACGGATGCCCCTCATGGCATTCTTGAAACTGCTCTCATGGCCACGCATCCAGTTGTGGTCGGCTTCATTGCCATCAAGGCTGATGGTCATGCTTCGAAGACCCGATGCACAGAGCCGACGGAAACGCTCCTCAGTGAGCATCATGCCGTTGGTCACCATGCCCCAAGGATATTCGCGTTTGTAGAGTTCCAGACCGATGTCCTCGATGTCCTTGCGAGCCAAAGGTTCCCCTCCTGAGAAGATGACCATCATCTGATGCCGATCGTCCACATGGGGCGTGATCTGCTCGTCAATCACCTTGAGGAAATCTTCGGCAGGCATGTCAGGCGCCAAAGCCTCTGTCTTGCAGTCGCTGCCACAATGCAGGCAGTGGAGGTTGCAACGCAAGGTACACTCCCAAAAGAGTTGCCTCAACGGATGCAACTGCTTGTGGTTCTTGCGAAGCTGACGTTCGAGTTCGAGCCCAACCTTCTGTTTCAGAGAGAGAATCGCCATTTACTTTTGGTCAATTTCCATTTCCACGCCGTCCTTCTCAATCGTGTGCTGGAACTTGACAGGACGCACGCCGTACATACCCTTAAATTCCCTTCGGACAGAGTCAGTGGCGGTAGAATCAGTAGCAGTGGAGTCTTCCTCAACGGGATCTCTGGGCACACCATACATGCAAGGCTGGAACCAGCAGGACGAGAGTCCCAGCATGGAGAGCGCAGACATGAGCACCTTGCTCGACCACACCAGCCATCTTGTTTTCAGTCGTTTCATCACGCTATTTACAATTTGACCATTTATAATGTACTTACTTGATTTCCAAGAGTTCCTTCACCTTATCCGTCAGATAAGGCTTCATCTTCTCGTAGGGAATCACCACTTCAGGCATGCCCAGAGCATAGGCACCAATCTCGTAGGCTCCATAGTCGAAGCGAACGCCCTCAGCCACCAAGGCAGGATGATCGCTGGGCAGGTCGATCTCATCCGGCTCATTCATCATGCCAGAATCGCTATATTCGTCCACAAGGTCAGCCACTACCAACTTGAGCACAGCCTCATGGCTTTCTGGCTTGAGGATGTCGTCGTACTTGAGGATGCGCAGATTCTTCAGGTCGAAAGTTCGGGCAAATCCCCAAGGCATTCCGTGAGCAGCGCCTGCTGAATAGTCATAGCCACTGTCCCACAAAGTGAGGAGGGCTGGTGTCTGCCACATAAACGTGATGGACGATTCATACTCGTTGCCAGAAGCAAAGGGCATCTCATCGAGCGCGTCCTCGTCTTCGCCGTCGGCTCCAGATCTATCGCCCAGATACTCCTTGCTCGAACTCTTCATGGCTGAATGCACATCCGTGACATCCCGCTTCTTCAACTCAGCATACTTCTTCGCCACATCCTCGGCTGTGGAAGGATCGCACTCCAACTCTCTGGCCGCATCGAGTGTCAGCCACTGGTTAATGAATTTCACCACTTCGGGCTTGCCTGCCACGACCTTGAGCGTGCTGAAGGAATAAGAGTCCGTAGCTGTCTCAATCGTGTAAGGCGCTGGATCTTCATCACTGCTGTAATCGACAATTTTGACCTTGTAAGCTAACGTGTCAGTCCAACTGACGTTCTCAAACACCAGCGTGTCAGACTCTGGAAGAGCCATAGCCGAATCATCGCCAGCCACACCATCCTGTGAACCAGCAGTCTTGTTTCCTGCACATGCCGTCGCCATCAGCAACAGCAGGGCACCCATTGTGAAATTCATTCTTTTCATTGTTCAATTATTTGTACTTTTATTTGAGTTCTCCGAAATATTTCGTGTCAGCCAACTTCATCAGATACTGTCCGTATTGGTTCTTCAGCATGGGCTGAGCCAGCTCACGAAGTTTCTCTGTCGAGATCCAGCCATTGTGGTAGGCGATACCCTCCAGACAGGCAATCTTCAGACCTGTGCGCTTCTCCAAGACCTCAATGAAGGTGGATGCCTCAGAGAGCGAGTCGTGCGTACCTGTGTCGAGCCAAGCAAAGCCACGACCCAAAAGCTGCACCTTCAGGTTCTTCTCTGCCAGGAACTCCTGATTCACCGTCGTGATTTCCAACTCCCCACGTGGCGAGGGCTTGATGTTCTTGGCCACTTCCACCACCTTGTTGGGATAGAAATAGAGACCCACCACAGCATAGTTGCTCTTGGGCTCCTTGGGCTTTTCCTCGATGGAGAGGCAGTTGCCGTCCTTGTCAAATTCAGCCACGCCATATCGCTCAGGGTCGTTGACGAAGTAGCCAAACACGCTGGCCTTGCCCACTTTCGCATTCTCCACACACTCCTTCAGCATGCCAGAGAAACCACGTCCGTGGAAGATGTTGTCGCCCAACACGAGGCACACATCGTCATTGCCCACAAACTTCTCACCAATGATGAACGCCTGTGCCAAGCCATCGGGCGAAGGCTGTTCAGCATATTCGAAGTGCACACCATAGTCACTGCCATCGCCCAGCAGACGCTTGAAACCTGGCAGGTCGTAAGGGGTCGAAATGATGAGTATCTCCCTGATGCCCGCCAGCATCAGCACAGAGATAGGGTAATACACCATAGGCTTATCAAAGATGGGGATGAGCTGTTTGCTCACACCCTTGGTGATGGGGTAAAGCCTTGTACCCGAACCACCAGCGAGCACTATTCCTTTCATTGTTCCTATATATATATAAAATGAAGTGAAAAGTGAACAGAGAAAAATTGGCTACCGCAAACGTATGCCACCAACGGACAAACAAATGCGGTAGCAAATTTTTCACTTATCACTCTTCACTTTTTCACTCTTCAGAAGAGTTTGTTGGGATATACACCATCAGCCACCAGCTTGGCGATGCGCTCAACAGTTGCTTCACGGTCGGCAGCGTAGGTGACGCCAAACCAAACAGAAGTGGTGTCGAGCACTTCCACAGATGCGGTGCCGTCGTTGATGAGCTTGTTCACCATCAGCGGAATGAAGAACTCAGCCTTGAGGTTCTCCATGTTCTTGGGGTCAGAGAGGAACTCCTTGAAGTATTCCTCAGAGTACTCAAAGTAGTCAGGAGTGAAGCCCCACATGTTCATGCTGACAGGCACGTTCTCCTCTAAAGGAATCCACTCGCCCTGCTCATCCTTGTAGCAGATGGCGTTGCCCTTGTCGGCCTGACGCATAATCTCTGTACGCTCCACCACATCGGTGAGGTGACGGTTGTTGTCATAGACACACACACCACGAGCCACAGAACCATTCTCAGACAAAGTGTTGCAGCAGCGGAAGCCCACCATCGCATACTTGTTCTTCGAACCCTCAGGCAGGTTGGAGAGATACTTACCAATGGACATGAAGGCATCACAGCCATAGAAGTCATCGCAGTTGATGACACAGAAAGGCTCCTTGATGACGTCCTTACCCATCAGCACAGCATGGTTGGTTCCCCAAGGCTTCACTCTTCCTTCTGGACACTTGAAGCCTTCAGGAAGGCTGTCAAGGCTCTGGAAGCAGAGTTCGCATGGAACAACACCCTCATACTTGGAGAGAATCTGCGTGCGGAACTGCTCTTCAAAATCCTTACGAATCACCCACACAATCTTGCCGAAGCCAGCTTTCACGGCATCGTAGATGGAGTAATCCATGATTGTTTCACCATTTGGTCCAAGACCGTCTAACTGCTTCAAGCCACCATAGCGACTTCCCATTCCCGCAGCGAGGAGGAATAACGTTGGTTTCATAGTTGATTAGTTATTAGTTGTTGAACTATTGTTTTAACATACGCCCATTGGGCTGGTTATTCAATCACCACACGTGTCCATCCATGTACATCAGGCTCTGTGCCATACTGGATGCCACGCAATTTGTTGTAGAGCTTCTCTGAGATAGGACCTGGCTTGCCGTCCTTCGAAATCTGGAAAGACTTCTTCTCTTCGAGGTCGTCAATCTTGCCGATGGGCGAAATCACAGCAGCCGTGCCACAAGCACCAGCCTCCTCGAACGTAGCCAGCTCATCCTCTGGAATCTGACGGCGCTCCACCTTCAAGCCCAAATCTTCAGCCAACTGCATCAGGCTCTTGTTGGTGATGGAGGGAAGGATGGACGTTGACTTAGGCGTCACATAAGTGTTGTTCTTGATGCCGAAGAAATTGGCGGCACCACACTCGTCCATATACTTCTTCTCTTTGGCGTCGAGATAGAACTCACATGCATAGCCCAGATCATGAGCCATCTTGTTGGCACGCAGAGAAGCTGCATAGTTACCACCCACCTTATAGATACCTGTGCCGAGCGGAGCCGAACGGTCATACTCACGGATAATCACATAGTCATTGCAAGAGAAGCCACCCTTGAAGTAAGGTCCTACTGGAGTGACGAATATCATGAACAGGTACTCCTGAGAAGGATGCACACCCACCTGAGCGCTCGTACCAATGAGCAACGGACGGATGTAAAGTGTGGCACCCGTTTCGTATGGTGGAATGAAACGCTCATTCAAACGCACCACCTTGTCCACCATCTCATTGAACTTCTCCGTAGAGAGTTCTGGCATCAAAATACCACGACATGTGCTCTGCAGACGTGCGGCGTTCTCATCACTACGGAACACGCGCACCTTGCCATCAGGGCAACGATAAGCCTTCAGTCCCTCGAAAGCCTCCTGGCCATAGTGCAAACAAGTGGCTGCCATGTGGAGTGGGATAGTCTCCTCCGAGCACACTTCAATTTCTCCCCATTTGCCGTCACGATAGTAACAGCGTACATTGTAATCTGTCTTACGATAGCCGAAACCCAAGTTCGACCAGTCCATTTGTTCCATATCTGTCTTTCTTTTTTTATTGTTGTTACTAATTTCTTCGACACGACTTGCGTCATTGTCACAATTTCAGTTGCAAAGATACAAAGTTTTTTTTGAAGAAAATCAAATTATCTTGCTCTTTTTTCTATTTTATGTGCATTTCGTGTTCAAAATAGGGGATGCGAGTTTTTCCGTGTCAAAAAAATGTCGTAACTTTGCACCCGATTTTTAACTAAAGGGGTGCTCGCCAAGGCGGGCTGAGATGATACCCATGAACCTGATGCAGGTAATGCTGCCGTAGGGACGATTGAACGGGACATGCCCTTTTAGCATTGTTTAATCTTTAGTTAAATTACAAGTTATGGTAAAAAAATTTTTGACCACATGCCTCCTTTTCAGTTCTCTGGGCATGATGGCGCAGACGAGGCACATCAGCAGTGCCGACTCAATGAAAGTAGTTGACCTCGATGAGGTGAACGTGATTTCCACCCGTGCTGGTGCCACAACCCCTGTGGCGCACACCAACGTGACGAAGGAGCAAATCGAAGAGCTCAACACAGGCAAAGACCTCCCCTACATTCTCTCGCTGACGCCCAGCGTGACCACCACCAGCGACGCAGGTAACGGCATGGGATACACGACTTTACGAGTGCGTGGCGTAGATCCTTCGCGCATCAACATCACAGCCAATGGCATCCCTATGAATGATGCAGAGAGTGCCCAGGTGTATTGGGTCAACATCCCAGACTTCGCCTCTTCGGCTGAGAACGTGCAGATTCAGCGTGGTGCAGGCACATCGACGAATGGTGCAGGAGCGTTTGGAGCGACGGTAAACATCCAGACAGCCAAGTTGGGTACAGAACCTGCGTTTGGCTACGACCAGTCAGCAGGCTCTTACGGCACCCACAAGGAGACCTTCCGATTCACGTCAGGCATGTTGGGCAACCACTGGGCTGTACAGGGACGTCTCTCCAACATCGCCACCGATGGTTACATCGACAGGGCATCAGTGAGATTGGGTTCGTACTTCCTCCAGGCCGCTTACTATGGCGACAACACAGTGGTGAAGTTCATCACCTTCAATGGTCAGGAGAAGACCTACCATGCCTGGAACTACACCAGCAAATATGAGCAGAGCCTCTATGGACGCACTTACAATTCTTGCGGCGAATACTATGATGCAGACGGCAATCGTCACTATTACGAGAACCAAACGGACAACTACCATCAGCAGCACTACCAACTGTTGTGGAACCAGAACATCGGTTCGATGTTCACGCTCAACATGGGTCTGCATCTGACCAAGGGCGATGGCTATTACGAGCAGTACAAGGCGAACAAAAAGCTTTACCTCTTCAATATCAACGAACCAGGTGACTACAGCACCAAAGGCGACCTCATCAACCAGAAGAAGATGGACAACGACTTCTACGGATTCATCGCCTCGCTCAACTTCAACAACAAACGAGGGCTGCAAGCATCTCTTGGTGGAGGTTGGAACAAATACGATGGCGACCATTTTGGCAAGGTCATTTGGGCTAAGGACGTGCTCATCCAACCCGACTTCTTCTATTACGACAACAACGCCAGAAAGTACGATGGCAACATCTATGGTAAGGTGAACTACGAGTTCCTAAAAGGCCTCAGCGCCTTCATCGACCTGCAATATCGTCATGCCAGCCTCCACATGAACGGACTCACAGATGACTACGACAAGCAGAAGAATCAGATTATCTTCGATGAGCGTCACGCCTACAATTTCTTCAATCCCAAGTTCGGTCTCTTCTACCAGATCAGCAAACACCATCACGTCTATGGCAACTTCTCCATCGCTCGTAAGGAACCGACCCGCAACGATTTCGAGGAGAATCTTGGTGTAGATTTGAAGGCAGAGAAACTCATCGACTGGGAACTCGGCTATAAGTACCAAAGCCCCACCTTCACGGCAGGCATCAACCTCTATTGGATGAACTACACCAACCAATTCGTGTTGACAGGCCAGTTGAACGAAATCGGTGAGATGATTGCCTCCAACGACAACAGTGGCAAGTCTTATCGTGCTGGTATCGAGCTCGAGGCTGCCTACCAGCCTGTCCACTGGTTCCGTTGGGACATGAACGTCACCTTCAGCCGCAACCGCAACAAGAACTGGACAGTCGCTGCCACACAGGAAGACACGTGGGAAGATCAAGGTACGCTCAACCTCGGCGAGACCCCAACATCCTTCTCGCCTGACATCATCTTCAACAACATCTTCTCCTTCAAATGGAAGGGATTCAAGGCGCAGTTCATCAGCCAGTACATCGGCAAGCAGTATATGACCAACACAGGTTTCGACTATGCCAAGGTGGGCGATGACTACGTGAAGATGACCCTCTCCGACTATTTCACCAACAACCTCGACCTCTCCTACAACTTCAAACTGAAGAGTCTGAAAAGTGCCACAGTGGGTGTGACCCTCTACAACCTCACCTCGCTCAAATACGACAACAACGGCTGGGCATACTGCGAAATCGGCAAAGACCAAAACGGAAACGCCTACGCCTGGACAACCGACCTCTACGAGAGCGGCTTTGCTCCACAGGCACCCCTCCACTTCTTAGCACATTTATCCATCAACTTTTAGAATCCTTCAGCTCTTCAATCCTCATGATTGCCTTTCTCTCTGCCCACTGGCTTGACATAACAACCACGATACTCGGCCTGATTTACATCTGGCTCGAGTATCGTGCCAGTATTGCTTTGTGGTTCATCGGCATCATCATGCCAGCCCTCGACATCTACCTCTATTGGCAGCATGGACTGTATGGCGACTCAGGCATGGCCATGTACTACACAGCTGCCGCCATTTACGGCTACATCACCTGGAAATGGGGCGTGTTTTTCGTGAAGGGCAAGGAGCGAGGGACAAGGAGCAAAAAGGAATTGCCTATCACCCACATGCCCCTGAAGCTTTATCTGCCAGCCGCCCTCTTCTTTTTCAGTGCATGGGGCATCATCTACTACGTGCTCATCACTTGGACCAACTCCACTGTGCCTGTGCTCGACTCCTTCACCAATGCCCTCTCCTTCGTGGGACTTTGGGCTTTGGCACGTAAATACATCGAGCAGTGGTGGTTCTGGATTGTGGTAGATATCGTCTGCTGCATCCTCTATGTGCAGAAAGATATCCCCTTCAAAGCCGGACTTTATGGACTCTATGTCATCATCGCAATCTTAGGATATTTCAAATGGCAACGACTTATGACGCAGTCATCCTCGCAGCAGGAGACTACCCCACCCACCCCATAGCACTCCAGATACTGGAACAAGCCCGCTTTCTTGTCTGTTGCGACGGAGCCGCACAAGCCCTCCTTAATCACGGACACATGCCCCATGCCATTGTAGGTGATGGGGATTCTTTGCCCTCCCACATCAAGGAACAATACCCCCACCTTGTCCACACCATCCAAGAACAAGAGTACAACGACCTGACCAAAGCAACACGATTCATAGTTGACAACAACCCCACCTTGATGTATACAGACAAGCAACAAAACTATCAACTGTCAACTATCAACTATCAACTAAAAATAGCTTACCTCGGCTGCACAGGCCAACGTGAGGACCATACGCTGGGCAACATCTCCCTTCTCTCCTTCTATCGGCGCGAGTTCCACATCCAGCCTGTCATGTACACCAACACGGGTTTCTTCACACCAGCCTGTGGCACACAAACCTTCTCAACCCACCCAGGTCAGCAAGTCAGCATCTTCCGCATCCATTGCCACCAACTCACCTCCGAAGGTTTGCGTTGGGATGCTTACCCTTACGATGAATGGTGGCAAGGAACCCTCAACGAAGCCCTTGGCGACACCTTCACCATCCACTCCGATGGCGAATACATCATCTATCAAATGTGGACCCCTGCTATAGGTTGACGGCCAAACTATCCTAACAACCTAATATTTCTCTCAAAACAGATTGTAATCCAACAAGTTGTCAATGTTAGGTCTTCGAGCAAGACCTAACATAGACCTAACATTCAACCTCATCATGCGGTTGTCAGGGGAATGATTTTGTAGACCTGTAAATCGACTGCAAAGATACGAAATAAATACAATTGCGGTTTGCAACATCATAAAAAGCTTCTTGATGACAGCCTGTCTGCTAGCACCTCGAGACAATCAACATCGATTTTATGAATCGGAGGTACTCCTTGGGCACGACTTTGTATCTTTTTGTTGAGCCTACCCTTCGCTGTGTGCGCACACAGAATGGAAAAGGATTGTTTTTTTATTTCATATCTCATTCTATTTCTAAAATTAGAGAACAATTAGAGAACAATTAGAGAGCAATTAGAGAGCAATTAGAGATGAATTAGAGATGAATTAGAGATTGATTAGAGGGCAATTAGAGATCGATTAGAGATGAATTAGAGATGAATTAGAGATGAATTAGAGATATTCTGAAGCCAAAGGACGTAAGGTGATTCAATACATCTATCCAATACCCAACGAGGAAGAAAGAATGAGTTTGGCAGCCGAAGAAGATGTCAAAAATTAACGGGCTGAAATTTCTGCTGGTTAAAAAGTTATCCTAAATTCCGCAGCACTTTAGTTTAACTTTCTTTATAAGTACCTGAGCAACAAAATATTGCCCAGGATTTTGCCATGTCAGATTTTTCACTTACCTTAGTGCTGCAAATCAAGACAAGCAAAATCATCAATGACATGGCAAAGGTACAACATTTTTCTCATTCGGCGGTCACTGTCGTTCAAAAACTTCAAGAAATAGGATCATTTATCATTCTGTCACCCTTTTATCCTTTTGGCTAACACTTTGAAAGCGTCATGACAAGTCTATTCAAACCCATCAAAATACCCCCTAAAAATTTCCCAGTTGGGAAAAACTTTTTTCCCAGTTAGGAAAATATTTTTTTCCAGTTAGGCGCTGATTTTTATCTAACTGGGCACCCTTACGCCCCCTTTTCCATAGTGTCAGCACAGAATGTTTACAAAATGTCACAATGACGTGTGGGAATAAAAAATGTTCATAGGCCTCATTCAATCACTCATTCCTTCCCCAATTCAAAAACAAAAAATAACCGATTAACCTTTTGGCTTTATTCAGTCCTTCTATTTTCTGCAAAGACAGTGAAAGTTATGAGAAAGTGAGCAAGAGAGAAGGCATTATACTTTTCGAGTGTGAAAAAGTGGTGTAAAACCGAGAGAAGAACATAATTAATGATGTATTTATTGATTCTTTGTATACTGTGGCATTGTATGCCCGTGACGGCAAAATTTGGCTGAATCAGCAGTAGATGGCAGAACTTTTTCCCACCTCAAAGCAAAGCATTAGCCATCACATCATTAACATACTGAAAGAGAAAGAATTGGATATGGGCGCAGTTGTCAAACATTATTTGACAACTGCCACAGATGGAAAAAAATTCAACATAACTATGTAAAATGTGTTGGATGACTATGTAGGAAAAACCATAAGGACTTCATGGATGAGCTACCGACTCAACGCCCTTGAGCTACCGGCTCGATGCCTTGGGGGTACCGGCTCGCTTCTTGATGGTAGTAAACAAACTACCAGTTTCTCGGTAAGAAACCACCCTTTTCATTACGAGAAACTATCCGTTTGTTGCTTTGGTTCAAT
>CAJOGQ010000072.1 GCA_905234125.1 uncultured Bacteroidaceae bacterium | reverse complement strand
TGCTCCCATTCCTCTCCCATTCATTTTCGATTTATTAATTTAGTGTTCAACGTTTGTAAAATTTTTTCAAAATGAAAACAGGATTTTGGCTCCGAGGTGGTAACGGGCGTTTGCGCGCATCAACTCAATTTTTGACGAATCGCTTGGTGAGGCCTACGTAGATGAGGAGGACGACGTTCATCATGAGGGCATAGACGATGGCGGGGATGGCGATGACCTCGTTGTTGAAGATGAGGGGACTGCACGCCACGGTGATGGCCTGGGCTGCGTTCTGCATGCCGATCTCGATGACCAAGGTGCGACGCTCCTGACCCGTCAGGCGGGTGAGCCACGAGAGCAAGGCTCCTGCCGAGGTGGTGGCGAGAATGAGCAGGGTCATGGCGAGACCCAACGAGCCGAATTCGGCCACGATGGTGGCGCGGTGCTGGAAGAAGAAGATGGTGGCAAGGAATATCAGCGCGGGCATAGCGATGCGGCGCAGGACTCCATGCAGACGCTGGGCAAAAGTGGGTTTGCGGACGGAAATGAGCAGGCCGATGCCGATGGGCACCGCCATCAGGACGAGGTTCTGCACAAGAAGATTCCCCACGGGCAACTCAATCTGAGCCGTCTCTCCCACCGCCTGGGTGACCCACGCCATGATGAGGGGCAGGGTGAAGAGCGTGATGATGCTGCTGCATGCCGTCAGCGTGACAGAGAGTGCCACGTCGCCTTTGGCCAGCATGGAGAAGACGTTGCTCGAACTGCCTCCAGGACTGCATGCCACCAGCATGATGCCAATGAGGAACAGGGGCGAGAAATGAAACAGATGACCCACGCCCCAAGCGATGAGGGGGAGCAGGAGAATCTGTCCGACAAGCCCCACCAGCACGGGTTTGGGACGCGCCACAATCAGCGCGAAATCATGAGGCTTCAGCGCCAAACCCAAGTCGAACATCAGGAGGGTGAGAATGGGAAGAACGATGACGATGGTGTTCATGAAAAATGTAAAATGGAAAATGTAAAATGGAAAATAGGGAAGGGTCAACCCATCGTTTTCTTCATCTTGCGGTCGAAGATTTTCTTCATCAGACCGGGATGACGGCACAGCCAACGGATGATGGCGAAACCAAGACTGCTATAGAAATACTTGCTGAAACGGGCTTCGTTGCGAACCTTGCGGAACATGGCCACGTTGGTCTCGCGGAACGGACGTCCCTCGATGATGGCTGTGGCGGCATTCTGAGCCGTGATGATGGCGCGATGGAGTCCCTCGCAGGTGATGCGGTTGGCAAATCCACCTGCATCGCCAATCAGGATGATGCGAGGATGAAGCGGATAGTCGTTGGAGAGATAGATGTAGGCGCCACGCTCCTGACCCTCGGGCACACCCTCTTCCTGCATGATGCGACGGAACTTCTCAGGCGTGGTGGTGTAGTCGCCAAAGCCTATCACATCGAACTCCTTGGCGGGGAAGCGGTAGAAATACCCTCCCTGAGCATAGGACTCTGAGAGGCGGACGTCGATGGACGTGGAGAGGGAAGCCTCCCCCACCCCATCAGAGAGCGGAGATTTGGTAGCCATCTGGTATTTGAACGACTTGTCAACATAGCGCTCCATAGCGAGGATGCCACGATCGGTGTCGGGCTTCAGCGAACGGCGCACACGGCTGTTACTTCCATCAGCACCCACCACATACTGGCACTCGATGCGTTCGCCCGACTTCAGGATGGCCACAATCGTTCCGTCGGCCTGCTCCTCTATCTGATGGAGAGAAGCCTTCAGGAAAGCACCACCGATGGCGATGTACTGCTGGAGCAGGGCATTGTCGAAGACCTTGCGCTGGACGATGCGGATGGGTTCGTCGAGGGTGAACTGGCAATTCACACGACCATCGACATCGAGACGAACCAACGTGACAGGATTGTATTCATACTCAAAACCTGGCATCAGCTGTTCGAGCAAATGCCAAGTCTTGCTGGTCAGTCCACCTCCGCAAATCTTGTCGCGCGGAAATGTGGCTTGGTCTATCAGCAGGCAGTCCACCCCCGCCTTCTTGAGCAGGTAGGCGCACGTCGCCCCAGCGGGACCGCCTCCGACTATCAGTACGTTCGTCTGCATACTAACTGTCAACTCTCAACTATCAACTGTCAACTCCCCTAATGCCTCTGTCTTCTCACCGACACGCGTGGAGCGTTGTTACCACCACCACCCGATGAACGGTTCGACTTCTCCTTCTGTCCAGAGGAAGCGGAAGCACGGCGACTGCTACGACCAGCGGACGAAGAGGCTTTGGAGGCCTTCTTACCCTTGGTGTTGGCAGCAGCGATGGAGTCCAGACGTGCCTGCTCGAGCGAATCGACAGGAGTCTTCCAGATGTGCTCCTCGAAGTCAGTCATCTGCTTCTCGATGCGGTTCTGCTCCTTCTTCAGGAGGGAATCGGTGGCGCAGTACTGCTGGAGCGACTTGTTCTGCATGTTCGTTGTCATGTAGATGTCGCCCTTATAGTGGTTGGTGGAGAAGAAATCGTCCATCGACATGCGGGCAGCGTTGTTGAGGTTGCTCGTCATCACGTCCTGACCGCTGAGATAAGTCTTGATGTCATCGTACTTCACCCAGAAGAGAGGGAACTTCTGGACGTTCGGGCTCGTCCGCACATCCTCCCCATCTCCCTCACTCACAGACTCCCGAATGGAAAACTCATCACCACGATGAAGTACAGGGCAGAGTGCCACGATGCGGCTATGGTAAGTGGCCGTGTTCTGGTCATAATAAGAACTTTCCTTCACGAAGTAGCTGAGCACGTCGGCAGAAGGGATGTCGGCCTGTTCCACCTTGATGCTGTTGCCCTCCACCTCGTAGAAAATGCCTTGACGCTCCAACATGTCCTTGAAATGCAGGCGGTTGCTCTGCTGGAAGTTCTCAAGACCGTCCAACTGATACTCGTAGGCAGGAATCTTGCCCGTGTTGAGCAACTTGAAGAGGAGGGTGAAAAGGTTCATGTTGTTCCCCTGCGGCTCCACAGGATAGTAGAGCGCAGCGTTCTGATCCTTGGTCAAATCGATGGAACGGTAGATGTCACGTCGCCAACTGGGATCCTCGGGCACATCGACAGCCGTGGGGAACATGAGGCTGGCACGGCCTTGTCCAACAGCCGTTGTGTTCTTGGCTGCAGCCGTGTTGCGTGTAGTTTGCACTCGGCTCTTCTGTGGCTGAGCAACCATCGTGCCCGCCATGCAGAGGGTAATGAATATGAATAGTATCTTTTTCATAATCTGGTTAATTTATGATGACTTCCACTGGTGAAGTGAGTGTTCGTTCGATGCCATCAGGACCCACGACACGGATTTCGCTGATGTTGAAAAGTTTACCTCGCGTGAGGGAACGGATGCGCTGAAGCTGATTGGGGGTGAAGGAAGCGGAATTGCTGACCTCTGGCACCACATTACCCATATTGTCCATGAAGCGTGTCTGGAAGCCCAGCACACGGAAGGAAATGTCGAGCAGACCATCGTCGATAGCGGCTCCAATGCCTCCTGCTGCCATAATGGCCTGCTTGGAGATGCGTCCTCCCTTGAAACGGGAAGTGTTGCCCTTGGCATCGGTGTATTCAAGATAACCCGTCGGATCTGGAAGTTTGCGAACACGGAACGCGAACTTGCCCATCTCCTGCTGACGGCCTTCCACCTGCGCTGTGACGGTGAAAGTCACGTCCTCGCCCACCTTCGACGGCACAGCAATGTAGTTGTTTCCATCCTTATGGGTGAGCGTTCCGCTGCTCATCGAGAGGCTAATCTTGTTATTCGGAACGCCTGGCACACTGACGCTGATGGGGTTCTGATAGCCCGCATAGAGCATGTTCATCATCGTGGCACTCACCGTAGCCGATGGCTCCACCACCGTGTAAGGCTGTGTGAACTCGCGACGGATGGTCTCGCCGTTACCGTTCTTCATGACGAGATAGCCCTTGAGGGTGAAGTCGCCCGTGGAACCACAGATGGTCTCGTAGCGCCCGTTCTCGGACTTGAGCAGGGTATTGCCTACATAAATCTCAGGACGCTGGGTCGTATCGACAGCCGCCATGATGATTTGGGCTGAGAACTTGCCACCACGCACCACCACCTGAGTGGTTGGGATGACCAACGCCTGAATCTCGTTCACACGCACATCCTTCACGTCGATGTTGGCAACCAACTGGTGGAGCATCTCACCCTCAGCGTGACGCACATCGGTCTGGAGCTTGGTGAGCAGCGTGACAGCCGCTGCCACAGGGGTGTTCTCGAACATATACTCCTGCCAGTTCTTGCCCATCAGCTTGGCTTTCTTGGGCACAGCTGTGGAGAGGTTGGAACGGATAATCTTCTTCTGCCCCTCGTCGTTAATCATCGATGTGATGCCATCGCGATAGGTCTCAATGGCCTTCTTCAATTTGCCTCCCTGACCAATGCCTGGAGCCAGCATCACATGGGTGGCAGCCTCGAGGTTGTCGCGCCCTTCGATGTTCTCAAGGTCGGCATCGTCGCCATCAGCCTCACGCACAATCTCCCACTTCAGGTTCTCGGCAAGCGTGTAGAGCGTGTCCGACATCTTGCGCACCTGCTGAGCTTTGTCGTACCACTGACGCGTCTTCTCCGGATTCTGCCTCATGGCTTCCTCCAGCTGTTTATAGATGGCTTCGTTCTGCGTGGCAGAATTGGTCTTCGTGCGGTTCAGGCCTTCATCCACCAGCCTGAAACCTTCGAGCACGTCCGACGATACGTTGAGCGCCAGCATAGCCATGAGCACAACGTACATCAGATTGATCATCTTCTGACGCGGACTTAATTTCTTTCTAATCATGCGATTTTCATTTTGAGTGCTTCAACCATCTTGGTGTAAACCTCGTTGAGTTCTTGCAACTGAATGGCGAGTTTCTTGGTCTGGTCGTTCACCTCGTCGATGGTAGCCGACTGAGTGCCCACGCTCTTCAACTGCATCTCGTAGAAGCGGTTGATACCTGTGAGCGTGCGGTTCATGTTCTCCATCTCCTCTGAGTCGCGAGTGAGACGAGCACTCTGCTCTGCCACCTTCCTGAGCGTCTCGGTAAGTTCGGTGAGTTGCTCCACGTAGGCTTTGGTAGCCTCCTGCATCTCGGGCGCCATGCTCTGGAACTGAGCCGAACGGAACACGGGAGCAGAAGAGATGTTCTCTGCCAGCTGTGCCGCATTGACGGGTTCTGCAGAGGCTTCTCCAACAGGTGCGGAACTACCTCCACCGCCATTGATGACAATCGTGCCACCAGCCGGCACACCCCCACCGCCAACAATCACAGTACCGCCAGTTCCGATAGGAGCATTGGCCATACCTGTAGCCGCATTGGCCAAAGCAGCCACCGTCTCTTCTGAGAGGGAAGCGTTGGTCTGTGCTGCGATAGCTGCATTTTCTGCCACCTCTTCGGCCAATTCCTGTGCATCCATACTCTCCTGTGGCTCGAAACCAGCCAGGAAGAACACGACGACCTCAGTGCCCATACCCAAGAAGAGCATGATGTCGGCACCCGCAATGTGGGTGAGTTTGAACAGGGCACCTGCAATCACGACGGATGCGCCCCAACTGTATGCATAGTTCAGGAAGGTCTGCCCCTTCTTCGTGCGGAGCCACTTCTGTATGCCTGAATATTGTGTTGCCATAATGTTGATTTACTATTTGACAATTTACTATTTACGATTTATTTCTTTTGCTTTGACGCCGTGCCCACTTGCGACCTCACACATCTGAAGCCAACGAAGGAGCGACCCACGTTCTGATACTCATACGAACGCCAAGCACTCTTGATGAAACTCTCAGGGTCTTTCCACGAACCACCACGCACACTCTTCTTCTTCAAGGCGTATGGGTCTTCCTTAGCGGCGTTGTAAGTGAGGGTCGGGTTCATGTCGCTCATGGAGAGCACACCTGCTTCAGTATAGACGGTGCTTGTCCACTCTGCCACATTACCTGCCATATCGTAGAGACCGTTGGAGTTGGCGCTGTAGATGCCGGTCTTCGAGGTGATGAGGTTACCATCCTTCGTGTAGTTACCACGATCGGGCTTGAAGTTGGCATAGTAACAGCCCTTGTCGCTCGACACACCATCCTGTTCCCAAGGCAGTTCGTTGCCGTCCTTACCACGAGCGGCAAACTCCCATTCTGCTTCGGTCGGCAGACGGTAACGTTGCACAAACTTCGCCTGAGGACCTAAGCCCTTGATGAGGAAGTCGGTACGCCAGTTGCAGAAGGCGTTGGCCTGTTCCCAGTTCACACCCACCACAGGGTATTCATTGAAGTTGGAATGTGTGAAATAGAGACGCATATAGACCTCGTTCTCCGCATTCTGGAAGTCGTTAATCCAGCAGGTCGTGTCAGGATACACATTTACAATATATGTATTGACGAAGTCCCACATGCTACTCAACGGGCGAGTGATGGTCTCACGATGGATGATGCCGTCATCATCCACGTATGCCGTATCCTTCGAAATCATCACCACCTCATTGGGGTCATTCTCGAAGTCGGTGTTGAGATTGCGCTCGTCAAGAGGCGATGCACCAAAACCACGATCGCCACCATTGTTGAGACGATACTTTCTCTGGGCAGCCATCACATAGTCAAACACCTCGTAACGATAGTTCAACTGCCTGACATCGAGCATCTTCTCACCCGTGACAGGGTGGGTGGTGTAGACACTCTCCATCGCACGCTCCTGATCTTCATCCGGATTGCGAGGCAAAGACTTGTTCCAGTTCAGGTGAGGGGTGACAGGCTCACCATACTTGTCTTCTTCAATCTTGTAACTCTCGTCACCACCATAGGCAGGGTCAGCCAGACGTTCACGGATGATGGAGTCACGCACCCAATAGACAAACTGCCTGTACATCGAGTTCGTCACTTCCTTCTCGTCCATCCAGAACGCATCAACGCTGATTTCCCTCGTCGGTACATCCTTACCCCAAAGGCTATCGGTCTTCTCCGTACCCATCTTGAGGCTGCCACGTTTCACCAATACCATGCCGTAGGGTGCTGGCTCACCCATCGACGTGCCGCTCACGCCTGTGACCTCGCCACCCGTAGCACTTGCGCCTTTCTTCGAAGAAAAGCACGAGGCCACCGCTCCGGCAAGAACCACCATGCATATCGCAAACAAAATCTTTTTCATTGTTTATATGAACTTTTATACATTATCTATTATTTATAGCCATCTCACGCTCTGATGCTTATTCCTTCCCTTCTTGAACATGTCAAGATCCGTCTGATAACTCAACACCGCTTCATGGCTTCCGTTGACAGCACCCACGCCACCTGTGTAGAGCTGATAACTATAACCGAGTTTTATGCCGTGAAACACGCCTCCTAACAGCAATGTCGCCGATGTGTTGGGGCTATATCCCACGCCGCCATAGAACTTCTTCTCATTCTTCTCATACATCACCTTGCACTGCACATCCTCACGCCACGCAGCAAAATCAGACTGCACCAAAAAGGCGGGCTGTAATGATATTAACGAATTTTTGAACTTAATATTGCATCCACCCATCAAATAAAACACACGTTTCAACTCCAAATCGTTCGTCTGACCCAAATGAATGGTTGGCGCTAACAGGTGCTGACCCGATACGCCAAACCACATCTTCGGATGATAATAGTACAGACCTCCACCCAAATCTATCTTGTTTCCTTTCTGCGATGCAGAAGGGAATGCAGGGTCACTATTGTCTTCCAGTTCCATCTTGTTCTTCTCCGCTTTCGCCGACAACATGCCACCAGCCACACCTATCGCCAACCGACCCTTCTTACCCAACTTCAGGTTGTATGCATACTGGAGTCCTATCTTCGTGGAACTGAAGATGGCCGCATTATCCGTGAAGAAGCTCACACCCACACCATGTCGCGCACTCAGGAACCAGGCTGGAAGATCCACACCCACAAACAACGACTGTGGCGCATCGTCATATCCTCCCATCTGCACCGAATAGGTGGCCGCCACATTCAGCTTTCCATCTGTACCCGATACTGCAGGGTTATAATACGAGCGAAGGGTTGTGAAGTCCGTAAACTGCACATCCCACTGCGCCCTCAATGTCAGCACACACGCCGACAAGAGAACGAAAAGAACTTGAAATCGTCTGTTCATCACTTATCAATAACTACTTTTCATGTCATTTATTGTGCAAGAACCCGATTATTTTTGTCCATATATTAATAATGTATAGCACAAATAGAGGGGAAACAAGCAAGTTTTTTGGTTTTTCTCGCTTCAGATTCGAAAAATATGTCTTATCTTTGCAACCAAATACGTAACACTCACAAAACTTCAACAGAGAAATATGATAAAAAAACTATGGATCTCATTGCTGACTGCGCTGGTGTTGTGCGGTTGCAGTATGGATAAACCACTGACTTTTACAGCTGGCACGTATGAGGCCACGTCCGATGGACATAATGGTGAAGTACGCCTGAAAGTGACATTCAGCGACTCGTGTCTCACGAATATTGAAGTAGTGGAACAACATGAGACGCCCCATGTAGGCGACATCGTGTTTGACCGGTTGGCCAAGAAGATGATTGAGGCCAACGGTGTGGGCGTCGATGTCATTTCTGGCGCTACTGTTTCCAGCTATGCGATGGTGCAGGCTGTGATGAATGCGGCCAGCTATGCGCAGGTGTCAGACCTGGAGCAGTTCAGACGCAACAACGTGAAGATGGAGGACAAAGACCCCATCGAAGGAACATGGGATGTCGTCATCATCGGTGCTGGAGGTGCAGGTCTGGCAGCGGCTGCTGAGGCAGCTCGCGAAGGCAACACGGTGCTCATCATCGAGAAGAATGCCGAGATGGGAGGCAACACGCTCCTGTCTGGTGGCATCTATCAGAGTGTCGCGCCTTATCTCGTGTGGGATCCAGCTCATCCTGATGCCACCACTGGCGTGGGTTATGATGGAGAGACCTATCCAAAAGTGAAGTCGGAAAAAGGTTGTATCGACGATTTGGAGGTCATTTTGAAGTGGGACGAGAAAGATTTCGATGACAGCTACTACCGTGCCTATCCCTTTGTGCCTGGCAACATCGCTGAAATCTCTCATCATGGCGTTCACCACGAATATCTGCCCACTTTGCAGGCGCTGAAGAAGGAAATCTCTGCTTATCTGGCATGGGCACGTCCGAAGTTGAGCCGTGGGATTCCAGAATCAGACCTTACCCTTTTCTCCACCAACAACCTGCATATCTTCCAGACTTACTACGGCGGACTGCGTCAGGCCGAGAACAAGAAGGACTGGGTTTATGGCAATGTGGATTTGGTGCGTCAGATGGTGGAACAAGGACAGAACCTGCGTCCCTGGCTGGCTGATATGGGCGTAAAGTTCTTGGAAAAGCAAATCATGATTGTGGGTGAACTTTGGTTCAGAGGCAACAAGATGACAGGAGCCGACATCGACACTGATGGCGATGGTGTGACTGAACACTACGACGGCAACTGGGGAGCTTACGTGATGGCACCTTACACCACCTTCATCCGTGCCAACAAGGAAAACCGCGTCATGAAAGAGACGACAGCGAAGGAACTGATTGAGGAGAAAGGGCAAGTGAAGGGTGTGAAGGCACAGATGGACGATGGAACGGAAGTAACTGCATACGCCCGCAAGGGTGTCATTATCTGCACGGGAGGCTATGCTGCCAACATTCGCAAGGTGATGACAACCAACCGCTATTGGAACAAGCAGTATCTCTCAGAGCACATGGGTACCACCAACCGTGCATCCATGCAGGGTGACGGCATCGCGATGGGCGAAGATGTAGGTGCTGCCGTCACAGGTATGGAATGGACGCAATTGATGCCGATGTCATACGCAGACTACGGCAATATCGCTTTCGGCAGCGTGTCTGATGCCGTCTTCATCAGTCCCCTCAATGGCAAACGCTTCGTCGATGAGTCACGCGAACGTGACGTCCTCAGCATAAAAGCCTTTGAACATGGCATGACCCTCTATGGTAAGTCTGGCGTTTATATCTATATAGGTGGAGAAGAGACGACGGAGCCCAACGAAGTGAGAGGTGTCGATGTTCCAGGCAAGCAAATTGCATGCAAGATTGATCAACTCCATTCGTTGCTTCAATCAATGAAGATAGATGTTGACGCAGATGTCATTGGGAAGGTCATTCGTGAGTATGATATGGCTGTGATGGACGGCAAAGAACCTATTGACGTGGGCAAAAAGTATGCTACTTCCATTATCGGAAAGGCGAAGCGCAATGCTGACGGCAGTTACGACAAGTCCACCTATTCGTTAGACGATGCCACACTCACCGTGCGTATCTTGGCTCCTGCAACCCACCACACAATGGGCGGATTGGTAGTCGATAAGTGGCGCCATGTTTTAGACCTCAACGGAAAGCCTATCCCTGGACTCTATGCTGCAGGCGAGGTGACGGGTGGTATCCATGGTGGTAACCGTCTGGGCGGAAACTCTCTCACAGAAATCATGGTTTCTGGTCGAATTGCCGCTTCCAGCGTCACACGAGATGCAAGAAAATAAAGGTGAAAGATAAGAATTTACTAATAAAAACAGTTTAATATGAAAGCAATCCTTTGGATGGCTGTGTTCTTCGCATCCCTGACGATGCAGGCACAGGACGAATTATTCAGAAAGTACACGGACATGGACGACATCACCACCAGGACAGTCGGCAAGGAAAGTCTGGTCAATCTCCCACTCGACCAGTTCAATGTACCTGGACTTAAAAACATGGTGGACAGAATTGAAATGATGACCATCCTTATATCCACTGGCAATAAGGCTGGCAAGAAGTTGGGCACAGCCCTCCCTGGTCAACTGAAGGGAGAAGGCTTCAAAGTCATGCAGGAGACAAAAATCAACGAACAGAACGTGACGGTCATGCAGTCGAAGAAAGATCCCTCGAAGGTGGCCATCATCGTCTATCAGAAGCCCCAAGCCACTGCCGTCTATATGAAAGGCAACTTCGAGGATCTCGAAAGTGACTTCAGCGGACTGATACAGTAATCAAAACCAAAGCGCCAAACCAAAGTTCGGCTTCACCAAGAAGTCGATCGGTTCGGCATACTTGATACCTTCGTAATGATCGTTCAACATCGTGGTGATCATCAGTTCGAAGTTCACTGACACATTTTTCGCCACACGATAGTCGAACAAGAACCCTGTGCGGATGCCGACTAAGGGTGTTGCTTTCGTGCGCACCAGATGTTCAAAGGTAACGTATTCACCTGTCATTACCTGTTCACCCTTGTCGTTAATGACAGGATTTCCATCGGCATCCAACTTCGGCTTCTGTAACATATTCCATGCTTTCACAGAATTCTCGTCCGTTGGATCCACTGTCTTCATGTCCATCTTCTTCTCCCCAGAGAGCACAAAGTCAGCGCCCAGTACAAACATCACGTGCATCGGATAATATTTCTGCGAACGACTCACACCACTGATGTCAAACAGGAAATCTCCATAGGCTTCAAACACATCGAAATGGAAGAAGCCGTTGCCTTTGTAGATGTAGTCGTGTTGCCAGGCATTCACCCATTCCCTATCCACACGGTTCTTTACATGTGAATAGCCCAGACCTACGCGAGCGCCAAATCGTCTGTCGAAATACATACCCGCATTGGCACTGATACTCACGCCAAAGGTTTCCCCATACTTGAATGGTGGATGATCGGTGATGTTATCTGCAATATTCATGTTGGGTGCTATCTGCACACCTCCAAATACCCTTCGCGTCCAAGAGCGCATCCTCTCCTGGTTCTTCACCCATTTCACAGAGTCCTTCATGGCCTCCTGCAACTGGCGGTTGCGCCTTGCCTCATCCT
>CAJOGQ010000071.1 GCA_905234125.1 uncultured Bacteroidaceae bacterium | reverse complement strand
GATGTCGTCCTCGAGCACGATGATGCGGTCGTGGTCTTGGAAGACTTGGGCAATGCCTTCGGTGATATTGCGCTCGAGATAGTAGTTTTCGGGGCGCTCGATGATGGTCATGCTGTGTAGGGCTCCTTCGTGGTCGACTTGGGTCTTGAACTGGTGGAGCTGGGCGCGGACGGCGTTGACTTGGCTCCAAGACTTAGGGTCTTTGCCTCCGTCGGAGAAGACGTAGAGGTCGGTCTTGGGTGCGAGGGTATTGCGGACGAGGCACTCGAGGGTCTGGAGCATGTTGTCGGCGCGGTTGTAGACGAATAGGGCGACTGGTGCGGGCATATTTCTTATTAATGGATGATGATGTCTTCGGAGTGGTATTCGCTGCCAGGATTCTTGGGCAGTTGCATGTAGTCGCCGTAGCGGTAGGCAAGGCACTTCTCAGCTTCCTTCATGATAGGGGCGGTGGTGTGCTCGTAGGGGACTCTGCGGACGGGGAGGTAGTCGTCCTTGAGGCTCTTCTGGAAGTAGGGGATGCCGAGAGCGAAGTCGTAGTAGCGGGTGGAGAAGATGTGGGCGAGGCCTCGGAGGATGGGGAAGATGATGCGGCGGTTGAAGTTGGCCCATCGACGCACGCGAGGCATGACGTCTTCGATGCGGGGGGCGGTGCGCACCATCTTGTAGGTGTGGCCGAAAGTGAGGTTGGAGAGCTTGTGAATCCAGAGGGGCACGGCTTCGAGGGGAAAGATATCGACCCAGATGCCGTGCTCTTTCCACACGCGGTCGTAGCCGTTGCGCTCGAAGAGCTGGCTGTTGCGGTCTCTCACCTTGGCGAACTGGAAGAAGTAGTTCTCGTCGGTGGGGCGAGGTGAGGCGGGAGTTCCTGCGGAAGGATTTGCATGAGGCGCTCGAAGTCTGGACGGAGCATCTCGATGTCGAGGTCATCGTCCCAGGGGATGAAGCCTTGGTGACGGACGGCTCCGAGCATGCTTCCGCCGGAGAGCCAGTAGGGGATGGAGTGCTGCTGGCAGATGCGGTCGATGACGGCAAGGATTTCGAGCATGCGCTGTTGCATGCGGTAGAGCTGGGAGCCTTCGGGGTTGTATTGTTGGCGGAGCTGTTGGGGGTCGAATGATGGCATGGCAGTAGGGAATGTTTTTGTGGCGGGGGAACCGCCACACACAAACGTTAATGGGCTATTTTTTTATTCTCCCTGATTGTTCTTTGTAGTCGTAGGAGTGGAGGCCTTCGGCACGGAAGTCGCTGTGGTAGCGGTCGAGCACGTGTCGGAAGACTTCGTCGTATTTGGGGATGAAGAGGTCGTCCTTCTGGTCGAGATGGTGGATGATGTCGCGGGTCAAGGGCTCGGTCAGGGTCAGATCGGTGGTTGTGCCTCCGTCGAAGCGGGTGCCGGGGATGGAGCCAGGGGAGACGTTGAGGATGCGGTTGGAGGAGCCAGCCTTGATGAGTTCGACGTTGACACTCTCGATGAAGACCTTGAGGGCGGCCTTCGTGGCGGCATAGACGGAGAGGAAGGGAGAGGACATGAAGCCGGCGATGCTGACCATCACACCACAGCGAAAATCGGTCGAGCCCTCCAACTGGGGATAGAAGCGCTTGATGAGGCGCAGGGTGGGGAGGGTGTTGACGTTGACGTAGCGGATGATGTCGGCTTCGGAGATGTCGCGGAAGAGAGCCAGATGTCCGAATCCGGCGGAGATGAAGAGGGTGTCGATGTCGGTGAAACGGTCGAAGAGGGAATAGTCCTCAGCCGTCAGGTCGAAGAGGAAGGTCTCGAACTTCGCATGACGATATTCGTCGGCCACTTCAGCCTTGTCCACAATGTATATCTTCTCACTCTCTTCCCGCTTGGCCAATTCGGTGGCCACGGAAAGCCCGATGCCATTGGCACCGCCTACTATCAGTATTCGCTTCATATTATCTCTTTGTCTCTAAACTCTAAACCCTAAACTCTCAACCTTTCACCACCACGTCTGGATTCACTTTCGCCTCGTGCTTCGACTTCATGTCGTTGTAGTTGTCGAGGATTTCCTGCTTGATTTTGGTGGAGGAAACTCCCTCGCCGTAGGGGAAGTAGAATACTGTGACGCCGAGATCCTTGAGGTAGTCGTACTTGCCCGTCCAGTCGTCGCCCACCACGAAGACGTCGATGTTGAGCTTCTTGACCAGTTCGGTGTGGTCGAGCGTGCGCTGGGGAATGACCACATCGGGATATTTAAGTGCCTTGATGATGGCGATGCGCTCCTCGAAGGGGATGACAGGTGGACGCTTGTAACTGCTGACCAGTTCATCGGTGCTTACGCCCACGATGAGGGTGTCGCCCAGTCCACGGGCATACTCAATCATCTTCAGATGGTTGCTGTGGAACATGTCGAAGGTTCCGGATGTATAAACTACGACTCGATTGTTGTACATATAGTTGATTGTTTTGTTGGTTATCATTTTTCAGATGGAGTTGTCATTTCTTCAGACGGGGGAACCGTCTGATGCGGAGTGGCGGAGGGGGCTTTCTTCTTGAATCGTCCACTCAGCCAGGGCACTTTCTCCACGTATGGCACCAGGAGGAAGCAGATGCCGAAGAGAAAGATGACGAGGATGGCGTAGTCGTCCCAATGGCCTCGGAGGGTGCGGACATTGGCCGAACGTATCATCTTGTAGAGCATCAGGATGGGGTAGTGCGCCACGAAGAAGACCATAGAGTGCTCGCCGATGTAGCCCAGCACGGGGATGCGTGGGACGCGCAGACTGAGCAGGATGCCCGAGAGTCCGCAAAGTGCTAGAGTGATGTTGGCGATGACGATGTAGTGATTGCCCGTCCAGAGGTTGTCCACCATCGTGTAGTCGCCTCCGTAGGTGCCGTTCAGGTAGATGAAGATGGCCAGGAGGACGCCACAGACGCCGAGGGTGATGTCCTCGCCCATCTTCTCGATGGCGAAGTGCCACACACGTCCGAGGTAGAAGAGGTAGATGCCGATGAAAACGTTGTCGAAGCCAAACCAGCATGGATTGCCCTCCTCGTAGAGCCAGTAGGAGACGAAGGGCAGGAAGAAGATGAACCAGTGAATCTTGAAGTTGCGCTTCCTGCCGAGGATGGTGATGCCGAAGAGGGGTGGCACTTTGGAGATGAGGTGCGCCACGACGTAGGCCATGAAGAAGGAGAAGAGGAACCAGCAGGGGATGTTGCCGTAGAACTGGCTCGACTCCCAGATGTGGCTGAGCCTCACTTGCTTGGAGAGGGCGTTTTCGGGG
The DNA here is from genome assembly GCA_905234125.1 of uncultured Bacteroidaceae bacterium. Lineage (GTDB taxonomy): Bacteria > Bacteroidota > Bacteroidia > Bacteroidales > Bacteroidaceae > Minthosoma. The sequence goes on along the minus strand of CAJOGQ010000071.1, from coordinate 9,661 downwards.
TCGAGGATGAACCAGACGAAGAAGAAGTAGATGATGTTGCCGATGATGCCCCACACGATATAGGGGGTCAGCAGACGTTTGGCCTTGTCCTTCAGATATTCCTTCGAGTTGCCAGAGACGGTCTTGTTGAAGTAGCCGGCCTTGAAGAAGAAGAACGACATGAAGAAGTAGGTCCACGCCATGACGGGCGTCCACCACTCCTGGCTGCCGAAGCCACAGGCGTTGGTGATGTGGAGCATCATCATGCGGACGATGCAGATGCCACACAGGAGGTCGAAGGCATGGTTGCGCTGTTTCATTTCTTCTTCAGGTGTTATAGGGTCTCTTCTTCAAGCGTTAGGTCTCATTTCCGTTTCTTTAGGATTTGCACCAGTCGGTCGCTCTTGCCACTGACGACTTTGCGGGTGAACATTCGTCCGCTCGTCACCAGCGTCACGTAGTCGCTGTCGTCCATCACCTTGATGACGGGCTCGTAGATAATGTAGTGCAGAGGGGTCAAGGATGCCAAGCCAGGATATTCGCCCTCATGGAGTCGACATTTGGGAGCCCACTCGGGGGAGTTGAAGGCAATGGTCTGGATGAGGGTCTCCGCAGGGCCGAACGAATCTTTGAAATAGCGTCGGATGGCTGGCTTCGTCTTATACATATTATATATATAGGTGGCGAGACCCTCGGTGATGCACCACCAGGCAGAACCTTTGTAGAGATGCCACGTTTCACCATCCACCTGGAAGGACAAAGGTTTCCTTATGCCCAATCTCTGCTTCATCTTCCTGCCGAGGATGCTCAGACGCTCATTGCCCTTGTTGCCGATGAGCCCTAGATGGAAGAAAGGACGTGAAAGGGAATAGAGGTCGTGCTGTTGGGGGTTGATGGCATCGGTGTCCATGCGGATGCCACTCAGAATCTCCTTCTGCCTCTGCGCCTTCAGCCATGTGGTGATGCGCTCTGGGCTCCAAAGGGGATAATCCAAGCCAGAAAGGAAGAAGATGCGGTCGAAGGTGACAGGGTAGTCGATGGCCTCCTTGATGAGCGCCATCTGATACTCCACCTCGACGATGGTTCCCCAACGCACATTCACCCGGTTGGTCAGGAAGTGGATGTTATCGCCCTGCAACAGGGACGTGAAGGGAGTGATGTCCGACTTCTTGTCGATGTGGATGAAGAAGTGGGCATCGGGATGGAGTGCCTCCACCAAGCGTTTCAGTTGGGGGGCATCTGTATGGGCTGATATGAGATATGCGATGTTCATGTCGGTAAATTGGATTTTTTAGGGAATCGTCCACTCAGCCAGGGCACTTTCTCCACGTATGGAACCATCCATGTGCAGAAGCCGAAGACGAACACGAGGAGCACGATGAAGTCGTCCCAATGTCCGTAGATGCTGTGGCCAAAGGAGATATGTGTGAAGCGATAGAACTGCAGGAGGGGGTAGTGTGCCACGAAATAGACCATCGAGTGCTGGCCGACGTAGTTCACCACTGGCACACGAGGGAGGGGCAATTTGATGAGGAAGCCTGACAAGCCGATGAGGATGAACATCGTGTTGAAGAAGGCTGCCCAGGGATTTCCCAAGAACAAGTTCGTGCTCATCACGTATTGCCCATGCCAGACGATGTTCAGCACCACGAACGCCACAATCAGCACGGCGGAAACGGCCAATGTGGTGCGTCGTCCCATGCGGTCAATCATCCAGTGCCAAGTTCGTCCCAAGTTGAAGAAGAACACGCCCATGAAGACGTTGCTGAGGCTCATCGGCAAAGGATTGTCGAGCGTCCACATCCAGTAGCTGAGGAAGGGACATACCAGTATCACCACCGTCTGTATCACGGAGATGGGCTTGACGACGTGAATCTTCTTGATGAAATGCACCAGCACGTAGGCCGCCCAGAATGAGAAGAGGAACCACACAGGCTCATTGCCCCAGAAGGAACTGGTCTGCCACAAATGGCTCCACTCCATCGGCTCGATGGGATGGTGGTATCGGTCAATTTCGAAGGGCAGGTAGATGGCGTAGATGATGAAGCCAATAGTACCCCACACCACGTAAGGAACGAGCAGACGCTTCGTCTTGTCCCTGACGTAGGTTTTCGTGTCGCCCGATACTGTTTTGTTGAAATAGCCCGCCTTGAAGAAGAAAAAGCACATGAAGAAGAACGACCATGCCATCACTTCCCTCCACCAGTCGTCGCCTTTGTGGCCACAGAAGGTGATGGTGTGCAGGCAAATCATGCGGATGATGCAGATGCCACACAGGAAATCGAATGTATGATTACGTTCCTTCATTCTTCACCACTAATCGATTCTCTATCATTCTCTCCATATACGACTGAATCAGTCCCTTCACCTCACGTTCCATCTGCTTCTCAATCTGACCCGTCTTGCCGAGCAGGTTCTGCTTCAGGTACCAGTCGTTCTTGTAGTTGTAGATGGCCTTCACTTCTCCCTGCTCCGTGAAGAGCAACACGTAGTCGCCCTTCACATAGTGGTAGAGGCCGTTGTTATTGGTGATGGCCCACGTGTCCTCGGCTGGTGTGTTGAGCAGATCGATGCCAAATGCCACGTATGGATTGGGATAGCCCAAGTAGTTGAGGATGGTGGGCATGATGTCAATCTGTTGGGCGATGCTGTGCTTACGTTCTGGTTGGATGTCGCCAGAGGGATCGAAGATGAGGATGGGCACGCTGCACACACCCAATTCCGTCTGATAGGCAGGTTCGGAGGTCTTGTTGGTGTGGTCGGCAGTCAGCACGAAGATAGTGTTCTCGTACCAGGGCTGTTGTTTGGCAGTCTCGAAGAAGAGGCGCAAAGCGTTGTCCACATAGCGGATGCACTTGTGCATGATGTTGGGGTCGCCAGGCTCATCCTTGTAGATGTCCTTGTAGCGGTCGGGCACCACGTAGGGATGGTGCGAACTGGCCGTGAAGACGCTGGTGATGAACGGCTCCTTCATCTCGCTCATCTGGAGGGCAAAGAACTGCAGGAACTCCTCGTCCCAGATAGCCCACATGCCGTCAAAATCCTTATCGCCGTTGAAACGCTTGTCCGCATCGTATTCCGTCCTTCCGAGATATTGCTGATAGCCCGTCGTTCTGGCAAAGGCCTCGAAACCCATCGAACCGTTCTCTGCACCGTGGAAGAAGGCAGACGTGTAGCCAACTTTGCCCAATTCTCCAGCCAGACCGCTTACATCGTTCATTGAAGAGGGGGTCAGGAAGAAGGGTTCTATGAAACGTGGAATGCTCGACAGGATGGAAGGCATTCCATCGATGCTCTTGCGTCCGTTGGCGATGGTCAGGTCGAAGGTGAGCGACTGCTGAATCAGCGAATCGGTGAAAGGAGTGTACCCTTTCGAGTTGACAGTTGACAGTTGACAGTTGACAGGTAGTGGATTGTAAGCCCCAATGTATTCCCGTCCGTAGCTCTCCATGATAAACACCACCACATTCTTCTTCTTCATCGCCGTGGAGTCGGCAGGCGTATGTACAGGACTGTATATCTTGTCCAGTTCTTCACGGGAGAAGAACTCAGGATCAACGAAGACGTTCTTGTTGATGGTGCGAATCATCGAGAATGGCGTGTTCAGAATCAGCGATGCCTCAGCAGGCCGGTTCACATACTGATTGGCATTACTGATGGTGATGGGTCTGACGGCTGTTGTGGCGCCACCACGCATCCCAGCGATGGTGAGGGGGATGTACAGTCCAAAGCACACGATGTGGATAGTGTAGTAAATGAGTTTGTCCTTCAGCATACGCACTTTCAGCTTGCCTTTGGGCTTGACGTAGAGAAGAATCAATCCTACGATCAGCACGATACCCACAACCACCAAATACCAGTGACGCAGGAGCTCCACTCCTATCACATCGCCAATGTTTCCCTCGTTGCTGAACTCCTGAAAGACCGATGAAGTGGTGCGACGGCCTGTGTATTGGAAATAGACAGCATCGGCCAGATTGGCGACGATGCAGAGCGCATTCACCACCACAAACACCCACTTCGCCGTCGTCTGCCATCCGTCCTTCTCCTTCCAGTGCCAGGGAATCAGCATCAGGAGGGCGTAGAGCACGTTGGTATAGAGGATGGCCGATGTGTCGAACATCCAGCAACCCTTCAGCGCCTCCCACCAGGACAGCGTGTCGAAGCCCTCGGAGAGGACAGACCAGTTCTCCAGCAGGTAGGCCAGACGGCATAAGCCATAGGTCACATAGACCAGCGCCAGGTTGCAGACGAATGCAATGGGACTGGAGAGGAAAGACTTATGTAACCGAATGCGTTTCATTGTTCACTCATGTATGATGATGCGTGCGTTCTTTTCGATGTAGAGCGAATCGACCGTTCGCTGTGTGTTGGCGTCTTTGGCGATGACGAAGAGCGTGTCACCATGCGTGCTTACCGTCTGATAATAGCGGCTTCTCTTCTCGAACTTGTCATACCCGTCAGGAAACTCGGTCTTGTAGTTCTTGGGTGAGCAGTGGCTGACGGTGTAGATGGGAGTTGACCGCTGAGAGTTGAGGGTTTGAGCGCTGGTGCGTCCATAGACGTGTTCATGTCCCTGCAGCACGAGGTCAACGCCATACAGCTGGATGAGGTCGTCAAACATCCATCGCTGGATGAGGTTGTTCGTCTTCCCCTTGGTGGAATGGAGCGGATGGTGCAACACCACCACCTTCCATTTCGCTGAACTCTCCTCCAACTTCTCCTCCAACCACTCACGTTGCGTCCACAGGTAGAAGAACTCCCTGTTGCTGTCGAGGCAGAAGAGTTGCATGTTCTTGTAGCGGACGGTGAACACCTGATTCACACCCTCCATCGAGTCCAGAAAGTAGGAATGGATGAGGGAGAAACGGCGTTCGAGGGTGCAGATCACATTCTTCAGATAGTCGTGGTTGCCCGTCACCGTCAGCACAGGCATCGCTTGTCCCACAGAGTCGAGGGTTTCGAAGGTTTCTGCCCAATAGGCATCCGTCGGACGTTCGGTCAAGTCACCTCCCTGCACAAAGAATTCCACCTCTGGATTCCTCCTAATGGCCTCCCTGAGCAGTTGGTTGGCGATGCCTCCGATGGAGTCCTGGATGTCGCCCATGAAGAGGAACGACGTTTCCTGATTCTCCTCAGTTGGCATGTGGAAGGCATACCAGTCCGAAATCTGGTCGCCTGTCCAGACCCGATAGCGATAGGTGTGACCTGCTTTCAGCGCACGCAACCGTGCCACATAGTAGGCCGCCTTGCCACTTCTCGATTCAAACACCTCGCCCACAGCATCCACATGCAGGGCGGTGCTGTCCGTCATGTCCATCAGCTCCACCGATGCCTCTCGCACCTCACTTCCACATATCCAGCTCACGTTGCGGCTCGTCATCCCATCCTCGTCACCAAAGGTCAACAGCACCCTCGCAGGCATCTCTGATGCTTCGTAAGGCTCCTCCTCGGGATTGTGAAACCACGCATCCCAACGGCTGACGCACCATACAACCAGTGCGCCCACCACCAGCACCGTCGCTCCTATGCCTATTCTTCGTCTCAATACTATTTTGTTTGTGGTTCCCGCAGGAGCCCATTAGCACACTTGGCTTCCCCCCTTCACAGGCTTCTCCACCGTTGTCACGCTGATGCTTCCGTCGTAATTTTCTGCCGACAGAATCATGCCCTCGCTCACCAGTCCGTTCTTGAACTCACGAGGTGCCAGGTTGGCGATGAACAGCACCTGCTTGCCCACCAACTGCTCTGGCTCATACCATTGGGCGATGCCACTCACGATGGTGCGTCCCTTGGGTGTGCCGTCGTCGAGCTTGAACTTCAGGAGTTTCTTCATCTTGGGCACACGTTCACATTCCAGCACCGTAGCCACACGGATGTCGAGCTTGGTGAAGTCGTCAAATGCCACCGTCTCCTTCACGGGAGCCACCTCTGCATTCAGGGCTTCGTTGGCCTTGATGGTGGCTTCGAGCTTGTCCATCTGGAATTTGATGGTCTCATCCTCAATCTTCGAGAACAGCAGGCTGGGCTTGCCCAATTGCTTGCCAGCAGGCAGGAGGTCTGTCTTGCCCAAGTCTTCCCAGTTCAGTTCGTCCATGCAAATCATCTCACGCAGTCTTGCTGATGAGAAGGGCAGGAATGGTTCGAACGCAATTGCCAGGTTGGCTGTGAGCTGGAGGGAGATGTAGATGACGGTCTTCACACGTTCTGGGTCAGTCTTGATGACCTTCCAAGGTTCTTCGTCGGCGATGTACTTGTTGCCGATGCGAGCAAGGTTCATCGCTTCCTTCTGAGCCTCACGGAACTTGAAACCCTCGATGAGTTTCTCCACATTGTCCTTCACCGATGCAAATTCAGCCAGCGTGGCCTTGTCCGTCTCAGTCAGTTCGCCACAGGCTGGCACGATGCCGTCATAGTATTTCTGGGTGAGTTGCAGGGCACGGTTCACGAAGTTGCCATACACGGCCACCAGCTCGTTGTTGCAACGTGCCTGGAAGTCTGCCCATGTGAAGTCGTTGTCCTTCGTCTCAGGTGCATTGGCGGTCAGCACATAGCGCAGTTCGTCCTGACGGTTGGGCAGTTCCTCCAGATATTCGTTCAGCCACACGGCATAGTTCTTCGAGGTCGAAATCTTGTTGCCTTCCAAGTTCAGGAACTCGTTGCTGGGCACGTTGTCGGGCAGGATGTAGCCGCCATGAGCCTTCAGCATCGATGGGAACACGATGCAGTGGAAGACAATGTTGTCCTTGCCGATGAAGTGTACCAGACGTGTCTCCTCATCCTGCCACCAGGTCTGCCAAGTGCCCCACTTCTCAGGAGCGCTTTCGCAGAGTTCCTTCGTGTTGGAGATGTAGCCGATGGGTGCATCGAACCACACATAGAGCACCTTTCCCTCAGCGCCTTCCACAGGCACAGGAATGCCCCAATCCAGGTCACGGGTCACAGCACGGGGTTTCAGACCGCTGTCCAACCACGACTTGCACTGGCCATACACATTGCTGCGCCACTCTGGGTGTCCCTTCAGAATCCACTCTTCGAGCCAGCCCTGATACTGATCGAGAGGCAGATACCAGTGCTTCGTCGCCTTCTTCACCAAGGGATTGCCGTTGATGGCGTTCACGGGGTTGATGAGTTCCTCGGGCGAGAGGGTCGCACCACACTTCTCACATTGGTCGCCGTAGGCACCTTCGCTGTGGCAGCGGGGACATTCGCCCTTGATGTTGCGGTCAGTCAGGAACTGCTTTGTCTCCTCGTCGTAGAACTGCTCAGAAGTGATTTCCACAAACTTGCCCTCGTCGTAGAGCTTCTTAAAGAAGTCTGCCGCAAACTGATGGTGTATCTTGCTTGTGGTGCGTGAGAAAATGTCGAAGCTGATGCCGAAGTCAGCAAACGACTTCTTGATGATGCCGTGATAGCGGTCCACCACATCCTGCACGGTGCAGCCCTCCTTCTTCGCACGGATGGTCACAGGCACGCCGTGTTCATCGCTTCCGCACACAAACATCACCTCACGTCCCTTCAGGCGCAGGTATCTCGTGTAAATATCGGCTGGCACATACACGCCAGCCAGGTGGCCGATGTGCACAGGGCCATTGGCATACGGCAACGCAGCCGTCACTGTCGTTCTCTTAAAGTTTTTCTGTTCCATATTGTTCATTTTAGTGTATTTGGGTGCAAAGGTACGATTAAGTGAGGGAAAAAACAAATAAATTTGAGTTTTTAGCTGAAAAAGTCCTATCTTTGCAAGTTGAAATCAAACAGCAATCCAAACTATGTCAAAACAAGGACATCCACGAGGACTTTATTTGCTCTTTGTCACGGAGATGGCAGAGAGATTCTCCTACTACGGCATGCGTGCCGTCTTCACGCTCTACATGGTCTCGGCGCTCTTCACGATGGAGAGTGCCAGCGAGATCTATGGCTACTACACGGGTCTGGTCTATTTCACCCCCCTGCTGGGAGGGTATGTCGCCGACCGCTATTGGGGCAATCGGCGCAGCATCATCGTGGGCGGCCTGCTGATGGCGCTGGGGCAGTTTCTCCTGTTCCTCAGTGCCTCGTTTGTCCAGCCATCTATCCAGACGGAAGGGGGAACCATCAATCCTGCCATCGACAACCAGCTCTCCATCGTCTTCCTGATGGGAGGCCTTTTCTTCCTCATCCTCGGCAACGGCTTCTTCAAGCCCAACATCGCCACGATGGTGGGGAGCCTCTATCGGCCTGACGACAAGATGAAGGACTCAGCTTTCACCATCTTCTACATGGGTGTGAACGTAGGCGCCACGTTGGGACCATTGGTGTGTGGCATCTTCGAAGGCGACTACCTCAATCCCACCCGATTCCAATGGGCATTCCTCTGTGCCAGCATCGTCATGCTCCTGTCCATCCTGCTCTTTAGTGCGCTGAAAAACAAATACATAGTCACTTACGATGGCATCCAGGTAGGCACAAAGCCCTTCCGTCAGGTGCAGGTCGAAAAACATCAGCTCACAGCCAAGGAGAAGCAACATATCGCAGTCATCTTCATCATCGCCCTGTTCGTCATCTTCTTCTGGGCGGCCTACGAACAGGCAGGCGTGTCGCTCACCTACTTCGCCGACCAGCAGACCGATCGCAACATCTTCGGCTGGGAGATGCCCACCAGCTACTTCCAGTCATTCCCCGCCATTTTTGTCGTGTTGCTCGCACCCGTCATGTCGATGCTCTGGGAACTCCTGAGGCGTTGGGGTTGCGAACCCTCCTCGCCCATGAAACAGGCGATAGGCTTGGCGCTGCTCTCCTTGGGCTACCTCTTCATCGCCTTTGGAGTGAAAGATGTGTCGGATGGCACCAAGGTCAGCATGATGTGGCTCACAGGCCTTTACTTCATCCACACGCTGGGCGAACTCAGTCTCTCTCCCATTGGCCTCTCGATGGTCAGTCGCCTCTCTCCTGGACACTTGGCGGGCCTCATGATGGGCATCTGGTTCCTCTCCTCCGCCTTCAGCAACATCCTTGCAGGTCAGCTCGCCGTCCTCTATCCCGATGGCTCCCCCAAGCTCCTGCTCGGCTTCATCCCCATCACCTCCCTCCACGACTTCTTCATGGTCTTCGTCTTCATGTCAGGCATCGCCGCCATCCTCCTCGCCCTCCTCACCCCCTTGCTGAACAGGATGATGAAAGATGCCTGAATTGAGCTACCGCCTCAACGCCTTTGAGGCTCCGGCTCGTCGCCCTTGAGCTACCGGCTCAACGCCCTTGGGGTACCGGCTTGCGTCGCGTTAGCCCTCACCCTTCTTGGATTGTGGGCTTTCTTTTCATGTTCCCGCTACAAAGGTACGGTTTTTTCTGATATATGCAAATATTTTGGCAATTATTTTCAAAATATTTTTATTTTTCGGAAAAGTGGTCTTGTTGGTTTGTTGCCTGTCGATTACAGATTACAGATTACAGTTTTCTCATGAGCAGTAAAAAATGTGGATGTAGAGTGTTACTATTATATATATGTTATATATATAATAGTAAAAATTTTTTGACACTTATCACTCTTTGTTTGCATTCACAGGAATTGGCTCCCTATAAAACTGTAATCTGTAATCTGTAATCGACACAAGCAGTTCTTATGCATGGGAGAATCGATGTGGGCGCAAATTTGCGCTGACATGAGAAAAGTGCAAGAGGGAAATTTTGCGCTCTTGTCCCC
>CAJOGQ010000070.1 GCA_905234125.1 uncultured Bacteroidaceae bacterium | reverse complement strand
TCAAGGCAAGCTCTATGTTGATCATATTATCACGCAGGTTCTGCTTGGTCAGCCCCTTGAAACGTTTGTATTCACCTGTAGTCATGCCGCTCCAAGCCTTGGTAAGGACATTGGTCAGTATGGCGAAGTCCTTCGGCTCGTGTACCCCTGACGGTGGTAGTCCTCGACAGCCATTTGAAAAGTCAGTTCAAGGTCAATCATCTGGTCAATGCGCATACTGCCCATCTCGGCAAGCCATTGCTTTACAGGCTCTGCCTTCTTGGACGGAATGGATTGGATGATACGGGATATTCCTTCAAGGTCGGTGGCTTGGGTCTTGTACACCTTACCGTCGGCGGCGTAGGGGTACATGTACCCCACCTGGAATTGAGTTCAGGGTCGCATGCCCGCATTCGCTTGATGTATTGCTTGACATCGGTGCTATCGGTTAACACTTGCACTACGTCAGCCACGGCGAAATAGTACTTCTCTTTCTCAGCATCCCATACGAATGCGAGCTTTCTCGCCCTCGAAGAGCTGTATAGCGAAATTATCGTTCATGATGCAACACTCCTGTATGAATTTTGGTCACCTCTTAAGATGATCTTCGAAGTAGCGTGTGATGACATTGTGCAGATGCACACGGTCAGTACCCATCATGTTGTGACCATCGCCAGGATAGGTGAAGAGGTCGGGATAGGTGTCGGCATCGATGCAAGCACGCATGAAGGAGAGGGTGTGCTGAGGCACGCAGACAGGGTCGTTCCCTCCGTAGATGACGAGGAGACGACCTTTTAGGTTCTTGGCCTTATTGAGCACGGAGGTCTTCTCATAGCCCTCTGGATTGGCCTGCGGGGTGTCCATGTAGCGTTCGCCATACATGACCTCGTAGAAACGCCAATCGATGACGGGACCTCCTGCTACGCCTACCTTGAACACATCGGGATAGGTGGTCATGAGGCTGGTGGTCATGAAGCCTCCGAAACTCCAACCATGCACGCCAAGACGGTCTGCATCCACGTAGGGAAGGCTCTTGAGGTATTCCACACCTTTCAACTGGTCTTTCATCTCTTCCACACCTAAATTGCGGAAGGTGGCCTGCTCAAAAGCGAGTCCACGATTTTCGCTGCCACGATTGTCGAGACAGAACATTACGTAGCCTTGTTGTGCCATCCAAATGTCCCAACCACGTGCTCCCCAGTTGCGAGAGGCGTCGATGTTGTGGGCATGAGGACCGCCATAGACATACACCACAGCGGGATACTTCTTCGTGGGGTCGAAATCGGTGGGGAGGATGAGGCGATAGTAGAGGTCAGTCACTCCATCAGCGGCCTTGAGGGTGCCAACCTTGATTTCAGGCACTTGAAACTCGTCCCACGGGTTAGTGGCAGTGAGAAGATTGGTGACTTTGCCACTCTTGGTGTCGACGATGTCAATATTGCGGGCAATATCGGGTGATGAGTAGTTGTCGCAGAACCAGTTGCCCGATTTGGACAGTTGGGCATTGTGCCAACCAGTCTTGTTGCCTAACAAAGTTCGCTTGCCCTGCATATTGACACTATAGACATTCTGCTGAAGAAGGTCTTGTTCGTTGGAGGTGTAGAGGATGGTCTTCTGTGCCTCGTTGAAACCCAGCACATCCATCACCTCGAAACTGCCTGTGGTGAGTTGCTTGAGACATTTTCCTTCCACATTATATAAATATATATGGTTGTAGCCATCTTTGCGAGTCAGATAGATAAACTTCGTGTCGTCCCAAGGAAGGAACTGGATAGGGGTGCGAGGTTCAAAGTATTTGTCGTTGCTCTCCGTGAAGAGGGTGCGAATCTTCTCGCCTGTCTGGACATCGTACTCATCGAGTGAACCTTCGTTCTGGTCACGATTCAGTTCGATGAGATAGAGTTTTTTCCCATCGGGAGCCCAGGCGATATTGGTGAAATAACGGTCTGTTGGGTCGCCTGTGTTCAGATAGATGGTCTTGTCTGTCTGAGGATTGAAGATGCCCACATAGACCTTGTGGGAGGTCTCGCCAGCCATCGGATAGGGGTCAGGATCGAGGGTGGCACAACGAGAAGAACTGCCAGTTGAAAGTTGAGAGCTGACTGGCATAGTGATGTTCACCTGTGGATACTTGGACACCATGCTCTGATCCATCTTGTAGAAAGCCAGCAGGGAGCCATCTGGACTCCAGAATGTCCCCTTCTCGATGCCGAACTCATTGCGATGCACACTCTCGCCATAGACGATATCGAGGCTGCCATCTTTGGAGACTTGATGGGTCTTGCCATCGAAGGTGAGAACAAAGAGGTTGTGGTCGATGGTGTAGGCGATGGAGAAGTGAGGATTGAGAGTTGAGGGTTTTGAGTTGAGGGTAGGGAAGCCCCAATCAAGGTTGGAAGCCTTAGCATCAAGGGATGCCCTCCAAACGATTTTGTTCTCTTTCCAGTCGATGAGGGTGTACACGCTGTCAGAGAGGAGGAAGAGAGGCTTCTCCGCATAAGGGAAAGAAGTGTTGTACAAGTGATGTGTTGGCTTCTGTTGGGCTCCTACGAGGATGTCGTTCACTTGCTCTAATGTGATGAGCGTCTGGGTGGAGCCATCCTTCTTATTGATGATTCGACACGCATGGATGTCCTGCTCAATGCACTCATCCCCCCACCAGGTGAGGTACTTGTTGGCTGGAACGGAAGACCGATAGTAGGCAGAGCCGCCAGGGATGAGGTCGTTGAGGACGAAGAGTTGCTTTTGTGCCATAATTGGGAGGATGAAGAAAGTGAAGATGGAAAGTAAAATAGTCTTTTTCATTGTTTCTGTTCTTTTTGAGGTAAGATTTCCCGTAGGGGAATAAGCACGAAGTCTCGCTTGTACATGAGTGGATGGGGAATGGTGAGACGGGGTGTGGTGATGTGGAGATCATCGTAGAGGAGGATGTCGATGTCGATGATGCGATCGTGATAGGTGACAGTTGATAGTTGACAGTTGACAGTTGACAGTTGAGAGGTAGATTTCTGGGTGCGTCCCATGTCGCGCTCTATCTGTTGGGTTTCATCGAGCAGGGCTATAGGGGAGAGGGTGGTCTCCACACATACGGCACAATTGAGGAATGTGTTGTCGCTCTCGAAGCCCCACGGCTCAGTGGCGAGAAAAGCGGATTGTGCCCTGATGGGGCCAATCCGCCTTCCTATAGTTGTGATGGCGGACAAAAGGTTCTGTTCCTTGTCGCCAAGGTTGGTGCCGAGTGAGAGATAGACGATATGATACACTTTGAGAAGAAATATCGCCCAGCGCGCGGGCTGGTTAGTCTATAATGAGCATGGCATCGCCGTATGTGCCAAACATGTAGTCGCCCTTGATGGCTTCCTTGTAGGCGTTCATCACCACGTCGTAGCCTCCGAAGGCCGTGATGAGCATCAGCATGGTGGAGAGTGGTGGTTGGAAGTTCACGACCATCGCATCAGCCACCGTGAAGTCGTAGGGAGGGAAGATGAACTTGTTGGTCCATCCCTCGAACTCCTTGATGAAACCACCAGGCCCTACAGCCGTCTCAAGGGCACGCAGGGTGGTGTTGCCCACAGCACAAATCTTGTGGCCGTTCTCCTTAGATCTGTTCACGATGTCGCAAGCTTCCTTGTTCACAAACATCTGCTCAGAGTCGGTCTTGTGCTTGGTGAGGTCTTCCACATCGATGGTACGGAAACTGCCCAAACCAGCATGGAGCGTGATGAAAGCCTGTTCGATGCCTAAGATTTCCATACGCTTCATCAGTTCGCGTGAGAAGTGAAGACCAGAAGTTGGCACTGTGACAGCACCTTCATGACGTGCGAAGATGTTTTGGAAGCGTTCGTGGTCTTCCTCTTCTGCAGGACGGTGCATGCGAATATCGTCAGGAATAGGTGCCTCGCCCATGTCGTAGAGCATCTTCTTGAAAACATCGTGAGGACCATCATAGAGGAAACGCAGGGTACGTCCACGAGAAGTGGTGTTGTCAATTACCTCAGCCACCAACGACTCGTCGGGTCCGAAGTAGAGCTTGTTGCCAATACGAATCTTACGGGCAGGGTCAACCAGCACATCCCACAGATGGAGATCTTCGTTAAGCTCACGCAACAGAAAAACCTCGATGCGTGCGCCAGTCTTTTCCTTGTTGCCATAGAGACGAGCAGGGAACACTCTGGTGTCGTTGAAGACGAACGCGTCGCCCTCTTCAAAGTAGTCGGTAATCTCCTTGAAAATGCGATGCTCAATCTCGCCCGTCTTCCTGTGCACAACCATGAGTTTGGCTTCATCGCGGTTGTAAAACTTCGTTTCAGGATTGTAGGTACGAGGATAGAGTGCAATCTTCTCGTCAGGGAGTTTGAACTTGAATTGTGAAAGTTTCATATATTTACAATTTGACTAATATTCGATTAATGAAATATGATGGGATTTATTCTTTTTCGTCTTTCTCTAAGGTCTGAGTATCGAGCCATTGGGGAAACTGCTCGATGTCTATGCAGTCCTGAAGAGTGTATTTCCCAATGCGGGTGCGAACCAGGCTTGTGAGATAGCCTCCTGAACCAAGTACCTGTCCGATGTCGCGTGCTAAGGCTCTGATATAGGTGCCTTTGCTACATACAACTCGGATGGTGAGCGAGAGATGAGTGCCTTGAAGGTTGCCATGCTGGTACTTTATGCGTTCGCGAGGATCGCTGACAGTTGAGAGTTGACTGTTGAGAGTTGACTGTTGTCCAAAGTGCAGGAGTTCCAGTTCGTCAATCACAAGTATCTTCGGCTTCAGTTCCACTTCTTCCCCTTGTCGGGCATACTTGAAGGCACGTTTACCATCCACCTTCACCGCTGAGAACGTGGGAGGAATCTGCTCGATGCGTCCTTGGAAGGCTTTGAGCTTTTCCTCAACCAGTTCGCGTGTGATGTGGTCAGTCGGATAAGTGGCATCTTCTTTCGTCTCCATGTCGAACGAAGGGGTGGTGGCACCCAACTTGATGGTGGCCACATATTCCTTCGTGTGTGCCTGCAGTTCGTCTATGAGCTTGGTGCTCTTGCCTGTGCAGATAATGAGAACCCCTGTGGCGAGTGGGTCGAGTGTGCCAGCATGCCCCACCTTCAGTTTCTTCAGACCTAACCGATGCGAGAGTTCGCCTCGCACTTTTGCCACCACATTGAAGGATGTCCAACGGTAGGGCTTATTGAAGATGAGTATTTCGCCAGCTTGGGGATTCATGGGAGTTTAGAGTGGAGAGTTGAGGGTTTAGCGTTAGGAGATGGTGAGTTCCTGACCCATCATGAGCATGACGAGAATCAGACCTCCCACAATGATTCGATACCAGCCAAAGGCCTGAAAACCATACTTCTGAACAAAGCTGATGAAGAACTTGATGGCCAACAGAGCCACCACGAAAGCCACAACGTTGCCAATGATGAGCGTATCGAGATTGTTCATGATCAGTTCTGAACCACCTTCCTTGAAGAGTTTGTACAGTTTGTAAACGGTTGCTCCAAACATGGTGGGAACTGCCAAGAAAAACGAGAACTCGGCTGCGTTCTTGCGAGTCAGTTTCTGCGACATACCTCCCACGATGGTGGCCATCGAACGTGACACACCTGGAATCATGGAGATGCACTGACAGAGGCCAATCATCAGTGCTCGCTTTTCTGTCAAAACGGTATTGTTGCGACCCTTGTTGAAAATCTTGTCGCAGAACAACATGAACACACCACCAATGATGAGCATGATGGCCACGACCTCAACGCGTTCCAGCAAAGCATCGATGACATCGTTGAAAAGCAGACCCAACACAACTGCAGGGATGAAGGCAATCAAGAGTTTCCAATAGAAATCGAACTTGTGGATGAAACGCTTGAATGCAGGTGTATCCTCAGGAATAGGTTCTTTGTTGAGTTGGAAGAATCGTTTCCAATAGAGACAAACCACAGAAAGAATGGCACCAAACTGGATGATGAAGGTGAAAGCCTTGACAAATTCAGTGCTTTCCACACCCAGAATGTTTTGTGCGATAATCATGTGTCCTGTCGAGGAGATGGGCAAGAACTCCGTGAGTCCTTCCACAATAGCAATAATGACTGTTTGAATCCAATCCATGTTTAATTCTCGTTTTTAGTTACTTCTTTTTTCGCAGGCCAGAGGATGGCAACAATCTCGAAGAGGAATCCAAACAGGCATACCATTGGAGCCACTTTGATGCGTGTGTCGCTAAAGATGTCTGGGTTGAAAGCCTCTTCTGAGGTTGCATCGCCCGACATAAGAATGAAACCTACGATAATGATAAAGAATCCTACCGTCAGCAGGATGTAGTTGATTTTTGTAAATGCAAAGTTCTTCATTATATTGTAATGTTAAGTTCTTAAATAAAATCGCACGTTTATACGTAGTAGAGTTCGTTACTGCTCATCTTCAAGTATTTGTTGAGCGAGAAGTAAGTGCATAGGAAGGTGATGATGAGGCCAAACAGGAACACGGATGCCGACACGATGGCGATGACCTTGAGGTCGATGACAGCATGAATCTGTGGTTCGAAGTTGTGCAACCAATACAATCCCCCGATGATGAGGGCGTCGGCCAAGACGGCAGAGATGATACCCAAGGTGAATCCGTTGGCCAAGAAGGGACGGCGGATGAAGTTCCAACTGGCACCCACCAACTTCATCGTGTTGATGATGAATCGTTTGGAGAAGATGGTCAGTCGTACCGTGTTGTTGATCAGGGCAAAAGAGATGTAAGTGAACAGCGCCGCAATGATGAGCAGGATGATGCTCGCCTTGCGGATATTGTCATTCACAGCCTTGATGAGGTCTTTTGAGTAGATGACATCCACCACGTTGCTGTTTCCCTTCAGTTGCTTCACGGCCACACCGATGCTGTCAGGATTGGCATGTTCAGCATTGATTTTCACCTCGAACGAAGCCGTGTAGGGGTTCATGCCGATGAACTCTGTGGGGTCAATGCCCTGTGCCGTTATCTCCTCCTGCAAAGCTTGCTCCTTTGAGATGTATTCCACACTCTTCGTGTAGGGAGCAGTCTTCAGCATTTCTCCCATCTGCTTGATTTCTGTCTCGTCCATCTCGTCGCTGATGAGCACACTGATGTTGATGTTCTCCTTCACAAAATTGGATAGATTATGTGCTGTCAGCACGAACAAAACAATCACGCCCAACAACACCAACACCAAGGTTGTGCTGATGGTGGCAGTGATGAACTGCGTGCTCAAGAATGTGTTTCTTTTCTTACTCATCTTGGTTTTATCCTTTTAACTTCCCTATACTTCTTCTTTCACTTCCAGGCCTTTTAATGTTGCCGAACTTGATTCCGTCACTTTCACCTTCACAAAGTCGCCGATATGGTGGCTCCCACGGTCAAACACCACCACCTTATTCTGTTCTGTCCGTCCGAAGATTTGTTCTTTGCTACGCTTCGACACTCCTTCCACCAGAATCTCAAACGTCTTGCCGATGTCTTTCCTATAGCTCTCAGCCGACAGTTCATTCTGCAAGGCTATCATTTCGTTCAGACGACGAATCTTGGTCTCTTCAGGTACATCATCAGGCAAATGCTTCGATGCGTAAGTGCCAGGACGTTCAGAATACTTGAACATGAACGCAGAGTCATACCCCACCTCTCTCATCAGCGAGAGCGACAACTGGTGGTCTTCTTCCGTCTCTGAATGATAGCCCACAAAGATGTCAGTGGTCAGTCCGCAGTCAGGAATGATGCGGCGGATGGCAGACACACGATCCAAATACCACTCACGCGTGTATTTCCTGTTCATCAGCCCTAAGATACGGTTGCTCCCACTCTGCACAGGCAGATGGATGTGTCGGCAGATGTTTTTGTGCGAGGCAATCACCTCCAAGGTCTCGTCGCTCATGTCCTTGGGATGGGACGTGGTGAATCGGATGCGCATCTGAGGAAAGGCCTCGGCCACCGCAGCAAGCAGCTTGGGGAAAGTCGTGTCTCCCTTTTGATAACTGTTCACGTTCTGTCCCAAGAGTGTCACTTCTTTGAATCCCTTGTCCTGCAAGTCCTTCACCTCATTCAAGATACTATCCACCTCACGGCTTCGCTCCCGTCCACGTGTGTAGGGCACAATGCAGTAATGGCAGAAATTGTTGCAACCACGCATGATGCTGACAAAGCCGCTGATGTGACTGCCACATACACGTTCTGGAATCACATCACGATACGTTTCCGTCGTGCTCAGCTCCACATTGATGGCCTTTTCGCCCAACTCAGCAGAGGCAAACAACTCAGGCAAAGATAGATAAGCATCAGGGCCAGCCACGAGGTTCACGTGGTGATGCTCCATCAAGTCCTCCTTCACCCGTTCAGCCATACATCCCACCACGCCAATGATGAAAGGTCTCTTTCTCTGCATGGCGTACAGTGCTTCCAGACGGTTGTATATCTTATTCTCTGCATTCTCACGCACGGAACAGGTGTTCAGCAACACAGCATCGGCCTCATCGATGGAATCACAGGTCTCATACCCTGCCATTTTCATCACAGAGGCAATGACTTCATTGTCCGCCACGTTCATTTGGCAGCCATAAGTCTCAATAAAAAGTTTCTTCATTAAGAACGTTTTGTACAAAATCGGTGCAAAGTTACGAAAAAAAATCCGTACCTTTGCACCCGATATACAAATTTTTAAGAAAAAAACGTGAGACTCAACTTTCAGCAACGCATCTCAGGCAGTCAGACCACACTCCCCGTTTCAGGTGTGATCGCTATCATCTTGTGGATAATTTTACCCATCCACCCCATCCCGTATTCTTTCGTTGATGCCGACTACGGATTGTGGCGCTTGCTGCCCTCGTCCCTGCTCAAAGGTTCTGTATCACTCGCTCTTAGTGCTAGTTGTGGCGTTCTGGCCGTCTATATGATGGCTGAATTGAACAATGCCAACATGCTGTTGCGTGTCAACTCCCGCATGTTGGCAAGTATGCTCGCCGTGCTGTTGGGGATGGTGGGCATCGGACATCAATTCCAACCCACCCACATCATCATGCTGTTCATGTTGCTAGGTTATTTCCCTCTCTTCGCCACCTATCAGCAACCCAATCCCTTCCTTTCCTTTTTAGTCCATCTGCTCCTCTCTATGGCCTCGCTGGTCTTCCCCAAACTCCTATGGTTCATGCCTTTCTATTGGCTCATTCAGGGATACCTTCGAGCTTTATCTTTGCGATGCTTCGTCGCGTCCTGGCTTGCCGTTCTGCTTCCCTATTGGGTGTATGGTGGCGTAGCCGTGTTGACTGACAACATCGCCGACTATTGGACACACCTTCAGCAGATTGTCGACTTCCATTGGGGAGATTACATCCAGTTGCCTTGGTGCGACATGATGCTCTTTGGCTTCATGGTGATTCTCTTTGTGACGGGTGCAATAGACTTTGCCATCTTCCAATACAAAGATAAGACGCGCACCCGAATCATTTATAACGTCCTTATTCTTCATGGCTTAAGCATCATCGCCTTCATCTGTCTTCAGCCCCACTATTTCTGGACGCTTCACACGCTTCTGCTTCTCGACACCTCCATCCTCTTTGGGCACTTCTTCACTCTCACCCACACCCGCCTCTCTCATATTTACTGCCTTGTCCTGCTCGTCCTCACCCTGCTCATCTTGGCAGTACAAATTTTACCCCCACATCTATTATCTCTCAACTCTCAACCCTAAACTCTCAACCCTAAAGTGGACTCTCTCAATCAATTTTTCATCGAATACGGCTATTTAGGCATGGCACTGGCCTCTTTCTTGGCTGGCACCTTCGTTCCTTTCAGTTCTGAAGTAGTGATGGGTACCCTGCTCGCCACCACAGGCATGGATCCTGTGCTTACCATCCTCAGTGGTACCATCGGAAACGTGCTTGGTTCCATGTTCAATTACTTCCTGGGTCGCATCGGGAGCATCGAGCAAATCACCAAATGGATGCATATCAAGGAACGCCGCCTGCGCAAAACCCGTGACTACGTGGAGAAGAAAGGTTCCTGGATTGCCGCCTTCTCCTTCCTCCCCATCTTCGGCACAGCCATCTCCATCTCCCTTGGCCTCCTGCGTGCCAATGTTTGGGGTGTTGTTCTCTGGTCTACCATCGGAAAACTCCTCCGTTACATCATCTTCATGCTCCCCATTGTGGCGTGGGGGAAATAAGGGTCAAAATCACCCCCTTGCCGAAGACTGTGTGCGCACACAAAAATGGGCTTTTTCAGGGTGTGTGCGCACACAATTCTTGATTCACATCAACAAAATAGGCAAAAATCATCAATTTTTCATGATTTTGTTGGTCACAATTTGAAAACCCCGTACCTTTGCAGCGTCAAAAGGAAACAAGGGGGTCACAAGTGAGTGATAAACACCATTCCTGAGACATCATAAAGCAAATGAAGAAAGTTAGTAATAAGTTAGTTTTTCTATCATATAGGTTTTGGTAAAGGTATTAGATTTAGGTTAGTAAAAGATTGTTATTTAGGAGTTAGGTCTTTGTGAAAAGCCCTCCTCCGTTTTTTAGAACTTTCGAGCCGCAAGGCCACATACATATATTAAGTATTAGTTATCAGGTAAAAAGACAAGACTTCTCGGTAAGGGTAAGGTAAAAGATTGTAAGGATTAGGTTAATAAAGGTGGTTTAGTTAAGTAAAAGATCAGTAATTTTTGGTTTAGTTAAGTAGATCAGTAATTATTAATTAAAAAAGAAAGGAGATTGTTTTATGGAAACTATGACAATTATCGCAGTAGCTATCGTAGCTGTAGCAGCTATCGCAAGCAACATTTCAATCTTCAAATAATTTGGGATTGAATCTCTGCAAAAATCATTCCGTAAAAACTCAGTGCAATACGGCACTTGAGTTTCCACCGGAAGGGGAAAAAGAAAACAAAAGTATTTAACAAATAATAAAGGCGGTGAATCCAATTGGACTCACCGCTCTCTTTTTTTATTATTTGAAGTATGTGTCCATCAGTGTTTTCGCAGTTTCATCGCCCATGTCGATGGCTTTCTGGATGTTGAGACGCGCATTGGTCTTGTCACCCTTCTGCAACTGGGCATAGCCAAGGATGCGGTAAGCATCGATGATGTTGGGGTTGAGACGGATGGCCGTCTGACAGGACTGTATACAGTCATCGAGCATGCCCACACGAAGGGTGAGTGCGGCGCGTTCTACATGGTAGAGGGGTTCGCGTGGCACCATCTCCACAGCGCGGTTCAGGTCATCTAAGGCCTGCTGGAACATACGCGCGTTCACCTCTATCTGTGATCGTTCGTAGAGGAAGACGGCGCTGACTTTGTTGTTCTGCAGATAGGCGTATTGGTTGTAGTCCTTTACGGCCTCACGATATTTTCCACTATTGGCCAACAACTGTCCCCGACGTATCACGAAGGGAGCGGCATCGCTGGGCATGGGCTCGCCAAACTGGGCAATGGCGCTGTTGATGGGTTCGATGACGGATTCGATGGAATCGCCACGCCCCTCACGCGCCATGCTGATGGCATAGAGATAGGCGGGATTTCTGTCACCCTCTTGCAACATCCCCTCATAGAGGGCAATCGCACCCTCATAATCTTTGCTTTCCAATAGCATCTGCCCCTTCAGCAACCGACATTTCTGACGTTCAGCCTTCTGTGCGTCATTGTCCGATGAGGTGGAGTAGAGCGAAAGGGCTTTGTCCACATACTGCAAGGCCACGCTGTAGTTCCACTTCTCGTAGGCGGGTTCGGGTTGCAAACGGAGTTTGTCGAAAATGAGGGAGGCAACGTTGTAGTTGCCTATCGCTTTGTCTTCCACCAACGAGAGGTATTTCTGCAGGTCGCTTTCAGCCTCGTCAAATCGAAGCAGGTCAATCAGCGGTGTGGCACGACGCAGATACCCTTCAGCATTCTGTGGGAAAGCATCTACGAAACGGTTCACCATATCCATATACTCATCGTTCGTAGATGAGCGTGATTTCATGAAAAGATAAACCAACGCCTCTTCTGCCGTTTCAGGCAAGGCTTTGGGTATGAAGATGTTGCCGAGTGCCACCGAAGCAGAATTGCTGGGCAATGCAGCCATCTGTAGCACTTCACGGAAACGGATGTCAAGCACATAGCTCTTGTTGCCGATGGTGGAATGAAGCATGCCCACCAATGTGCCCGATTCGTTGAACACCGGCGCACCCATCATCTTGCTGTCCAACTGCTTGTCGAGTCCGTAATAGACATATTTGCCCTGAATCATCGAGGTGTCGGCCACGGTGACCTGATCGCTCTCCAGCTTGCCTCCATCAGCCACCTTCAATACATAAAGTGCCGATTTCATCGGCTGAAATGAGGTGACTGAAGGTATGATGGCGTTGCCCTTGGTCTTCACTTTGAACCGTACCAGCGAATAGGCATCGTCAGCACCCAAAATGCAATCCACATCCTCTTGCTTGCCATTGGCATCAATCACGGTGGCTTTGTAGGCGCCCTTGAACACACGGTAGTCGGCAATAGCCTCTCCATTGGCACCCACATAGAATCCCATACCCTGATGCAGCAGGTCACCTTGCTTGTCGTAGGTGTTCACAGAAAT
>CAJOGQ010000069.1 GCA_905234125.1 uncultured Bacteroidaceae bacterium | reverse complement strand
ACATCTGGGGGACAAAGTTAGGCAAAAATCTGCAAACAAACAATACCTAAATCAAAAATCTGCAAAAACCCGAACAATCTTTAACACTTGAAAACAAGGGATTTACAGGCTTATTTTTGCAGATTATATGTGTTTCTTTGCAATTGGACTATTTTCCCACGCAGAAATGGGAGAAGATGTTGTTGAGAGTTTCTTGTGGGGTGATTTGCCCGCCTGTGATTTCTGCAAGGGTGTCAAGGGTGAGGCGGAGGTCTTCGGAAAGGAGGTCTCCGCTGAGGTTTTCATTGAGACCTTCAAGGACTCGCTGGAGGTGGGAGTGGGCACGCATGAGGGCATCATAGTGACGGGCATTAGTGACGATAATGTCAGAGGCATTGGTGGTTAGGCCTGCTACTTCGGCTTCTTCAAAGATGCGGCGTTTCAGATTGGGGATGCCTTTGCCGGTTTTTGCGCTAATCATGGAGAGTGGCACAAAGTAAGGTCGGAATTTATGAAGGTCTATTTGATCTGACTTGTTGTGAACATAGATACATCTTTTGCCTTTACTTAATTCCCCCATTTCATCTATCTCATCCCATGATGGACGTTGGTCAAGAAGCCAAATAACAATACGCGCCTGATGAATCTTTTGAATGGTACGTTCAATGCCTATTTGTTCCACCTCATCATCGGTTTTGCGGATGCCAGCCGTATCGATGAAACGGAATTGGACTCCGTTAATGTCCATGGTTTCTTCGATGGTGTCGCGTGTGGTACCATGAACATCGGAAACGATGGCGCGATCATCTCCGACAAGTTGATTGAGGAGCGTAGATTTGCCGACGTTTGTTTTTCCGACGATAGCGACGGGGATGCCTTGTTTAAGGGCTTGTCCTGTTTCGAAAGACTGGGCGAGTTGGGTGATGTGGTTGTCTATCTTTTGGGCAAGTTCCAACAACTCTGTTCGGTCGGCAAATTCGAGGTCTTCGTGGTCGGAGAAATCGAGTTCGAGTTCGAGCAGGGATGTGAGTTTCAGCAGTTGGTCGCGGAGGTTGGAGAGTCGGGTGGACAGTTTGCCTCGCAGTTGGTTCATCGCCAAATGGTGAGTGGCTTGGTTGGTGGAGGCGATGAGGTCGGCTACGGCTTCGGCTTGGGACAGGTCGAGTTTGCCATTGAGGTAGGCACGCATGGTGAATTCACCAGGATTGGCCATGCGACAACCATTTTGTACCAAGAGTTCCAACACCTTATTTAATATATAGAAGGAACCATGACAAGAGATTTCCACAGAGTCCTCGCCTGTGAAGGAGTGGGGAGAACGAAAGATGGATAGCAACACTTCATCTACAACTTCAGAGCCATCCTTGATATGGCCGTAGTGGGTGGTGTTGGGCTTGAATAGTGAAAGGTTTTTATCGAATACATGCGAAAGGATTTCAAGCGACAAAGCACCTGATATTCTGATGATTCCCAAAGCTCCGCCAGGAGCTGTGGCGAGTGCGCAGATGGTGTCTGTATTTGTCATTTCTTCTTGGCCCAAGTGTTAGCGAGAATAACGAAAATTATTGTGACAAGGAAAAATACGGCCAATGCGCCCATGTGTGCTTTAACGTTGTTGCCGATGATGGGCAAGATGCTCACATAGGCAGCGGTTATCACGGAAATGATAGCCATCAGGATGCGTAGGCGCAGAATAATGACTTCTTTCTTTTCTTCCTCGCTGGCTGTGTTATAACCAGCAATGAGTTTATCTCCCTTTCCCATCAGGAAGATGACGGCAAGGACGATAAAGGCTACTGCAAAGATAATGATGAAGATCATATACGGTCGAGGACTTTTTCGATGAGGATGTCAATAGTGTTCTTGTATTCGGTGTTCATCTCGGTGGTATAGCGGTTAGCAATGACCATACAGCAGGTCATGGCGCGGTGACCGAGCAGAGAGGACATACCGGCAACAGCGGAGGATTCCATCTCGAAATTGCAGATATGGAGGCCGTTGTATTCGAAAGCTTCCACTTTTTTGTTTTGGTCGGGGTCTTGAATCTTCAGACGGATTTGGCGACCTTGCGGGCCATAGAAACCACCACATGCGATGGTGATGCCTCGCACCATATCGTCCTGGGCAATTTGGTTGATGAGGTTGGGGTCGGCAATGGCCACGTAGGGGGAACCTTTGATTGGGTTCCAGTTCATGTGCTGTTTGAACGCTTCTTCAAGTTGGAGGTCGCACACATCGTTGCGTCCATCGTAGTAGTTGAGGAGACCATCAAAACCGATGCTCTTTACGGAGGCGATGAATGAGCCTGTGGGGGTGAAGGGTTGCAAACCTCCGCATGTGCCGATGCGCACGATGGTGAGTGTTCTGTGCTCAGGTTTCTCTGTGCGGGTGTCGAAGTCGATGTTGGCAAGAGCGTCGAGTTCTGTCAGGACGATGTCGATGTTGTCGCATCCAATGCCCGTGGAGAGAACTGTGATTCGCTTGCCCTGATAGGTGCCGGTGATGCTGTGGAACTCGCGGCTGCTAATCTCGCATTCTTTCTCGGAAAAGTGTTCAGCTACGGTGTTGACTCTGCCAGGATCACCTACAAGGATGACGCGGTCAGCGAGTTGTTCGGGACGCAGATGGAGGTGGAACGCTGAGCCGTCAGCGTTGATGATGAGTTCGGATGGAGGGAAAAACTTGTTGTTGGCCATATTCGTCATTATTTATTCGTTGCAAAGATAAGGACTATTGTGGGAAGTAACAAATAACCACCGATAATATTTGAGATTCACCTATAAAATCCTTGGTTCTGACGGAGAAGACAGGTCAATTTTCATCCCGTCTTCAGCAAGGATGGTGTTTGGAAAAATTTGTTGCGCTTCTTGCAGGAGGATGTCTTCGGATGAATAGCGCGAGGAGAAATGTCCGAGGATAAGACGACCAACTTGGGCATCACGAGCGATTTGTCCCGCTTGAGTGGCCGTGCTGTGGAAAGTCTTCTTGGCGAGGAGAGCATGCTCTTGGGCAAAGGTGGCCTCATGATAGAGGCAGGTGACGCCATGAATGAGTTCTGCGAGTTGAGGACGTGGAATCGTGTCGGTGCAATAGGCATAGGAACAGACAGGGTCGGGAGGTGTGGTCAGTCGATCGTTGGGGATGATGTCGCCTTCGGAAGTCGTCCAGTCCATGCCAGCTTTGATGTTGTTGATTTGGGAGACAGGGATGTGGTAGAAATCAATCATGTCTCTACGAATGTGGCGTGGGGTTGGTTTCTCACGGAAGAGATAGCCACAACAGGGAATGCGGTGGGCAAGGGGTAGGGTGGAAACGATGACTGAGCGGTCTTCATAAAGAACCTGTGGGATGCGGGTGTCTATTTCATGAAGGATGATTTGATAGGGGGAGTCGGCGCAGAAGTAGTCTATTTGTGGCTGGAAGATGCGCTGGAGGTCTAGGGGACCGTAGATGTGGAGGTCTTGGATGCGTCCGAGGAGTCCGAAGGTGGAGAGCATTCCGATGAGTCCAAAGACATGGTCTCCGTGCAGATGGGTGAGGAAGATAGCCTGGAGATGAGAAAAACTGAGTCGTGAGCGACGCAGAGCCATCTGTGTGCCTTCAGCGCAGTCCAGCATGAAGAGTTTCTCGCGGATATTGACAACCTGAGAGGAACTGAGGCGACGTGGGGTGGGGAGAGCCGCTCCGCATCCGAGTATGTTGATTTCAAACTTTTCCATTTTATACTGTTTTCATCTTACATCTTTTGTATTTCACATTTACCACTTGCTTTTTGCCGGATGCCGCTGGCAGAAGGTGAGGAAATCGCAGTAGGCGCAGTTCTTGTCGTTCTCGCATTGGGTGAAGGAACCCTGGAGGGTGTCCACTTCATCGAACGTGAACATCTCCTCTATTTTCTGAGAAAGCATCTCATTGAATCGCTTGCCATATTGTGCTTTGTAGTCAGCAATTTTCGCTTTCTTGCTCCCGTCGGTTGGAGTGAGTTGTACGATGCCTGAGTAGTTGTTGCCGTAGTCCTTGGCACAGTACATCAAGGCTGGGACGACTGGGCTGTTGAACGTGGAAGGATTGCAGTTGGGGTCGGTGAGCACCTTGCAGTAGTAGAGTATCTGCATGATGTGGTAGTTGTCAATACATTTCTCTGGGTCGAAAAGCTCCTCGATAGTGCTGGCCTTATGGGGCTTGCTGCTGGTCTTGTAATCGACAATGCGGATGAGATCTCCAACAGGAGTGTGGAGCAAGTCGAGGCGGTCGATGATGCCACCGAGTTGAAGAGTTGAGGGTCGGGTGTTGACGATTGAGAGCTGGTGAGTCGTGAAGAATTTCTCTTCCTGACAAATGATTTCCCAATAGCCTCCTCGTTTTTCCAGTTCCTCTGCCATGTTGGCGTCAGCATCAAGTTGGTTGAGGATGAACTTCTTGATGACGTGCCGATTGATGAGCTGGGTTCCGTTGAGTACAGGAATCCTTTCTGTGTGGAAAAGGTTGCGGGCGAATGCTTGGTTGAGTTCATGCATGATGCGTGCGTCATCTTTTGCCAATGCTTTAACGTCCTCACTGGGGAAAGGCTTTTTCTCGTAAGGCAGATAGAGGTGGCGCATGGCATCGTGGAAGATGGTGCCGAACATGGCATTGTCCACATCGTCCGACACTTCATCCTCTGGTCGGAGTCCTGCAACGTAAGTGAAGTAGAACTTGAGAGGGCATTTCATGTAGGTGTTGATAGCCGAAGGCGAGAGGATGCGTTCATTATTGAAGCGGGCATGCATCTGTTCCATCACTTTTTCGTCTTTCCTGATGCTGATGGCGGCAGGTGGCAGGGTCTCGCTCGTGGCGGTAAATGCTTTCAGCTGAATCTCTTGCCCCTTTCCGAAGAGGTCATCTTTCTCGGCGAGGGTCTGCAACATGAAGCGCGACATTTCTCCCTTGCTTCCACCGTCGGTGCTGGAGTTGTAGAGCAGGGTGATGCGCTCGGCTCGTTGCAGGAGGCGGTAATAATAATAAGCATAAAGACTCACCTCGCGCTCGATGGTTGTCATGCCGTATGCGGAGCGTAGGGTGTAAGGGATGAGCGATGCACGTTTGTCGCCCTTGGGCATTTGTCCTTCGTTGACGGAGAGCATGATGATGTTTCGGAAGTCGAGGTTGCGGGTTTCGAGCAATCCCATCACTTGCAGACCGACAGCAGGTTCGCCGTGGAAGGGGATAGTGGCTTGGCTCATCAGTTGAATGATGAGGCGCGACATCATCTCGTCGCTTATGGCCAGGGAAAGGTGTTGTTCTTGCAGGGTATGGATGCGGTTTACCACCGTATAGGCCACGAAGATACTCTCCTTATAGATCTGGAGCGTGAAGTCCTTGTTTCCGATGGTTTCCTGATAGCTGTGTCCGACCATTGAGATGATGTCAGCGAGATAGGTCGTTAGCGCCTTTCCTGTCACGGGTGTGAAGATGCGTTGCATGATGTCGTTGTCGGCAAACATCTCCACGCTGGGGAAGACGACATTGTTCTTCGTGAGTTCGTGCAACTTCGTGTAGCAATCTTTGCCCACCACTTTCTGGATGAACGAATGTTTCAGCACAGCCGACACATATTTATATCTCCATCCGCCTGAGCGTGAACGGCCATGCACTTGCAGTTCGATGAGTGCCTGAACCAACGAGAAACTTGGGGTCTCGGTGAGCGGGTATCCCATCGTTACATTGATGTTCGCCACTTCGCTGATACTGTGCAGGACGGGTTGCAGAAGGTTTTCGTTGCACAGCACCACGGCGTTCTCTCTCCATTTGTCAGTTGAGGATTGAGAGTTAAGGCTTGACATTTGAGCGCTGACACTCTTCACCCATTCGTCGATATAGCGAGCCTGTGCATTATCGGTCGGCGACTGGATGAAGGTGATTTCTTTTGTCTGACGCATGTTGGCGAAGAAATCCTTCCCTTCGAACTCGTTGCCCAACTGCCTGATGTTCTCGAGGATGAACTGCCCCGCCTCATACTTGGTGGAGATGTTGGCGGGGTTCGTACCCTTCTTCGTATAGCTGATATCGTAGTCCCAATAGAACTTTGCATCGTGGTTTTGCTTGATGTGGCGGAAGAGTTCCAATTCCGTCTTGTTCAGCACGTTGAATCCCACCATCACGTAGGTCTTGGCCGTCAGTTTACCTTCCACATGCCGTCTGATCTCCTCGTCTGGGCTGGTCAGCGCTTCGATGACCTTCCGCTTCAGCATGCCTTCGTACACCATCGGTTCCTCTTCGTCTGTTGTCAACAAAGCCATCTGATAGTCCTCGTAGATTTCTCTCATCCGATTCCACATCGTGATGAACTGACTCTTCAACGGCGTTTTCGATTTTGGGTCGGACATTGCTCCCCGCATGGCCTGGCCGAAGAACTGCTCGATGGCCTCCCTTTGTTCGTCTTCCAGAAAGGAAAAATCGGTCATCTCTTTTAGGTCTGCGATGTTCAGGAAGAGTTTCGAAGGCTCCACCATGTTGTTGTCGATGTCCTGGAAGTCGCTCAGCATCGTTTCCATCAGCGAGTAGAGTTGGTCGAGCGTCTTGGTGGGTTGCATCTTCTGCTGATAGACTTCCCAGAGCTTCACCACCAGATAGATTGGGTCGCCCACCGTCTGTTCCGACAGCGATGTGAACAGTTCGCTGATGGTGGTGTATTCGGGAGTCCATATAGTCTTGCCTTCGCTGTTGCTCCACAGATATTCGTTGAAGAACAGCGATGCGCGTTTGTTGGGGAATATGATGCAGGTGTTCTGAAAGTCTCCTCCCAATTTCTGGTAGAGGTCGTCAGCCACGAGTTTCAGGAATGTTGTCATGTCAGATGCTCCATTATATATAATATGTACATATCAATGATCGACGGGCACGATGAGATGGTCGAGCACATACCAAAGATAGCCCTTGATGTCCGTGTAGCCTATCTGTGCCAGAAGTTTTTTGTATTCTTCTATTTGCTTCTTGTTTTCAGCGGGTGCCACAAGCGTTCCGTCTTCTTTTCTTCTGACCACATCCTGTGCGGTCTTGTAGTCGATGATGATGGCTTGGTTGCCTTTCACGACGACTCGGTCTGGCCTTTTGCTCTTCAGCATCTTCTGCTCGAGGAAGAGGATGGCACGTTCGTTCAGTATTTGCCAATCGGTAGAGAACCACTCTGGATGTTCGTCTCTGATGCTTTCAATCATCTTGGTCACGGCTTCCTGAGCCTCTTTGGCTTCGAGCAGGGAACCGAAGCATCCTTTCGACTTCAGTAGCTGAATGGCGTGGGGCACATCGTCGATGGTGCGGATGTGCTCGAAGATGCTGTGGTAGAGGTTACCGAGGCTGATGAGGCGGATGCGTTCCGCGTGTTGTTGGGTCTGTGGGGTGGGGGAGTCCTCCGTGATGAACAGGTCGGACTCATAGCTCTGCTGGAACTCGGCGATGGACGGATGGGAGGCGAATCGAACGGGCAGAGGGTCGTACTCACATTCCATCACGTTCTTCTCCTCTTCCTTCGTCTCCTGCTTTGTGGACACGATGTCGCCATATTCATATTGCGTCACGCCTTCCTCCATGTCGCGCCTTTCCATCATCTCTGGCATAGCGTTGAGCAGGAACGTCTGGGCAGTGTCAATCTTCACCTCCTCCATTGTTTCCGTTTCGCCTTTCGTATTCTCTGCTGATGGCTCTTCCGATTTGCTTCCTGTCAAGATGATGAGATTCTGCTTGGCACGGGTGAAAGCCACGTAGAGTACGTTGATGTTGTCCACTAATGTCCTCAGTTCCTCCTGTCGGCGGTCGTTGGCGAAGATGCTGTCGTCCTTGGCCTTGCTCACGCTGATGGGCAGGAGAGGCATCTGGTCGTAGGGTTCACCTTGGGGCTGGCACCACATCACCTCCCTGTCCTTGGGTTTGATGGTCCACGAGCATGAGGGGATAATGACGCTGTGGAACTCCAGACCCTTCGACTTGTGCATGGTCATGATGCGCACACCGTCCGACTGTCCGTTGGGGATGGTCTTCTCGCAGAGCGTCTCGTCCCATGCCTGCAGGAAAGAGGCGAGGTCGGCCTGGTGGTCAGCACAGAACTGTTCCACCACGTCGTTGAAAAAGAAGAGGTATGCATCCTGACCCGTCAGCCGTTCCAGATGGAAGATTTGATAGATTTCCTCCACCTGCTCCGTGATGGGCTTAAAGCGCAGGTCTGTCCGGGTTTGCTCGTCAAAGGCCATCGGGATTTCACCAGCATGATGCGCCAATGTCTCTATATGCAACGTGCTTTCGGGTTCGGCCAGCACACGGAGGGCGCTGATGATGATGTTGATGGCCATCGACGCATCCAGACGGAAAGCCTCGTCCGACACCACTTTCACGTCCACCACATCCGGATGCTCGTCGAAATAGTTGCAGATGTCGGGCACCTCCTTGTTCGTGCGGGTCAGGATGGTGATGTCGTTGGCCTTCACGCCGTTTTTTATCAAGTCACGAACCGACCGCTGAATCCCTTCCAGCATCTTCTCCCCATAGTCTTCGTCTGGCTCCACGCTCACATTCTCCACTCTGACGAATCCCTCGTCCGCATCC
This sequence comes from uncultured Bacteroidaceae bacterium, assembly GCA_905234125.1. GTDB lineage: Bacteria > Bacteroidota > Bacteroidia > Bacteroidales > Bacteroidaceae > Minthosoma. Next base: position 4,079 of record CAJOGQ010000069.1, on the reverse strand, counting down.
TTCTTGGCGATTTGCTCCACGTCGCCGTATGCTTTCTCCAAGTCTGGACAGTCCTTCTTCAGAATCTCAATGGCATTCCTGAACAGCTCGTTGTTGAACGTCACCACACGCTTCGACGAGCGGAAGTTATACGTTGCCGGAATCCTGCTGATGTGTTGCTCCAAGTCCACATCCCCTTCGATGTCGTTCAGGATTCGCCAGTCCGAGTTGCGGAACCTGTAGATGCTCTGCTTCACGTCGCCCACAATCAGGCATGAGCCATTCATCGCCAAGCTGTTCAGTAGGAGGGGCTTGAAATTGCCCCATTGCAAGGTCGAAGTGTCCTGAAACTCGTCTATCATGATGTGCTGTATCGTCGAGCCCGTCTTCTCATAGATGAACGGGATGTCCTGCTCGTTGATGACGTTCCGCAGGAAGTTCGCCGTTTCCGACAAGAGGAACCTGTTCCCCTCCTCGTTCAGCGCCTTCACCGTCCGGCTGATTTCGTTCAGCAGCATCAGCGAGTACAGATGCTGGCCGATGGCCGTCACCGTGTGCAGATGGCTCACATACTCCTCATGCTTCTCGAACGCCTCTCTCAACAGGGGCATCAGCTCCGTTTCCACCGCTGTCAGGTTCTTGTTCTTCACCGACTTCTTATACCACTTCTCCGCGTCCGTTCCGTATTCTCCGATGCTGTCAGAGAACGTCCCCTTGCCTCGTCCGTTCGGCTCCGTAATCTTATAATCCCTCACCTTCTCCATGAACGTCACAATCCCCTTGCTCCCGTCCTTCTCCGAAATGCCCACACGCTCGTAAGCCTTCAGCATCCGCTCTCCCAAGTCTGTCACCGCTCGCTTCTTCTCCTCTAACAATGTGTTGATCACATCCCGATACTTCCCGATAGTCCGATGATCCGTGATTTTCCGCCTCATCTCCTCCCCATGAATCAGGTAGTTCTCCTTGAAGATATTCTTTCCGAACTCCTTCACCGTCTCCTCCACCTGCCAAGCGTGGTTCTCCCTGATTTTCTCCTCGATGAAGTCGATGATGGTCTTGAACTCGCTCGATTCCTCCCGCAGGTTCTCTACAATCTGGTCAACAGCTTCTGACAGCACTTCCTCATCATTCAGCTCCACCTTCAGGTTCGTCGAAAGTTCCAGTTCGTTCGCCAGTTCCCTCACGATGCCCTGGAAGAACGAGTCAATCGTCTCCACGTGGAAACGGCTGTAGTCGTGGATAATGTTCTCTAAAGCCTCCTTCGCCCTACGGCGCAATAGTTGAGAGTTGAGAGTTGAGAGTTGAGAATTCCCTTGGCTCAGCTTTGTCATCACCGCGTCCATATACTTGTCTGCCGATGCCAGCCCCTGAGCCATGCCATAGAGCGTGCTCAGGATTCTCTGCTTCATCTCCGCCGTAGCCTTGTTGGTGAACGTCACCGCCAGAATGTTCCGATACGCCGTCGGATCCTCAGCCAACAGCGCGATGTACTCCACCGCCAGGGTGAACGTCTTGCCCGATCCAGCCGAAGCCTTATAAATCTGTAGTGCCATTATCTGATAACGATTTTTTTGTCCCCCTGTATGAACACACCGCTTTCTGTCGGTTTGTTTTTCTGGGGAATACCGGTCAGGGTGTACCAATGTCCCTGTGTTTCTTGCTGGTTGCCGTCTGTCGCAGGTGCGACGATGGCATTGGGCATGGAGATGGTGAGCGAAAGGTCGTCCGTCTGATTCTCCCTGCCTTCTTCACCGTAGGCGCTTCGATCTGTGAGCATGCTTTTCACCATCTTCTGCAGATCGGCGATGGTCTCTTTGGACTTGATGCCGAAGGTATGGGCTATAGATGCGTAGGCCAACAGGCTCTTCAATGTCGATGCCGCATCGGCGGATTTGTGCTCATCGCCCTCTGCGTAGGCTACGATGGCATTGGCAGCCTGCTTTTTGAGCATTCCATAGCCCCTCGACGCAAACTCACTCTGTATAAATGTGCGCAGCCGTTCCTTCGCCTTGTTGCCAAATTCAGCGTCACCGCCCAAGTCTGTGATGTGCCCCGTCGTGATGTCCATCGTGGTGAAGTCATCGCTCAATGTCACCTCACGATAGTCGCATGGATAGGAGATGAGCGAGCCTGTGGACACGTCGTAGATGCTCTTGGACAGGTCGGCATTGAAGTCCTTGGCGATGTCGCTCATGTGGAAATGCCCCGTAAAGACCACCTGAATGCCTGCATCGGCCAACGCGTTGCGCACCGTCTCATAGTTGGCCACCACCGACAACTCCACATATCTCTCGCATCCGTGGAAATGAGGCACAAGCGGATGGTGCATCAATGCCACTACCTGCTTGCCCGATGCCAGAGCCATCTTAGCCTTTTGGCTCACCCAGTCGAGTGTGGTGGCAGACACCTGACCCTCCCTACCCGAATCGATGCCGATGACCACAAGCCCGCCTATTGGTTCGCAGACGTAGGTCAGCGAAGTCTCCTCACGCTCCGACATCGCTCCATAGCCATAGTCGGCATAGGTGGCTGCAAAGTATTCATTGTCGGCCACTTCAGCAGGCGTCGTCGTATCACCATCATAATAGACGGCATTGCCGTTCGTTCCCCAATCGTGATTGCCGGGAATCACCAGCGTTTGGATGCCGGCCTCCTTCAGTTCGTCCAACTTCGCCTTCACATATTGATGGCTCACCTTCTCGCCGTCCTTCGACAAGTCGCCCGTGAAGAACACCAGGTCTGGCTTGATGTCCGTCTTGATGCGTTCTATCATGGTGTCGAACAATGCCTTGCTGCAGTCCACTATCTTGCGGTCGGCCATCAGAAAATTCTGAAATGCCATTCCGTCATTGACCAATAACTCAGGCGCCATCACATGTGTGTCGGTTATCACCACGACTTTAATATGGGCATCAGCTCCTTTCCAACCCAACAGAAAGAAACCTAATAATAACAAATGTAACCTAAAACTATTCATAATCCCTGCAAAGTTACATCTTTTTCACGAATCCTCCATGCATATTCCACAAAAGTGGGCACAAAGACAATGATAATTCCCCGATTATTTATAACTTTGTGCCCAAATTCAGTTGATTATGAAAATTAAATTGCAGATTATTTTATCCGGCAACTTCACCGATGCCGACGCCAGTCTGAGCGTCAAGCTGAAAGGCAAGTATCTGAATGTAGCTGCCACCCCGCACTCCTTCAACACATACGTCATTGCCAAGTAGGCCTCTTCCTACTTTTTTCCGCAAACGCCCGTGAATGAGAAAAGAACCCGCACAACCTTGCAGCTGTACGGGCTCCTTTTCATTTGTCAACTATCAACTATCAACTGTCAACTATCAACTGTCACCTCTTTCCAAACGCCAAATACATACCTTCCTCCACCTCGCTGCGGTTGATAAGGATTAAGGTACTGAACAAGCATTCAACCTATGGCAGAGTTAAGGTAAAAACCATTCAACTTTTTCTAGGGAAGTACGCGTAAAAACTATTGTAATGTGCCATTGTGCCAATGTGCCATTTGGAAAATTCAATGTTTAAGCGTTGTAAGCAGAAAGGGTGGAAATATGTTCATCTTATATATTATATATATATTATAAATAATATATATATAATATATAAGATGACTTTCTTTTCTCGTGCGCCACACAACATGCAAAACACCAAATGGCACAATGGCACAATGGCACATTATAGTGACAAACTGTCCAGCGCAAATAATTTTTCTTAATTTTTCGCGAATTTTATACAATTTTCCCACTTTTATTTGCATATGTCAGAAAAAAGTCGTACCTTTGCACTGTAATTAGAAGAAAGATACTATGCAAAAGCTCAACTCAAAAGAAATCATCGCCATCTGGTTCGCCATCATCGCGGCCTGCATCAGCATCACGGCGCTCTGGATGCCTCCACAAGGCATCATCGACGAGACGGTGCTCATCCTCATCGGACAGCTCCTGCTCTTCATCGCCACCTTGGTGGGCGTGGACGGGGCACTCACGAGGCTCGCCCAAGTGATGCGAAACAGGGCTGAAAAGCCTCCGGAAGAGGCGATTTGAAACAACGCCGTTGTTTGCCCAAAACATCGGTGT
>CAJOGQ010000068.1 GCA_905234125.1 uncultured Bacteroidaceae bacterium | reverse complement strand
TGCTGGGCTCTGTCTATGGTGGAGGACAAATAGCGTCGGTAGGTACTAATTTCGCCAATGTTGATGATGATAATTATGGCAAGATGCAGGATGGCAACGATCACGGCTGTCTCACGGTCAACTTGACGGGCGGCACTATCGAGCAGAATGTCTATGGTGGTTGCATGGGTGCAAATGCTGACGCTTCGAGAGGCGTGACTGAGGTATTTGCTGCCAAGCTCGGCATATCAAAGAAGGTAGAAGTGAATCTGAATCAGGGTGTAGACGAGGACGAAAAAGGCTGTGTTGTGAAGAAAGATATCTTTGGCTGTAACAATGTGAATAGTTCACCGCAGCAATCCGTCAGCGTTCATGTCTATGCGACTCAGAATGCTGACAAGACGCAGATTGCGAATACTAGCACTCCTGATGCTAAGCAGAAGGGTGTCTATGACGTTCGTGCCGTTTATGGCGGTGGTAATCTGGCGGCATACAAACCTATTGGGCCCAATCCGACCGCTGATAACGACGACGGCAAAAATACGACATACTCAACCAATGTCATTATTGATGGTTGCGGTCTGACAAGTATTCAGTACGTTTATGGTGGCGGTAATGCTGCCTCGACACCGGCTATCAACGGTACGTATGAGATAGAAGAGGTGTTTGGTGGTGGTAATGGTAAGGATGCCATCGGCAAAGATGCTCAAGGACATGATATCCCTAACCCTGGTGCCAATGTGGGATTTTATGCGTACGATATTGATGCTACTAATGCTCAGACTGCTGCAGACAGAGCAAGTAATTATGGATATGGCTCTGGTAAGGCTTCCGTGAATATCTTCGGTGGATTGGTTCACCGTGTCTTTGGTGGCTCGAATACGAAGGGTAATGTGCGCCAAACAGCAGTAACTATGTTGGACGAAGGCGGAGGATGTGATTTCTGTGTGGATGAGGCATACGGAGGTGGAAAGAGTGCACCGATGGATGCGGAGGCTCAGTTGCACTTGGCATGTATACCGGGTCTAAAGGCTGCGTATGGTGGTGCAGAGAATGCAGATATTCAGAGTAATGTGGTGCTCAATATTACAAATGGAACTTTCGAACGTGTATTTGGAGGAAACAATATAAGTGGAACCATTCGTGGGTCTATCACCATGAACATTCAAGAGACAGGTTGCCGTCCTCTCATCATTGGCGAACTTTATGGTGGTGGAAATCAGGCTGGATACTCGATTTATGGTTATAAACAGATAAATGAAGGTACGACTGAGGCTCCGAAATGGGTGTGGAAACCGCGTGAATCAGAGAATGACAATACGGGGGCTACTGTTTTTGCGACAAATGGAACACCTTACGCCTCTCCAACAGTGAATGTGAACTCGTTCACCAGCATAGGCGCAATCTATGGTGGCGGTTTGGGTAAAACTGCTACAATGGTGGGTAACCCAACGGTGAATATTGATGTATTTGAGGGCAAATATTACAATAATGACAATGCTGTCATCGAAGACAATGCAAGGGTTGTAGGGGCAAGCGTGAAGTATTCCACAGTAGATGCGGGTTATGACAAAGGTTATCCTATTCCTTCGCATGCTAAGGGTGCCATTGGAGCCATTGGCGAAGTCTTTGGTGGTGGTAATGCTGCACCAGTGATTGGCAACCCAACGGTGAAGGTGGGCACAAACATCGGTGCAGAAGTGTATGAGGAAGTGAGTATTGAAGAGGGTAAAGATTTGGCTGGCTACTATACCCTCAATGAAGAACAATATACCCAAGCTACTGGCACGGCCCAGGCTGGTGAAAAATATTATCAGAAGAAGACCGTCAAGGGTGCTGATATCCGTGGCAATGTCTATGGTGCAGGCTATGGTTCTACCGCTATTGTGACCGGTGATACGAATGTGCAGATTGGTAAGAAAAAAGAATAAAAGATCTCATTTCATGAAACGGCGGCTCAGGTATAATGAGCCGCCGTTTCGTTGACTGTGAGCTGGCGTTTCGTGCATGTTGAGCTGCCAGCTCTCTCTATCGCATACAAAATAGGGATTTTTATTTGGTCATGTCCTAATTTTGCCGTACCTTCGCAGCCGAAAACAATGTGGAAAGATTTGGATAATCCGCTTTCGTTCGACAATGTGTAAGTAAATTTACATTGTGCTCACTTACTTGCGGATTTGGGCTGCTTGCAACCACGGTAAAAAATGCTAAAAGGACAAAGGAAAAGCCTCCCTCTGAGGTGTGTGTTTGTCAGTGCATTTTCCTCCATTCTTTTCTCATCAAGTTCATATACGATTTGACAACATCAGATCGTCAAATAAATTGTAAATTGTAAATCGTCAAATAGTAAATCATGATGAAGGGATATTTTTTTACATCGGAATCTGTGTCGGAGGGACATCCCGACAAGGTGGCTGACCAGATCAGCGACGCTGTATTGGACAATCTGCTGGCTTACGACCCTGAGTCGAAGGTGGCTTGCGAGACGTTGGTCACGACGGGTCAGGTGGTGCTGGCTGGCGAGGTGAAGAGCAATGCGTATGTGGATTTGCAGGAGATTGCCAGAGATACAATCAACAGGATTGGTTACACGAGGTCGTCGTATAAGTTCGACGGCGAAAGCTGTGGGGTGCTGAATGCCATCCACGAGCAGAGTGGTGACATCAACCGTGGTGTGGAACGCGAGAATCCTGAGGAGCAGGGTGCTGGCGATCAGGGCATGATGTTTGGCTATGCGACGAACGAGACGGAGAACTGCATGCCGTTGTCGCTCGACCTCTCGCATCGCATCTTGAGGGTGTTGGCTGACATCCGCAGGGAGGGAAAGGTGATGACATATGTGCGTCCCAACGGCAAGGAAGTGACGTATCTGAGGCCTGACGCGAAGAGTCAGGTGACAATTGAATATGGTGAGGATGGAAAGCCTCTGAGGGTTCACACGATTGTGGTGAGCACTCAGCACGATGAGTTTATTGTTCCTACGGAGGCGAACGGACTGACGCAGGAGGAAGCAGACGAGCAGATGCTGGCTCGCATAAAGAAGGATATTATCGACATCTTGATTCCAAGGGTTATTGCTGAGATTGGGGACGAGAAGATAAGCGCCCTTTTCAAGGAGGGCATCACGTATCATGTGAATCCGACGGGCAAGTTTGTGATAGGCGGTCCTCATGGCGACACGGGCTTGACGGGCAGAAAGATTATTGTGGACACGTATGGCGGTCGTGGTGCGCACGGTGGAGGTGCCTTCTCTGGCAAAGATCCCAGCAAGGTGGACAGGTCGGCGGCCTACGCGGCTCGTCACATCGCCAAGAACATGGTGGTGGCTGGTGTGGCTGACGAGATGCTGGTGCAGTTGAGTTATGCGATTGGTGTGGCGCAACCTGTGAGCATCTATGTGAACACTTACGGAACGTCGAAGGTGGCGTTGTCGGATGGAGAGATTGCGATGAAGATTGGGGAGATCTTCGACTTGCGTCCGAAGGCTATCGAGGAGCGTTTCGACCTGCGCAAGCCGATCTATGAGGAGACGGCTTCGTATGGGCACTTTGGCAGAAAAACAGAAAAGGTGGTGAAGAAGTTTGTGAATAGATATTGGGGCGATAAGGAGATGGAAGTGACGCTGTTCCCTTGGGAGGAAACGGAGAAGTATCAGGAGAGAATTCGTGGGGCGTTTTTCGGGCGTTAGGATATGAGGAGTGACAGCGTCTGGACGGTGGGTGACTCGAATGCCATCAATGGCACAGAGTTCTATCGGATAGGGACGAGTGTGCCTGGACGCACTGTGGCGATGAAGGAACTGGGCTACAGGACGTCGAGTGATGACTATATCGTGGGGGGGATGGTGCTGATGTTCTTCGTGCTGGCTTGGGTGATCTTTCGTAGCCGTGCAGGCCTGCTGTTTCAGCTGAAGGCTTTCTTCACCAATAAACGCCTCTATGTGAAGGGCGATGAGAAGGAGGACAACACGAGTGAGGCGCTTCATGCGTTTCTGCTGATGACGGTGAGTGCCTTGAGCCTGTCTGTCATCTTTTTCGACGATTTGTTCAATCAGAGTCGTGTGGGTGTGGCATTGGATGTGCCCTATTGGTTGTTTGGCGCAGGCTATGTGGTGATTTTTTGTTTCATCTATCTCAAAGCGTGGATGTATGTGATGGTGAATTGGGTGTTTTTTGACCCTGAATCGAGCCATTCCTGGATGTCTGGTTACTTCCTGATGACCTCCTTGACAGCCTTCCTTTTTTACCCTATTGCGCTGATGGATGTGTTCTTCGATTTGGACAGAGGAATTGTCATTTGGAGTACCATTTTGGTAGGCTTTTTGTACGAATTGCTATTATTTTATAAGCTGTGCATCAACTTTAGGGGCATAAAATGTGCGTATTTGCTAAATTTTTTGTACTTTTGCAGCGTCGAATTGCTTCCAGCCTTGGTGGTGGGGCATTTGGCGATGTGGTTTAGTGAGAGTTTTATCGTCAAAAATATATTGTATTGATGGCAACAAAGATTTTGGTATCACAGCCAAAACCTCAAACGGAAAAGTCACCCTATTTTGAGGTTGCAAAAAAATACGACATTGATCTGGTCTTCCGACCCTTCATCAAGATAGAGCCGATGACTTCGAAGGATTTCCGTCAGCAGAAAGTGTCTATTCCAGGTCACACCGCAATCGTCTTCACATCCCGTCATGCTATTGACCATTTCTTTGCCTTGTGCAAGGAACTGCGTGTGTCGATACCTGACGATATGAAGTATTTCTGCAAGTCGGAGCAGGTGTCGCTCTATATTCAGAAGTATGTGCAGTATCGCAAACGCAAGAACTTCTTCCCTGAGTCGGGGCTCATTCCAGACCTGATGCCCATCATCGCCAAGCATAGCAATGAGAAGTATTTCGTGCCACAGTCTTCAGCTCACACCGATGACCTGACTCACATGCTGGACGAGATTGGGGTGGATTACGACGATGCTGTGATGTACTATACGGTGCCCAACGACTTCAAATCAGACGAACCCTTCGACTATAGCATGCTCGTGTTCTTCTCGCCAGAGGGTATCCACTCGTTGGTGAAGAATTTCCCTGACTTCAAGCAACGGAACATCAAGGTGGCTTGTCTGGGCATAAAGACCATCAAGGCAGCTGAGGAGGTGGGTATCCATGTGGACTATCAGCCTACAGCCGAACTTCGCTCTGTGCCAGCCATCATCGAGGCTTTTGCCAAGACGCTACAATAATTTATAATGTACAATAGATAATATATAATAGCCATTCGGACAGTGGGGGAATATTATACATTATGAATTATGAATTGTACATTAGATAAGAGTGAGAGGCTAACCAGCCAGATCGTCATCGATAAACTTTTCGCAGGAGGAAATGCTTCAATGGCAGTATTTCCCCTGCGTGTTGTTTTTATGAAGATGGAAGTGGATGGGAGTGATGGGGATCTGGAGAGGAAACCACCTGTGAGCATCCTTGTGTCTGTGCCGAAGAAACGTTTTCGCCATGCTGTTGACCGTAATCGTATGAAGCGGTTGGTGCGTGAGGCATATCGACTGAACAAGCACATCCTTTGGGATGCCTTGGAGGGCAAAGATTACCGATTAGTGCTGGCCTTTGTGTGCATCACCGACTCGCTCCCAACCTACAAGATGGTGGAGAAGAGCATGAGGAAGGCATTGGTAAGAATTGCAGAGAGGATAAACGCCAACTCTCAACCATGAGCTCTAAACTCTAAACCCTCAACTCTCAACTGTCAATTGTCAACTGTCAACTCTCCATGCGTTTCCTTTCAATCATCAACTCAGTCCTCTCTTACCTGCTCCTGATACCCATCTATTTCTATAGGGCAGTCATTTCGCCGATGCTTCCTCCTTCGTGCCGTTATACGCCGACTTGTTCGCGTTATGCCGTCGATGCCATCAAGAAACATGGCCCCTTCAAGGGTTTCTATTTGGCATGCCGACGCATCCTGCGATGTCATCCTTGGGGAGGCAGTGGCTACGACCCCGTCCCCGACGAATTTCATTGGTAACTCTAAACTCTAAACCCTCAACTCTAAACTCTCAACTGTGTTCAACTTTCACACATATTATATAATAGAAGGCGAGCCATGTCTGCTGAATGTGGATGTGGCTGATTTGTTGCCGACTTATCCAGAAGGGGTGAGACTCTCGATAGGTCTGCATCCTTGGAAGGTGACGGAGAGTTGGCAAGAAGCGGTCACCTTGATGCGCGAGGTGGCGAAACGTGAGGATGTGTGGGCGATAGGGGAGTGTGGCTTGGATAAAGTGAAGGGTGGGGCATTGCCTGTGCAGATGGAGGCCTTTCGTGCCCAGATATCCCTTGCAGAGGAGGTGCAGAAGCCGATGGTCATTCATTGCGTGAGGGCATTTGACGAGTTGCTGATGTTGCGTCGTGAACTCGAATCCTCTTGCCGACGAGAGGGTAGGGTAGCCCAGCCGTGGGTGATTCATGGCTTTCGAGGCAAACCAGAACAGGCAAAACAATTGATGACCAAAGGGATGTTGCTCTCCTTTGGCCATCAGTACAATCTTGACACCTTACGGGTGATCTTTACTTCTTCTCGTCCTTTTTTCCTCGAAACGGACGATCTCCGTCTCTCTGTCCGTCAAATTTACGAGCAGGTCGCTCATCATCTCGACGTGGACGTCGCTCATTTTTCTCGCCTTTGCGACCCTCGCCAAACCCTTTTCTCTCGTTAGCGTCGCCTTTGCCAGAGAAGAAAGCTTTTCTGGCTGCCTGACGTGAATCACGGTCAGTATGGCGCTCTTCTGAACGGGATGTCCGTTCCGTGCGTGAACCAGAGTTGGCATAGATCCTGCGGTCGCCCCACTTGCCAAGGTGGCGATTGATGATTTCAGCCTCTTCCTCATCTTCAGCCTCGAACTCCATCCAGCGGCTGTCCTTGCCCCATCTTCTGCTCACCTCTTCCTCGAATGGCTTATCCTTTTGAGGTCTTTCCTTAAAAGGCTTTGACTTGAAGTAGTGGCTTTCGTTCTCCGTCTTGCGTTCGCTGGCCCATTCGCCATCCTCATTCTTCTTGTGAGGCTTGAACTTAAGGTTGTGGCGACGTTCCTCATCGCTCTTGATGTCCAGACCTTCTTCACGGCGTTCTCTCAGTTTGCCATCGAAGATTTGGTACTTGCGGAACTCGCACTCCAACGAACCGTTGAATAGGGCGTATTTGGTGGAGGGACGGAACCCAATCTTGTCGAACAGTTCCTCGTGGTGGCTGATGATCCAAGCATCGTTGCCTGCGAAGTTGCGTTTCAGGTTCTTGCCGATGGTCTCGTAGAGGTCGAAGATGTCATCAGTGGTGATGCGGTCGCCGTATGGAGGATTGGTGATGATGATGGCCTTGTCGAGAGGCTTCTCAAATTCGTAGAAGTCGCGTTGTTCCACACTCACGATGTCCTTTACACCTGCGTTCAGCACGTTGTCAGTGGCTATCTGTACGGCCTGACGGTTGATGTCATAGCCATAAATCTTATGGTCGAACTCACGCTCTTGGCTGTCGTCGTTGTAGATACGGTCGAAGAGGTCGGCATCAAAGTCCTTCCATTTCTCGAAGGCATACTCCTTGCGGAACACGCCAGGATAGACGTTTTGGGCAATTAAGGCCGCCTCGATGAGGATGGTGCCTGAACCGCAGAAGGGGTCGATGAGGTCGCACTCGCCATCCCATCCTGTCAGCATGATGAGGCCTGCCGCCAACACCTCGTTGAGGGGAGCAGGCACGGTGGCTGTCTTGTATCCACGCTGATGCAGACTCTCGCCCGACGAGTCGAGGGAAATAGTCACGTCGTTCTCAGCGATGTGTACGTTGATGCGGATGTCAGGATTGCTGATGCCCACATTCGGACGGTCGCCTGTCTTCTCACGCCAATAGTCAGCAATGGCGTCCTTCACACGATAGGCCACAAACTTAGAGTGGCGAAAGTTCTCGCTGAAGATGACGGAATCAACCAAGAACGTGTTCTTCACGTCCATGTAGCGTTCCCAATCAATCTGCTTCACCACTTCATACACCTCATCGGCATCGGTAGCCTTAAACTCCTTGATGGGCTTCAGAATCTTCACAGCAGTGCGGGTGCAGAAGTTTGCCTTGTAGAGCATCTCCTTGTCGCCAGTGAAAGCCACCATGCGGCGACCCATCTCGACGTTGTTGGCACCCAAATTGATGAGTTCTTTTGCAAGGATTTCTTCCAAACCTTGGAAGGTCTTTGCGATTATCTTGAATTCTGTCATAATACTTTATTTCTGTGTTATGCTTGCTCCTGCCGGCACATCCTTCGTCACCCAGATGTTGCCACCAATCACGGCTCCCTTTCCGATGGTGATTCTGCCCAAGATGGAAGCGTTGGAATAGACGATGACGTCGTCCTCCAAGATAGGATGACGAGGTATGCCCTTGATGGGGTTGCCGTCAGCATCCAATGGGAAGCTTTTGGCACCCAAGGTCACACCTTGGTAGAGTTTCACGTTCTTGCCGATGATGCTGGTCTCGCCAATCACTACACCTGTTCCGTGGTCGATGGTGAAGTATTCCCCAATCGTCGCACCTGGGTGGATGTCGATTCCTGTCTCTGAATGAGCCATCTCTGTCAACATACGAGGGATGAGTGGCACTTCGAGGTTCCACAGTTCGTGGGCGATACGATAGACAGTCAGTTCCTTGATGACGGGATAGCAACTGATAATCTCGGCGTAGTTCTTCGCAGCAGGGTCGCCATTGAAGGCCGCCACCACGTCAGTGGCCAGCACACGGCGCAGTTCTGGCAGATAGTTGATGAACTTCTCAGCACGTTCCTCCGCCATGCGACGCATCTCCACATGGATGGTATGTTGGTTGTAGGCGGCAAAAACAGCCGTGCCTGACTCGAAGTTCGAGAAAGATAAACCAGCCTGAATCTGTGTGACGAGCAGTGAATAGAGTTGTTCGGTGTCCACCCCCAACTGATACTTCAGCGTGTTTGTGTCGATGCACGAACGACCATAATAGCCGGGAAAGATAATTCCTCGGGCAAGTTCCACGATTTTCTGTAGCACTTCGCTTGATGGCAATGGCACACCGTCGCTGTGCTCATGATAGAGATCCTTGTACGATTCTGGACGTGCCAGCTCTTCAACGGTTCGTGTCAACGTGTTAGCAAGAGTCTTTGCGCTCATTTTTTGTCTGTTGAATAAAAAATTTGTTGCAAAGGTAGGGAAAAGAAGTGAAAAGTGAAGAGTGAAAAGTGAAAAATCTATATTACCGGCCTTTCAGACGGTGAGTATCTTTGATTTTTCACTTTTCACTCTTCACTTTTCACTCAAAAGAACTATCTTTGCACTTTGAAAAGCAAATCATAAATCGTAAATTCTATAATTGTCAATGAAAATACTCCTACTTGGCAGTGGTGGCAGAGAGCATGCCTTGGCTTGGAAGATAGCCCAAAGCCCTAAAATTGAGAAATTGTTTATTGCACCTGGAAATGCTGGAACAGCTGATGTGGGTGAGAATGTTCCATTGAAGGCTGATGACTTCGAAGGCATCAAGACCTTCGTCGTTCAGAACGCCATCGATATGGTGGTGGTGGGTCCGGAGGATCCCCTCGTGAAGGGTGTCTATGACTTCTTCAAGCAGGATAGTCAGTTGAAGAATGTCCCCGTGATTGGCCCTTCAAAGGCTGGTGCCGTGCTCGAAGGCAGTAAAGATTTCGCTAAGAGTTTCATGGGGCGTCATAACATCCCCACAGCGGCCTATCGTTCTTTCAATGGTACTAACATCGACGAGGGCATCGCTTTCCTCGAAACCCTTCAGCCTCCCTACGTGCTCAAGGCCGATGGACTATGTGCTGGTAAGGGCGTGCTGATTGTGCCCACTCTTGAAGAGGCCAAGAAGGAGTTTCGTGGCATGCTTGATGGCATGTTTGGCGAGGCCAGTGCCACTGTTGTCATTGAAGAATTCCTTTCAGGTCTCGAATGTTCTGTCTTCGTGCTGACGGATGGTAAGAATTACAAGATTCTGCCTGAAGCCAAGGACTATAAGCGTATTGGTGAGGGTGACACGGGTCTCAACACAGGTGGTATGGGCAGTGTGTCTCCCGTTCCTTTTGCGGATGCTGAATGGATGAAGAAGGTGGAGGAACGCATCGTCAAGCCTACAGTTGAAGGTCTCGCTTCTGAAGGCATCGACTATAAAGGCTTTATCTTCCTCGGACTCATCAAGGTAGATCGAGATTATGCCTATGCCAAGGCTGGTGACCCTGTGGTCATCGAATATAATGTACGTATGGGCGACCCAGAGACGGAAACTGTCATGCTTCGCATCAAGAGCGACCTCGTGGATCTACTTGAAGGTGTGGCAGAGGGCAATCTCGACACCAGGACCCTTGAGTTCGACCCCCGTTCTGCTGTCTGCGTCATGATGGTCAGCGGTGGTTATCCACAGGCATACAAGAAGGGCTTCCCCATCACGGGCATCGACGAAGTGCAGGGTTCTGTTGTGTTCCACGCAGGCACAGCCTTCAAGGATGGACAGGTGGTGACGGCTGGTGGACGTGTCATCGCAGTCAGTTCCTACGGTCAGACCCAGAACGAAGCTCTTGTCAAGTCCTTCACCGAAGCTGGAAAGATCAAGTTCGAAGGGAAATACTTCAGAAGAGATATCGGAAAAGACCTCCTCAGATAGGAGGCCTTTTCTTTTGTTGATGGATTATTGAATTTGGAGGATGACACGACGATACGCCACTAATTTGAAGGGGCCGTTGTCGTGTACCTCGCAGATGAGATGGAAGGTTTGGCCTGTGGCATCGGAGGGTATCGATACTGTAAGTCTGGAGGTGTCGAAACCTGTGAGCTCCAGCGTTCCTTTTCCGATTTCAGGCTGTTTCCACCAATGGAATGTGAGCGCATCTCCATCAGGGTCGGTCGATTTTGAGGCATCAAGACGGATCGTCTTGCCAGCCTTGGCCTTGATGAAGATGGGCTGACGGCCTTTCTTCCCATTCACCACCACCTGCGGATTTCGATTGCCAAGACCCTCATCTGCCCATTGCATGCGAGCCATGAAGTCGTTGAGTTCGTCGGGATAGAAGCGGGTCTTGTAGCCGATGCTGATACTGCGTGTCGGCTCTTCCCAACTGTTCCAGGCTGTGGTGAGCGAGTCGGGACAGATGCCACGCTCATGATAACCTGCCCAACCTGCCTGATGTGGGTCTTCGGGGTCGTTCAGACCATGAGGCATTACATAGAGGAAACTCGGTGTGTCACCTTCTACCCCCCACTTGTAATTGGGATATTCCTTGCCCAATGCGCCTTTCCCCTGGATGTAGTCAGCATGCTGTTGCCAATGCTGTTTCCCCAATTCGCATTGCTCTTGCCATGCACCCTCATCCCAGATGAACTGCAGAGCATCCTCGAAATCCCTTCTGAGCCACTGATGGGAACTGTAGGCACGGTTCATGCGCATGCTGTACTGCATGTCTTGGTCGGTGATGGTGAAGAGGCGGAACTTCTTCACGAATTTCTCCAGTTCCTCTGCCGTCCGTGTCTGCTTCACTCGCCAGATGGCTTGAGACAGCGTGTTGGCTCCTCCCCATGCCGATACATAGATGGGGCGTGGGTCATCCTCGTCGGCCAACAGGATGAGCAATTCACTGCCAGGCGAGTCGTTTCCCTCGCCGATGACCTTGATGCCACCCCGTTCACTGCCCATCACGCAACGGCTTCTCACATAGTCCGCACTTGGCCAGTAGCCCATCTCCTGACGGTCATTCTCCTGCCACATCGGCAGAAACTTCACTTGTCCTGACCGTCTCATCAGTTTCGGCACATCCTTCCGATAGGCCTCCACCACGCGATACAGATACTCCGCCCAGTCTGCAGGATAGGGGTCGCAGTTCCATCCCACCGACGTGATGAGCGCCTCGATTTCGAAGCAGTCGGCATAGGCCATCAGCCTCACCATCGACTCCATGTCATCGGGTTCCACATCAGCCGGCGCAATGTCGGTACACACCACCAACCTTGGCTTCAGCTCCTTCTCTTTAGCCATCTCCATCAGGGGCATCAGCAGTAACAGCGTTACAACGATTGTTCTCATTATGCTCATATCGTTCATTTAGTTGATTTCGTTCCGTCCCCGCCATACCCGCATCACCTCGAATCCATAGTCGAGTAGGGTGGCTGACTCCGTGAAGCGCGAGCCATATCAGATGCAGGAACAGTATGTGTTTTGTGTTCATCTTTCTACTTGATTGCCTCTTCCAAAATCTGCTCGGCATGCTCCTTGGTCTTCACCTGCTTGCCGGCGAAGATCTGCTCGATGATGCCCTGCTCGTTGATGATGAAAGTAGTGCGGATAGTGCCCATGGTCTTCTTGCCGTACATGGTCTTCTCGCCCCATGCCCCCATGGCCTCCAAGAGCGTCCTGTCCACATCGGCAATCAGCGGGAAAGGCAACGAGTGCTTCTCCTTGAACTTCTGATGCGACGTGGCTGAATCCTTGCTCACGCCCACCACCTCATAGCCTTTGCCTTGCAACTCGCCGTAGCGGTCGCGCAGACTGCAAGCCTCGGCAGTGCATCCGCTCGTGTTGTCCTTCGGATAGAAGTACAGCACCAGTTTCCTACCTTCGAAATCCTTCAGACGGATTTCATTTCCATTCTCGTCTTTGCCCAAAACCTCGGGCGCACGGTCTCCAATTTTCATGTCCTTAAGTTTATAATTCTACAGAGTTTGGGGGCAAATGTACGCATAAAATTCCATCCCACCAAAATTCTCCCCAAAAATCTCCCCACAAGATATCATGAAAGAGCGTCGCGGAATTCTCCACGACGCTCTTATATATATAATAATGTGTAAGTCTGTGCAATCGGCCATCATCTGTTGGCCAATTGGGAGCATGCTTAATCGGCCAACTTTGCTTTGATGAACTCGCGGTTGAGACGGGCGATGTTGGCGATGGTTTCGCACTTGGGACATACGGCTTCGCAGGCACGGGTGTTGGTGCAGTTACCGAAACCGAGTTCGTCCATCTTGGCCACCATAGCCTTGGCACGACGGGCAGCCTCTACGCGACCTTGTGGAAGGAGGGCGAGCTGGCTGACCTTCGAGCTGACGAAGAGCATAGCCGAACCGTTCTTGCAGGCTGCAACGCAGGCACCGCATCCAATGCAAGAAGCGCAATCCATTGCTTCGTCAGCATCCTCCTTGGGGATGAGGATGGCGTTGGCATCCTGTGGAGCACCAGTGCGGACGGTGGTGTAGCCACCTGCTTGGATGATCTTGTCGAAGGCGGTGCGGTCAACCATGCAGTCCTTGATAACAGGGAAACCTGCTGAGCGCCAAGGCTCGATGGTGATGGTGTCGCCTTCGTTGAACTTGCGCATGTAGAGCTGGCAAGTGGTGGCTCCACGCTCGGTCTTGCCGTGAGGCGTACCGTTGATGTAGAGCGAGCACATGCCGCAGATGCCCTCGCGG